>JBHHXI010000055.1:0-18372 GCA_046756945.1 Rhodospirillales bacterium
AACACCGCAACCCCAAGGGCCCCATTTTACGCCGGTTTGCCAACGGTGTCTGGTACATCATTAAGGAAACCCGCACGCCCGAAGGCGGCACCGCCCTGACCTTTATCGACGTCACCAAACAGAAACAGGTCGAGGAACAGATCAGGCGTCAGGCAAATTACGACTCCCTTACCGGGCTGCCCAACCGGATGCTCTTCCTGGATCGGATGAAACAGGCGATCGTCAGCGTCCGCCGGAACAAGGGCCTTTTGGCCCTGTTGTTTATTGATCTCGATCGATTCAAGGTCGTCAACGACACCCTTGGCCACGTCGTCGGAGACCGCCTGCTCCAGGAAGCGGCCAAACGATTGCAGGCCTCCGTCCGCGAGGTCGACACGGTGGCGCGCCTGGGTGGAGACGAGTTCACGATCGTCCTGCAAGACATTGCCAAGGCGGAAGACGCCGCCATGGTGGCAAACAAGGTCATTGATAGCCTCGGGAAACCGTTCTTACTCGATGGGCATGAGGCCTTCATCGGCGCCAGCATCGGGATCACGATCTTTCCCGCCGACGGGGACGACGCCACGACCCTGCTTCGGAACGCCGACGTGGCCATGTACCGGGCAAAGGATGCGGGACGAAACGAATACCGATTCTTTACGAACGCCATGGACGCCCAGGCCTTGAACCGCATGAGCCTGGAAAACGACCTCAGGTACGCGCTGGAACGCAAACAGTTATTCGTACACTACCAGCCGATCGTCGAGTTCCAGTCCGAGCGCGTGATCAATGCCGAAGCCCTGTTGCGGTGGCGCCATCCGACGCGGGGATTGGTGGCGCCCGACACGTTCATCCCCCTGGCCGAGGAAACGGGTCTCATCAAGTCCCTCGGCGAGTGGGTGTTGCGCACCGCGTGTGCGCAGGCGCGGGCATGGCGAGACATGGATCTGCCGGTGTTCGGCATGTCCGTGAACCTGTCGAGCGGCCAATTGAAACGGGGGTTTACCAAGGATACCGTCGCCACGGTCCTGGAGGAAACCGGCCTTTCGCCCGACCTGCTGACGTTCGAGATCACCGAGAGCCTGATCATGGAGGACGCCGAGGAAGCGATCACGTATCTGCACGCGATCAGGGAGATGGGCGTCGGCTTATCGATCGATGATTTCGGCACCGGCTATTCGTCCCTCAGCTATCTCAAGCGCTTGCCCGTGAACTCGGTGAAGATCGATCGTTCATTCGTCCACGACGTGACCGTTGACCCCGAGGACGCCTCGCTCGCCGACGCCATTATTGCCCTGGCGCACAACCTGGGTCTCAAAGTGATCGCCGAAGGTGTGGAAACGAAAGAGCAACTTGACTTCCTGAGAACCCGCGGCTGCGATCTGTATCAGGGGTATTATTTCGCCAAGCCCATGACCGCAAAAGAATTCCAAAAAAGAATGCGCACCGGCCAGTGGTCTCCCCCGAACAAGAAAAAAACGTCGTCCGCGCGCGCGGCGAAGCGGCGGACATCGGCAACCGGAGACCACACGCCGCGCGTCCCGCGGCGCCGGGATCAGGTGACGTCCACGCCAACCTCGCCGCCGGCGCTCAAGATTGAAAAGCAAAGCTAATGACGCCTCCATCCACGCCCCCAAGGGGGCGGGCGGGGCGAAGGCTAACCAAGAACCGGACATGTGACAGGTCGCCGGCCGCACAAATCCTCCGCCTGACGAAGGCCACCCGTGTCTCCAACGGGATCGGCGGCCGGCCGGTTTCCTTCGGCAATGACCGGTGCACATGGAATGTGACCGTGATGAAGCGATCACAACGGGCGAAAATGCGTTTGCCGCAGATTCCTCTCTGCACGGCCCGAAACGTGGAATAAATAGTGCTATTAATCAGGTATTAATAGAACCTGTCGTGAAATAGGGCAGGATTTCGGTTGTTTTCGCGCGCCAGCGTCGCCTCACCGATCGGGCCACAGGGTAGGCGCCGGACAGACCTTCGGACAGCCGAGCAAGGGCGTTATTGGCGGGGCGTGATGTCTACCGCGGACAGGATCGACAGCGAATATCTGTACGGGCTCGCCCGGGACAAGTCGGTAGCGGGACGCCTGGCGCTGGCCGAAACCATATCCGACCTGTTCCTTCAAAGGGGCTGTACGCTGACGGAGCGGGAGCGAACCCTGATGTTCAGCATCCTGCGCCAGATGATCCACGACGCCGAGATGTCTGTGCGCCGGGTCGTCAGCGCCCAACTGGCGGAACGGGACGACGCGCCGCGCGATCTGGTCCAGCGGCTTGCAAATGACGAAATCGAGGTCGCCTACCCCATTCTCACCAAAAGCACGGTTCTGCACGACACCGACTTGATTGAGGTGGTTCAGCAGCGCACGCTGGAGCATCAGATGGCCATCGCCATCCGGCAAACCGTCAGCGAAGCGGTCTCCGGCGCGCTGGTGCAGACAGGCCACAAGGACGTCATCACCACCCTGCTGGAGAACTCCAACGCCAAGATTTCCGACGCGACCATGGAATATCTCGTAGACGAAGCGAAACGGGTCGACACATTCCAGGAGCCGATGCTGCGTCGCCATGACCTGGATCCCAGGCTGGCCAAGCGCATGTTCATGTGGGTATCGGCGGCGCTGCGGCAGTACATCCTGGAAAACAGCGGCCTGAATCAGACCGAAATCGACGATCTTTTGGAAAATGTGGCCCTGGAAGAGGTAGAGACGGTGACCTCTCCGGATAAGCCGAAACGCAAGTCAGAGGCCTTGGCGGCGGAACTCGACACGAGCGGAAAGGTTACTCCGGATCTGCTGGTCCAATCCCTTAGCGAAGGTGAAATCGGCCTGTTCATGGCCATGTTCCGGAGATTCACCGGCCTGCGTGAGCTCCTCGTTATGCGTCTCGTGTTCGAGGCCGGTGGTGAAGGTTTGGCCATCGCGTGTAAGGCAGTCGGCATAGACAAAGAGAATTTCTCCTCCATCTTTGCCCTCAGCCGCAAGGCAAGACCCGGCAGCGACACGACCCTCAAAAGGGATTCCCGCAAGGTCCTGGCTTTTTACGATCGCATATCGGAAGACGCCGCCAAGCAGGTGGTGCGGCGTTGGCGGCGCGATGTGGATTACCTTGCCGCCATTCGCGAACTGGAAGTCGGGTAAATATTCCACCGGGGGCTGACGGGAGCGGGCCGTGGGATACCGCGGCTTTACCGCTCCACCGCCGGGAGTGCGCGATCAAAGAGTGACACCTCCGAGGGCGTGGCCGGGTCACCGGAAAAGCCCGCGTCAGGTGCAAGGCCCCTGCCGATGACGGCCTTGAGCGCCGACATTCCGGTCAACCAGTCCATTGACAAACGTGTTGAAATGGTGCCCAGGGGCGGAATCGAACCACCGACACGCGGATTTTCAGTCCGCTGCTCTACCAACTGAGCTACCTGGGCATCCCCGGGGCGGGAGAAAAGCGGGCGGCCGAAAGACGCCCCGCCTGCTCATGGAACGGCGCTTATAAAAGAAATCACCGGCACTGTCCAGCATCCCCCCGGGGGGCGGAATCACGCTTCCTCCCCGCCCTCGGGCGGCTCCGCTTCAGGGTCGAATTCCTCGTCCGACGGGACGCGGTAGTCTTCCTTGATCCAGTGGCCGAGGTCCAAATCGGCGCATCGGCGCGAGCAAAAGGGGCGGAATCGCGCCACCGCCAGCCGGCCGCACATGGGGCATGGGCGCCTTTTCAGGGGAACCACCTTGGGGTCCTTAGGGCCGGATTCAGCCATCTCCTTCCCGCCCTTCGTCCTGCGTGCACTCCACCTCGAATCGGCCGGGGGGGAAAGCCCTGTCACGGTTTAGCACAAGTGGCCGGCCAAGGCGTGCCTCGGTGTCCGCCAAGGCGGTCGCGGCGGCACCATCCAAGGCCCCAATCACGGTCGGATGCGCCCTCAATCGGAGCACCGCGCCGGGGTTGGCGCCGGCCTCGCGCAGCGCCGCACGCAGGGCCTCCAAGGCAACGGTGAGGGGCGAATTGACCCGGCCGGTTCCGGCGCAGGGCGGACAGGGCTTTGTCAAGGTCTGCGAAAGTGAGCCCCGCCGCCGCCGGCGCGTCATTTCCACCAGCCCGAGCCGGGTGAAGCCGAACACGTGGGTGGAGCAGGGATCTTCGGCCACCGCCGCGCGCAAGGCCGCCAGCACCTCGGTCCCGTGCTGGTGCCGCCGCATGGGAACGAAGTCCACCACCAGAAGCCCGCTCAGGTTGCGCAGGCGGATCTGGTGGCCGATCTCGGCCGCGGCTTCCAGGTTGGTGCGCAACGCCGTCGCCTGCTGGCCTCCCATTTGCGCGCCGCCGCCGGTGTTGACGTCGATGGCGGCGAGCGCCGCGGTTTCGTCGATGAAGATTCTGCCGCCGGACGGGAGGTCCACCAGCGGCGAAAGGGCGTCCTCGATCTGCTCCTCGATCCCGCGCACCTCGAACAGGGGCTGAGACGCGTCGTGGAGAACCAGCCGGTCGCCAAGGGCCGGCGCAAACCGCTGGCAGATTTTCCGGACCCGGGCCAGGGTTTTCGAATCATCGACGACGATGCGCGTAAGCTCCCCTCCGCTCTCGTCGCGCAGGATCCGGCACACCGGGTCCAGCTCACCATGGAGAAGGGCGGGCGGCTTGGTCGTTGACCGACTGTCGGCGATTGCCAACCAGGCGGCCCGCAAGTTCGCCACGTCTCGGGCCAACTCCTCTTGGCCGGCCCCCGAGGCCGCCGTGCGCACGATGAATCCTTCGCCGTCCTCGGCCAGCTCGTCGAGCAGAGTGGCGAGCCGGGTCCGCTCGTCGTCCCCGGTGATGCGCCGGGATACTCTCACATTTGCGCCATCGGCAGCGTAGACGAGGTAGCGGCCGGGGAGCGCGATGCGCGTGGTCAGCTTGGCTCCCTTGTCGTCAAATGCGTCACTCAGCACCTGGACGAGGACCGCGTCGCCTTCGCCCACATAATCGGCGATACGGGCGTCGGTGCCCCCTGTCGCCGCGTCGGCAGTGCGCGCGTCGGCAAGCGCGAGAAACCCCGCACGGGTGAGTCCGATATCGACAAAGGCAGCGTCAATGCCGGGCAGCACGCGTTCGACGCGCCCCAGATACACATTGCCGACCACGCTTTCCTGGTCCGGGCGCTCAACCAGCAACTCGCGCAGACACCCGGACTCGACCAGCGCAATCCGGGTCTCCCCCAAGGCAACGTTGATCAGTATTTCGTCGATAGCCACGATCGATTATGTGTCCAATCGGGTGTCGTAGCCCAGCCCTTTGAGCAGGCATGCTGTCTCGAACAAGGGCAGGCCGACCACGTTGGAGTAGGAACCGCTGATCTTGCGCACGAAGGCCGCAGCGTGGCCCTGGATAGCGTAGGCCCCGGCCTTGCCGCGCCACTCGCCCGTGGAGATGTAGTCGCTGACATCCTCCCGACTCAAGCGCTTGAACGCGACCACCGTGACCACCCGCCGGGCGTGTCCCCGCCCCTGCCCGTCGATCACCGAGACACCGCCGTGGACGCGGTGGCGGCGTCCGGAAAGGAATTCCAGGCAGCGCCGGGCCTGACCTTCATCGTCGGCCTTGGGCAGCACCCGCCGCCCACACGCAACTACCGTGTCGGCACCCAGAACCAGGGCGCCAGGAAAGCGGGCGGCGATCTGGCGGGCCTTGGCCTCGGCCAAACGCGCGGCCAGTTCACCCGGCCGCTCGCGCCGGCAGGCGGCCTCGTCCACCTCGGCGGCGACCGTCTCATCGGGGATAATTCCGATCTGTTCCAGAAGAACCAGGCGCCGCGGTGACGCCGAAGCGAGAATCAGGCGGGGCCTTTCCCTGTCGATGCCGGAAACAGACATCCCGGTATCCCCATGGTCAGCAGCGTAGCTTGGCGCGGTTACTTGAAACGGAAAGTAATGCGACCCTTTGTCAGGTCGTAAGGCGTCATTTCCACGTTGACGCGGTCACCGGCCAAGACCCGGATACGATGCTTGCGCATCTTCCCCGCGGTATGGGCGAGGATTTCGTGGTCGTTGTCCAGCTTCACCCGGAACATGGCATTGGGCAGAAGCTCGGTCACGGTGCCGGTAAACTCTAGGACCTCTTCCTTCGCCATTACTCTCTCGATTGCGGTTGCGATGGCGGCCCCATAAGTGCCCCCAAATACCGTCCGGTCAAGTGTTTTCCATCCCTTGGACGGTATCAGTCCAGGGGCTGAACGTTTTCTGCCGGGGTGGGGAAGGGTTGTGTCTCAGGAGCAGTTTCCGTCTCACACGTCTGCCACGGGCCGCACCGGAAAGCGTTTCTTGATGTGGCGCATGAGTTCGTCGCGCACTTGGCGGTAGGCCTCCAGCCGCACCTCGCGGCTACCTTCGATGACCGACGGATCGAAGGTGTTCCAGAACTCCACATCGCAGGCCACGACACGGGTCATCTCCACCGCCTTGTGCTGGGCCTCGGGCGACAGCGAGGTCACCAAATCAAACGAGGTATCTTCCAGGTCCTCGAAGGTTTTGGGATGATGGTGGCTGATGTCGATTCCGATTTCATCCATCACGGCGACGGCGAAACCGTCTAGCTCGCCCTTGCGCACGCCAACCGAATCCACATAGATGTGGCGACCGTGCAGGTATTTGAGAATCGCCTCGGCCATGGGCGAGCGCACAGTGTTCCCGGTGCAGGCGAAGAGCACGGCGGAGGGGAGGTCGCCCATGGCTAGGCCCGGATATGCAGCACGCAGATCAGTGTGAACAGGCGCCGCGCGGTTTCCATGTCGATGTCGGCTTTTCCGGCCAACCGCTCGCACAGGATGGTCGAACCATCGTTGTGGAGGGCGCGGCGCCCCATGTCGATGGTTTCGATCCGTGAGGGAGGGGCGGTCTTGATGGCCTCGAAGTAGCTTTCACAGACCATGAAGTAGTGCTTGATGATCGAACGGAAGGGGCTGAGGGGCAGGGTGAACTTGGTTAGTGGCCCGTTGGTCGGTGTACGCACGTCGAATACCAAGCGGTTCTCTTCGATGCTGAGGTGCAGGTTATACGGGCCCTCGAAATCGCCGACGGGAGCGAAGTGGTTCTCCTCCAACAGGTCGTAGATTGCCACCCGGCGTTCGTGCTCAACCTGCGGGCTGCGCCTGAGTACGGTGCGCTCGTCAAGAAAAATGTCGACGATTCGTTGGTTTCCGGACACCGCGCCTCAGCGCCTTACGTGTCCTGAGGCCGGTTCAACCGTAGGGCCAGGGAAAGCGCATGGGCATCCAGCCCCTCGGCCTTGGCCAGGGCCACGGCGGCGGGCCCAACGGCGGCAAGACTTTCCCTGTTGCAACCGATCAGGGAACTGCGTTTCAGAAAGTCGAGCACGCCCAGGCCCGAGGAGAACCGGGCGCTGCCTGCCGTCGGCAGAACATGGTT
This sequence comes from Rhodospirillales bacterium, assembly GCA_046756945.1. GTDB lineage: Bacteria > Pseudomonadota > Alphaproteobacteria > Rhodospirillales > 2-02-FULL-58-16 > JACZQZ01. The sequence goes on from JBHHXI010000055.1 coordinate 7,382, forward strand.
GGGGCCGGCCACGTAGTCGCCGACGGCTTCCGGCGCGAACCGGCCGAGGAATATGGCGCCGGCATTGCATACGGTGGCCGCCAGGGTGTCCGGCTCTTCCACCGCAAGCTCCAGGTGCTCGGGTGCGATGCGATCGATCAGTGGACCGGCATCGGCCAGGGATTCCATGACGATGACGGCGCCGAAGCTTTCCCAGCTTTGTGCCGCGATCCCGGCCCTGGGCAGGGTGCTCAGGTGGGCCTGCATCGCTTCCGTCACGGCTTCGGCGAAGTCCTTATCATCGGCAACCAGGATTGCCTGAGCGGCTACGTCATGTTCGGCCTGTGCCAGCAGGTCGGCGGCAATCCAGGCGGGGTCGTTAAAGCGGTCAGCGACGACCACGATCTCCGATGGACCGGCGATCATGTCGATGCCGACGTTTCCGAACACCTGCCGCTTGGCCGCTGCGACGTAAACATTCCCGGGACCGATGATCTTGTCCACCCGGGCGATGGTCGGGGTGCCGAAGGCGAGCGCGCCCACGGCCTGGGCGCCGCCGATCCGGTAGATCTCGTCCACGCCGGCAATGTCTGCCGCCGCCAGCACCAGCGGATTAACTTGGCCACCCGGCGACGCCACCACCATGACCACGCGCTGCACCCCCGCTATCTTGGCCGGCACGGCATTCATCAGCACCGATGAGGGATAGGCCGCCGTGCCGCCGGGAACGTACAGGCCGACCGCGGCAAGCGGCTTCCAGCGGAGACCGAGGCTAAGCCCGGCCGCGTCGGTGTAATCCAGGTCCTCGGGCATCTGCCGGCGGTGAAAGTCGGTGATCCGGGTCCATGCCAGCTCCAGCGCCTCAACGGTCTCACGTAGACATTTACCTGCCGCCTGCTTTACTACATCCGCCGGCACGCGCATGGTCGCCGGCGTAACGTCGAACCCGTCCAGGCGCTTGGTGTGGGCGATAACCGCCACATCGCCGTTCGCCTTGACGTCGGCCAGGATGGCGGCAACGGTGTCGTCCACGCCGTCCGCCGTCTCGTGCCTGGCCGCGAGCAGGGCGGTGAAGGCCGCCTCGAAGCCGGTATCCCGGGTATCAAGCCACGCCGGCATCGACAGCCTCCCGGAAGCGCTGGATCCAGGAGCCGATCACGGCGGGGTTGGTTTTCCACGCCGCGCGATTGACCGCCAGGCGCGAGGTGACATCGGCGATCAACTCCACCTCCACCAGCCCGTTGGCCTTCAGGGTCTCGCCCGTAGACACCAAATCCACGATGCGCCGGCACAGGCCGAGCTTAGGCGCCAGTTCCAACGCGCCATTCAGCGTGATGCATTCCGCCTGCACCCCGCGGGCGGCGAAGTGGCGGCGGGTGATATTCGGGTATTTGGTAGCCACCCGCACATGGCTCCAAGTGGAGGGATCGTCCGTTCCCACCATGTCTGCCGGCTCTGCCACGGCCACGCGGCAACGGCCCACGCCCAGGTCCAATGGCGCATAAATCTCAGCGTAGTCGAATTCCATCAGCACGTCTGCCCCGACAACGCCCAATTGGGCCGCACCGAAGGCGACGAAGGTGGCCACATCGAAACTGCGCACGCGGATGATGTCGACCTCCGGGCGGTTGGTGGCGAAGCGCAGCTGCCGGGCCCCGGTATCCTCGAAGTCGGCCTCCGGCTCGATCCCGGCGCGGCGCACGACTGGCATCACCTCGGCAAGGATACGCCCCTTGGGCAGCGCCAGCACGAGCTTATCTTTCGTACCCAAAGCCTTATCCTCATTCGGGGGCGGCGGCATTAATAGAGGGTTTTGGCCCATTTCACCAGCCGGTGTTTGGTCGACGTCCGGCGGTCCCATGGGGCCAAGCGGCCGGCGGGGAACCACGGAACCCTTGGTCTTCGACACCGATCGTCGCCAATCAATCGCACCAATAATCTATGGCGGTTGCATCCGGATCCCGGCGGTGACGCGTATTCCCTGTTGTAACACGGCTTCATGCGGAGGCCGGGAGATGTATGAACACGCCAATTGAACACAGCCGGTTGCCTCGCGGATAGCCATGGTGCGCGTTTCTCGTCCGCGCCGTGTTCCGTCATCTCGTCAGGCACTGGACCTTTCGTGATTTGAATTCCCGCGATTTCATGGTATTGACGCCGTTAGTGCGACCTTACTTTGAGAGAAGACGTTATGACTGTCGGCACCGTTAAATGGTTCAATCCGGCCAAGGGCTACGGCTTTATCGAGCCCGAAGACGGCTCCAAGGACGCTTTTGTCCACATATCTGCAGTCCAACGCGCAGGCCTGACCACCCTGCGCGAGGGCCAGAAGATCGAGTACGACCTTGTCGACCAGGAAGGAGGCAGGAGTTCGGCGGAGAATTTGGTTGTCCTTGATTGACGACCGGTAATACCACCGCCCGGTAGGCAACGGGCGTCGGGTTCTCAACGCGACGGCCCCTGTCCCTAACGCCGTCGTCGGCCAGTGGTGGCGTTACACTCCTCTGAAGACCACCCCTCCCGCCGCCGGGCGTGCAGGTATATCAGCGGTTGGTCCGGGATTCGCCCTTACTAGGCATTTTTTTCGCTCCCCTCCCGGGATTTTTCTCCCGCCGGGCACATACCTCCCACGCGGCGGCGGAAAACATCGTGATATTTCAATGAATTGTCCCCTCGCCGGGGGTGGCATCCTTCTTGCGTGTCCCGGGTCGTAATCCAATCCCCAAGGAGGATGGGCCCATGACCCCCCTTAGGTTTGCAGGCGAGTTCGCCGTCCTCACGCTCCTGTTCGCGGCCGGGTATATCTCGCTTCTGGCGTTTTGAGCCCCAACGTGAACGGCGCTACACCGGGCCGGTAACAGGCACAGTGCGCTGGAATGCGGCGGAGGCGCGCCCGTGGCCCTCGATGCCGCTGATCCTCCATGTCCCCTATCCCGTGATTCGTTTCACATCGGCGCCGCAGGCGGACAGCTTCTCTTCCAGCCGTTCGTAGCCGCGATCCAGGTGGTAGACGCGGGTGATCTCGGTCTCGCCCTCAGCCGCCAGGCCCGCCAGCACCAGGGAAACCGAAGCCCTGAGGTCGGTGGCCATCACCGGGGCGCCCGACAGGCCCGGCACACCCCGCACGATGGCCGAGGCTCCGTTAACGGTGATGTCGGCCCCCATGCGGCAGAGTTCCGGCACATGGGTAAAGCGGTTCTCAAAAATGGTTTCGGTGATCTCGGAGGCTCCCTCGGCAACCGCCATCAGGGCCATGAGCTGGGCCTGCATGTCGGTCGGGAATCCGGGAAAGGGCTCGGTCGTCACGTCGACCCCCTTCAACGGCACGCCCGTGCGCGCCACGCGCAGGCCCCCGGGGGTTTCACACACTTCGGCACCGGCTTTGGTCAGCGTGTCCGCTACCGCCCCGATCAACTTTAGCGGCGCATCCACCAACTCCACGTCGCCGCCGGTGATAGCCGCGGCGACGGCATAGGTGCCGGTTTCGATACGGTCGGGCACGACCGCGTATTTGGTGCCGCTGAGGTGCTCAACCCCGCGAATGCGAAGCGTATCGGTGCCGATGCCTTCGACCTCGGCTCCCATGGCGACGAGGCAGCGGGCCAGGTCCGCCACCTCGGGCTCACGAGCCGCGTTGGCAAGCACGGTCTCCCCCTCGGCCAGGACCGCGGCCATAAGCGCATTCTCGGTCCCGCCAACCGTGACCACGGGAAAGAGGATGTGCGCGCCCTTCAGACCCTTGGACGCCGTCGCCTCGATATAGCCCTCGTCAATCCCGATATTGGCGCCCAACTCGGTCAACGCCTTCAGGTGCAGGTCCACGGGCCGGGTTCCGATGGCGCACCCCCCGGGAAGGGACACGCGGGCACTGCCGCGACGGGCCAGCAGCGGGCCCAGCACCAAAACCGAGGCGCGCATCTTGCGCACCAAGTCATAGGGCGCTGTGGTTTCGGAGGTGGTATCGGCGGTGAGGCTGAGGACGCGTCCCGAATTTCCCCTGCCCGGCGCCTCCCCGTTCATGGTGATCTCCACTCCCAGCTCGGCCAAAAGACGGGCCATGGTGGAGATGTCCGCCAGATCCGGCAGGTTGGACAACACCAGCGTCCCGTCGGTGAGCAAGCTGGCCGCCATTAACGGCAGGGCCGCGTTCTTGGCCCCACAGATGTGTATTTTGCCTGTCAGCGGTCTGCCACCGCGAATGTAAATACGATCCATCGATTATCCCATTTGCGCCGGTTGCCCGTTGTGAGCCTTCACCCGATAGGCAGGAAGGAAAGCGGATGGCTGTCGGTTACTCACGAGCGAGGCATCTGAGCCAAGCCGGAGTCACCGTTCCTATGACATAGATGTGCCGGGTGCTGGCGTTCCCTCCCTTGCTCGGCACCCGGTCCGCGCCGGTGCACCGTCGACAAATCGGGCTTACGTGCAGTCTTCTCCCTTGGCTGCCTCCGCAGCGGCATCGGAACGGGCGCGTGCTTGGCGCCGCCGCTTCTTCAGGTTGTCGCGAAGGGCCTCGGCCAAGCGCCGGCGCCGGTCTTCGGCTTTCATTCTGGTTCCCTCGGTGACGCCGGTCCGGCGCGGTCTTTTCTCCCTGCCCATAAATCCCGTCCGCTCCCGTTGCGTGACGGCCGGCATGGTGCGCGGCGCACCTTGCGGCGTCAAGGGAGCTTGCCCCCCGCGCGCGGGCTGTGGCATGGTGGGCGCTCGCAAGCCTTGGTGCCGCCGTAGCTCAGGGGTAGAGCACGCCCTTGGTAAGGGCGGGGTCGTAAGTTCGATTCTTACCGGCGGCACCACAAAGTTCCCTGAAATCATTGCCATAAGCGATTCGCCGGATCGTACCGGGTTGGGAAACGTGCGCGGAACGCGCCGGGGAAAATGAGAGAAATCGCGGAAGGGAAAAGGGGGAAAACGTGCGCGGAACGCGCCGGGGAGACTGGGAGAAATCGGGAGGAAGGGGGAAACAGGGGAAATGTGCGCAGAACGCGCGGGAGTTAGGCGATGGAGAAGTGGAAAGGGAGGAAAGTTAACCGGCTCTCACGGTGGCGTTTGTGTATCGGCGGATGAAATGGCCGATTCCCCTGAGGCCGACCCTCTTGCCCGCGTGGGCATACAGCGTCGGCCGGCGCCCGTGGCGAAGGGAATGAGCAGCCTGGATCGGGGAAGTGGCCGGCGGCAAACAGGTTACGATATCAAGCCAGTTTTCGTAGCGAGTGACCGGGTGCGTCAGCCGCTTAACGAATTTCTTGTTGCCCGTTTTCGGGCACCCGAATACGTGCACCTCTTGCGGCGACCACGTGACGGCGGCCATGAGGGCCATGGCCGCGCCCAGGCTGTGGCCGGTGAAGATCGTCGGCGCCGCGATGTGCGCGAGATTGGCCGCGATCTCGTCGCGGACCTGAACGAAGGCGTGGTAGAAACCCCGGTGCACCCGACCGCCGCCGGGAAAGTCGGTCTTCACGTAGCGCAAATCCGCAAGGAAATCGCCGATCTCCTCGGTACCGCGAAAAGCGAGGATCGCGAGATGGCCGTCGGTCGCGAGTATCGCCTGGGCACCCTTTCGATCGAACTGTTTGATCAGGCTGAACCCCAGGTGTTCCAGGACGGGATTATCTTCGTAGGCGAGCTCCGAGACGCGGGCGCACAGATGCGCGAGGCTCATTGCTCTATGGTGAATAGGCTCACGCCCACCTGGTCGCACAGCGTCCGGTAGGCGTCCGACAGCCCTGGTTTACCGTAGCGCCGCCGCACGCCGCCGATGGATGCCGCTTGGCAGATATACCACTCAGCGTTGATCAAGCCCTTGTCCATGGCTTGGGCGCCGCCGGTCTTGACGGCAGCGCGGATCATGTCCCCTTGCGGCGTGAGGCCGCACGCGGCCAAAAGAAAAGCCCCCGCGACGGGGGCCAAGAGAGAATATTTCACCGTTCACTCCTCAGGTCACGTATTTGCGGTAAAGGTACGCCCACCGGGATGTCCGGCCGGCGCCATGGGCAGTGTTGTAGTGGGCCTTCCAATAGGCGCCTAAGGCGTCGATGTCGCCCGGCGCCGGCAGCGGGCGGGGGCTCATCCAGTACTTCACCCGGGCGATGGCGCAGGCCATATGCTGGTTGCCGGCCAACTGTTCAAGGGGAGCGAGTTCCGGAAACATGAAGGCCCGCACGGCGGTCATCAGCCTGGGCCGTAAGCGCAGGTAACGCCGGTAGATGTCATCGAACGTGGCGGGCTCGATCTGGAACATACTGAGCGCCGGTCCGCCTCTTTGCGCCAGCGCGTTGAGTTCGCTTTCGGCGATGGCCGTGCCGAGCATCAGTTGTTCGGACGCCGCACCGCCGAGACGTGCATCACAGCGGGCCAGACGGCCGAGCACCGGGCGTATGACGTAACGGCGGAATTCTTCAGGGGGGATCAAGCTTCCCGTTCCATGGGGCGCAGGGAGCGCCGATTGCCGCCCGTGGGTGAAATCACGCTCTCCACCAGCGCCCGGGGCATCATCGCGGTCAGGGTCACACAACCATCCTCGACGAATACGACAACGACGGCCGGATGGTTGGGCCGGGAGAAAATCTCGATGCGCTCCGGGTTCCGGTCGGTCACTGGCGGGGTGTTGTTGTAGGCGCGCAGGAATCGCAGGCGTTCTTCCGCGCTCATGGTGCGCCGCTCAAGGGTGCCGCCGTTCTTGCGCGTCAGGTCGGCGAGCCACGCGCTCCATTCGAACCATGGCGCCGGCTGTCCCCACTGGTCCCGGCATACGCTTGCGCCCGCCGCAGCCTTTGGCGAAGGGGGAGCCGCTTTCGCCACACCGGACCTGCCCTCCGAAGCCCCCGCCTTCGCGAAGCGCGCTTCGGCGGGCGAAGTGAGGTTGGCGTAGGAGGGCCATAAAAAACCCGCCGTTGCCAAGGCCAGGGCGGGCAAAGTCAAAAAGGGATGATGTGTCTTTTCATCGCGGCAGTGCTCCGATGACGGTCGCTACCTTGGTCGCCAACGCCCCGCAGGCGCCCGAGATTCCGGCCACCAGCAACAGCGTCTTCCACCCTCCACGCGCTTGATTCAAAGTGGTCAGGATGGCCTTGATATCCTGGCCCTGTTCGCGCAGGGCCTCTTCGGCGGCCTTGAGACGGCCCTGCACCTCGCCCAGTTGCTGGGCCAGCTGTTGAGGATCCGCGCTCATCGGCTTCCACCCGCCTTCGCCGTGGTTGCGGCGGGTCCACCCGTGCTCATTCGGGGCATCCTTTCTTCCGTTACGTCGTCGGCGGCACCGTTAACGATCACGGAGGCACCAAAGGCGTGCAAAATTTCGGCGTGATTGTTGGGCATTATGGCCTCGTGCGCCGGGTGGGGGCGTCGTTCATGTTGCCGAGGGTCAGCCTGGACGCGGCGGGCAGGCGCTTGTTGATCTCGTCGAGATGGGCCTGAACGTCCGTCATGTCTCGGGGCTTCCGAATCGCCACCTGCTCGGGGGGCATGTTGAACGCCGGCTCAGTTTGGCGACCGACCACGCGGGCGGGCACAGTGAAGGCCGGCACGTCTACGAGGACCGACGGGAACGCGCTCACCTTGTCGGTTCCGCCCAACGCGACCCACGCCTCGCGGCCTCCCTTGTACCAGTCGTAGACCGTGGCGCCCGCGCCGTGCGCGGCGACGAAGTCCCGGCTCTCTTTGTCGAGTGAGTTGTGGAGAATAATCATCATGCCACCTGTGTCGGTCCGGTCACGGTCCCGGCCCCGCCAGCGCCGCCGGCAAACCCGGGAGGACCACCGCCCCGCCCAGCGGCGCCGCCGGCGCCACCGTTGGCGCGGAGCGTACCAAGGTTCGAGAGCGTTCCCTTGTAGAGGACGACGACCCGGCCCCCGCCGCTGCCGGCGCATCCATGTCGGTGATCAGCCGGTAGCTCTCCACGGAAGGCTGGGCCGCGAGGGCGATCAAGATCACGAGCGCGTACATCGAAGCCTCCTCTCAGCTCCCCTTGAAGGTCGCGACGCAGCCGGAGCCTTTCGACGCGGTTCCACCGATCGTCCACGTCGTTTCTTGCGTCCCCGTGGCGGCGAGAATTTTTGTGGCAAACCCGCCGCTGACTTCCGTAGCCCCGCCGACTGCATCCATGCCGACACCTTCTTCGACGAAGCTGTTCGACCAGCTTGTGCTGGTGCCCGCCTCCTTTTCAAAGGCCACCGCCGCGACCGCGAGCGCCTTCGCCTGGGCCGTCGTTGCCGTAGTCCCGGTCGAATGGGCGCTTGTGTTCGTGGCGGCGATAGCGGACGCGGTGACATCAAGCGGGGACGAGGCGGCGATCCCCTCGTATTCCATCGTCATAAGAACGTTGGGTTTCGACCCGCCGACACCGGTCACGGTCACGGTCTTACTCTCCGCCGCCCCGGCTACCTTGTAGAAAATGATGCTTTCGCCGCCGCCGCCGAATTCCGAAACGGCTTCCGTAAACCCGGCAGGGATCGCATAAGCGGACTCGGTCTTGTCCAGGACGAGAACACCGACAATCAAATTATTCTCGACCGGTGTCGTCGTGAATGTCGTCGCGATTGACGTCCCCGTAGCCCTGTTGACAGCCGTCTTCTGGATTTGCGCAATCGGCACGCTGGGCGGCGTGCTCGGGAACGTTGAGTTCAGGATTCCGGCGCCGCTCATGCCGGGTCCCCGACGAAGGTGACCTTGAGGCCTTTCGCGCCCGACCCTGCCGTGTCGATGTCGATGGTGATCTCGGCGTCGTCGGCGAGCGCGGTGTCGGACACCACCGCGGGCGTGGCGGCGGTCTCGCTGGTCTTCTCGGTGGCGTCGATGGTGAGCTTGGTTGAGAGGATGCTCGTCCCGCCCTCATTGACATCGACGGTGACCACCCCGCTCGTCGAAGCGGTCGTCAGGCTCGCGCGGATGTCCGTCAGGGTGAGCGCGAAGGGTATGCGGAACGTCACCTTTGCTGTCCCGGTCGTGATCGCCGTCGTCTCGTCCGTGACCGCCACCAGGAAGGCGGTCTTGGCGCTGTTCGCCGCGGCCGTCGCGCTGGCCGCCGCATTGGTCGCCGAGGTTGTCGCCGCGCTGGCGCTGTTGGCCGCCGCCGTCGCGCTGGCGGCCGCCTGGGCGGCGTTGCTGGAGGCCTGGGTAATCTGCGCCACCGTCGGACCATTCGTCAGGTTGTCCCCCGCCGAGTTCCAGGACAGTGCCTTGTCCGCCTCCGGTTCGGGAATGATCAGCTCGGAAGTGGTGGGCGAGGTTTCGGCCAGCTTCGCCACGCGCCCCAGGTCCTCGCTCATCTGCTGGGCCAGCATGACGGCGCGGTCATAGCCCTCCTCGATGGTTTCCGAGGGCAGGGCGCCGGCGACGGCGAAGTCGGACGGCTGGGTGAACTGCTCCTTGCGCTTGATGACCAGCGTTTCGCCGCTCTGCGGCGTGAAATCGGTGCCCGTGGAGACGGCGGTCAGCGTACCGCCGGACGGAACCCCGGCGCCGGTCAGCGTGTATTCCGTGCCCTCCGTCCACGTTGTCTCGGTGCCGCCGGTGGACCGCAACGTGGCCACGATGTCCGCGTTCTCGATGAAGAAATATGGCACCGTGAACTGGGTGGTGGCGCCGTCGCCGGCATAATCCTTCCGGCTTTGTGTGCTAGATACCGTCATCCGCTACTCCAACAAAAATCCCGCCTTCGCCCGATCCGCCCGCCGAAGCCTCGGCGAAGGCGGGATGGCGAAGGCGGGATTGCATTCGTGGTTCAGGGTTTGGCGTGGCGGCAACGCCGCCCGGCCGCCTTGGCGTGGGCCAGCGGGTTCCGGAGCTTTCCGGTCCGCCGTCGCGCCCTAACCGGCGCCTTTGCGCCCCCGCGCCGCCTCTTTCAGGATCTCCACGCGGACGCCCCCGGCGCGGTCCTCATCCACGACCACCAGGGTCGCGTGCTCGGGCGAATCGGTTTCGGCCGAGGCCGTGCAGACGATGCGGTCATGGCGGTACAGGCCGCCGCCGTTCGCCTCCTGGCAGGCGTCGAAATACCCGGGGCCGAGCACGTCGGCCAGGGCGTGGGGCGTCACGTGTCCCCACAGGTTGAGGCCATTGCCCGCCGCCGTCAGGGGCAGCACGTCGACCACCGCCGCGCGGGATTTTTCCATCGTGTCCTTCACCGTCGTGTCCTCCTCTTCCGCGACCGCCGGCGGGTCATACCACCTGGCCGTCCCTGCCGACGATGGACCGGTCGCCGTAGAGCCGCCCGTACAGCGCCCTGAGCTCCCGCTGAACCGGCTCGGACTGGTACTTCCTCTCGTCGGTGTGCATGAGCGCCATCAGCGTGTCGATGCGCTCCTCGACGCTCCCCTTTTTTTCGACCTCCGCGCCGGGCGCGCGCGGCTGCGAGCCGTAAAGCGCCCTGAGTTCGCGCTGCACCCGCTCGGACTGGTACTTCTTCTTGTCGGTGTGCATGAGCGCCATCAGCTCGTCGATGCGGTCTTCGATCCTGTCCTGTTCCATGTTTGTCCCCGTTCCGCGCGGTTGCAAAGGCGCGGGCCCGACGCTCCCGGGCCTGCCGGGATCGCGGGCCAGCATCCGGCCGATGCGGGCCGCGGTCTCCCAGATCGCCGGGTGATGGGAAAGGGGCTGGCCGTCCAGTTCGACGCCCTCGAGAAAGTCGACGAGCTCCTGGCTCACGACGGTGTCGACGGCGGCCCGGGCGAAGGCCAGGTTCTTCGCCGCATCGGCGCCCCATTGGCGCCTCAGGGCCGCGGTGATGTCGGGGTCCGCTTTCGCCAGGTCGGCAAAAATCGCCTCCGTTGTGGCGGTGTCGGGGATGGCGCCGGCGTCCGGCGCGGCCGCGGGCGCCTGGCCGTCGCCGGCGGGGTCGCCTTCGCCCCGGAAGGGGCCGGCCCCCCGTTCCGGGCCCTCACCACCGGGCCCGTCGCCGGGCCCGGTATGGGCCGTCTCATTGCCTTCCGGGTCCTCTGCCCTCACGTCGTCTGGGTTCATGGTCCTTTCCTTTGATCATGGCCGCGCCCGGCGGCCGTATGGGGTCCGCGCGTCCG
>JBHHXI010000056.1:0-18344 GCA_046756945.1 Rhodospirillales bacterium
AACCCACGACTTCAACCTTGGCAAGGTTGCGCTCTACCCCTGAGCTACGCCCGCGCCCCGCGGCGCCGATCATACGCCAAGCGCCCGGCTTTGCAAGATCGCTGAGCGCGGGCGCGGGCACGGTCGCCGGCCTTGAGGGCGTAGGGTGCCGACGGCTATTCTCGCGCCCATGCCGGCGACGCCCGATGACCTTTTTGCCCGCCTTGCCGCGTTGGGGATAAAAACCGCGACCCACCGCCATGCGCCCGTGTTCACCGTGGAGGACAGCAAGGCGCTGCGCGGCGACCTGCCGGGCGGCCACTGCAAGACCCTGTTCCTCAAGGACAAGAAAGGGGTCCTCTGGCTCGTCGTCATGCTGGAGGACCGGCACATTCCCATGAAGGACCTGCGCCGGCGCATCGGCGCGGCGACGCTGTCGTTCGCCAAGCCGGACCTGTTGATGGAGGTGCTGGGCGTGGAGCCGGGGTCGGTCACCCCCTTCGCCGTGGTCAACGATACACACCGGCGCGTCAACGTGGTGCTGGACCGCGCCATGATGGAGCGGGATCTCCTCAACTACCATCCCCTGACCAACCGGGCGACGACGGCGATCACGCCCGCCGACCTGCTGGCGTTCATCCGCGCCGCCGGCCACGAACCGGCCGTGGTCGCGCTTTGAGGCGTTTCGGCCTTGCGGCGGCGGGCGGAAATAGCCATTTTCGTTGGGTCGATCGGCCCGGGGACACGGTGGCTGAGTAATGGAGTTCATTCTTAATCCCGACGGCACGGCGTCGCAAAGGCCCGGTGAGCAGGCCGGCGAAGCCGCGGCGGACCTTGTAAAGGACAGCAATACCGCCAGCTTCGCCGCCGACGTCCTCGACGCCTCGGCGAAGGTTCCGGTGATCGTCGATTTCTGGGCGCCCTGGTGCGGGCCGTGCAAGCAACTGGGTCCGATGATCGAGAAGCTGGTCCGCCAGGCGGGCGGACTGGTGCGCCTGGTCAAGATCAACGTCGACGAGAACCAGGACCTGGCGATGCAGATGCAGATCCAGTCCATTCCCGCCGTCTTCGCCTTCAAGGGCGGACGCCCCGTGGACGGCTTCGCCGGCGCCCAGCCGGAAAGCCAGATCCGCGCCTTTATCAGCCGTCTGACCGGCAAGGCCAAGGCGCCGCTGGATCTTGCCGTCGAGGAGGCGCAGGCGGCGCTGGACGCCGGCGACGCGGCCACCGCCCGTGCCCTGTACGGGGAAATCCTGGCCCGGGAGCCCGCCCATCCGGCCGCCGTCGCCGGAATGATCCGCGCCGCCATGGCCGCCGGCGACACGGCCGGCGCCAAGAAGATCATCGAGGACCTGCCGGCCGACGTGGCGTCGGCCGCCGAGGTGGCGGCCGCCGTCTCGGCCGTGGAACTCTCCGAACAGGGCAGCGCCTCGGGCGACGCCGCCGAACTGAGGCAAAAGCTGGCCGGGGACGAGAACGATCACCAGACCCGGTTCGACCTCGCCGTCGCCCTCTACGCCGAGGGGAGCAACGAGGACGCCCTGGAGGAGCTTCTGGAACTGGTGCGCCGCGACAAGAGTTGGAACGACGAGGCCGCGCGCAAGCAGCTGGTGAAGATCTTCGACGCCCTGGGTCCAAGCCATCCTCTGACCGTCTCCGGCCGGCGGCACCTGTCCTCGATCCTGTTTTCATGAGCGCCGCCGTTCACAGCCCCGGCCCGGACGACCTGCCCGAAACGATCCCCGTCTTTCCCCTGCCCGGCGCCCTGCTGCTGCCCCATGGCCGTCTGCCGCTGAACATCTTCGAGCCCCGGTATCTGAACCTGACCGCCGACGCCCTGGGACAGGGGCGGATGATGGGCATGGTGCAGCCCGTCCACGCCGGGCCGGATCTGGTCGGCGACACCGCCGAGCTGTACCGGACCGGGTGCCTGGGACGCATCACCTCGTTCGCCGAAACGGACGACGGCCGTTTCCTGATCACGCTTACCGGCATCAGCCGCTTCCGCATCGTCGACGAACTGGAAAGCGTGCGGGGGTACCGGCGGGTAGCGGTACGCTACGACGCCTTCGCCGACGACCTGCAGGAGAACACTGGCGCCACCGCCGACCGGCGGCGGCTGCTGGACGCCGTGCGCGCCTATTTCCAGCACCAGGGGATCGACACCGACTGGGCGGCCATCAAGGAAGCGCCCGACGGCGCCCTGGTCACGTCCCTTGCCATGACGTGTCCGTTCGAGCCGCGCGAGAAGCAGGCCTTGCTCGAATGCCCGGGCCTGATTGAACGGGGCGAGCTTTTGACCACATTGATGGAGATGGCCGTGCACGGATCCAAGGCCGTGGCCGGCAGCGCCGAGCACTGAGCGGCTGTCCAACCCCCCGGAGACCGCCATGAGCGAACACAAAGTCGATCCCAAGCTTCTGGAAATCCTGGTCTGTCCCATGACCAAGGGGCCGCTGCGGTACGACGCGGCCGCCCAGGAACTGATCAGCGAGCAGGCCCAGCTGGCCTTTCCCATCCGCGACGGCATCCCCATCATGCTGGTCGACGAGGCCCGGCCGCTGGACGACTCCGCCCCCCGCCACCTCCGGCGGCGCCGGACCGACCCATGAGCGACGACTTCGGACTGAAGCACAAGCCCAAGGAAATCCGCGTCAAGCGCGCGGAAAAGGTGCTCGAGGTCGACTTCGACGACGGCAGGTGCTTCCGCCTGCCGGCCGAATTCCTGCGCGTGGAAAGCCCCTCGGCCGAGGTCCAGGGGCACACCCCGAACCAGAAACAGGTGGTCGCCGGCCGCCGCCACGTGGGCATACTGGACGTCGAGCCGGTGGGCACCTACGCCATCCGCATCAAGTTCGACGACCTCCACGACACCGGCATCTATTCGTGGGACACGCTCTATGAATACGGCCTGCGCCAGGACGAGATGTGGCAGGCCTACCTGCAGGCCCTGGAGGCGCGCGGCCTGAGCCGCGATCCGTGAGGGCTTGGGGCGTCGTATACGCCCATCGGTGAATAACGGAAAGCCGGGTACTACGGCGCACCCTGCATCAGGCGCGGCAGGTCGCCGGCCAGGCCCATGGCGCTGCGCACGAACAGCCTTTTCAGGGGCGGCATGCGGTTGACCGCCGCCAGGCCGATGCCGCGGGCCAGGCGCACCGGGCCGATGGTGTTGGAGAACAACCGATTCAGGCCATCCGTCATGGCCAGCATCAGGGTGTTGTCGAACCGGCGCCAGCGCTGGAAGCGTTCGAGCACCGTGTCGGCGCCGATGTCGAGGCCCAGGCGCCGGGCCTCGGCCAGGACCTCGCTCAGCGCCGCCACGTCGCGCAGGCCCATGTTCAAACCCTGGCCGGCGATGGGGTGCATGGCGTGGGCCGCGTCGCCGGCCAGGGCGAGGCGGAGCGCGATGGCCGTTTCCGCGTGCTGCAGGGACAGGGGATAGGACCAGCGCGGCCCCACCACCTTGAGCCGTCCCAGGTAGTCGCCGAAACGGCGTTCCAGTTCGGCCAGGAATTCGGCGTCGTCCAGGGCCATGATGCCCGGCGCCAGGTCCTTGCGTTCGGTCCACACGATGGACGAGCGGTTGCCGAGAAGGGGCAGGACGGCGAACGGCCCCGTCGGCAGGAAGTGTTCGTGGGCGACGGAGTCGTGGGGCCTTTCGTGGGCCACGGTGCAGACGATGGCGGTCTGGCGGTACGGCCAGCCGGTGACGCGAATGCCGGCCCCGGCGCGCACCCCCGACGCCCGTCCGTCGGCGCCGACGATCAGGCGGGCGCTGATCCGCCGCCCGTCGGCGAGCCGCGCCTCGACGCCGGAAGCGGAACGCTCGACGCCGTCGACGCGGGCCGGCGCCAGGAAGCGCACGGCCTCGAGGGTGGGGACGCGGTCGAACAGGGCCTTTCGGATGAACCTGTTCTCCACCATGTAGCCGAAGGGCGTGCCGCCGGTGTCGCGCTCGTCGTAGTGGAGGAACAGCGGCGACTCCCCTTCGCTCACCCGGATATGGCGGATCGGCGCGGCGTGCGGTTCCATGCCCGCCCACAGGCCCAGGGCATCGAGGATGCGCTGGGAGCCGAGCGCGATGGACGAGGCCCGGCCGTCGAAGCCGGTGTCCAGGCCGGCCGCCGGATCGGCGTGATCGACGGCGATGACCTCCATACCGGCCGCGGCGAGGGCGCAGGCCAGGGTGCCGCCGACGGGACCGCCGCCGACGATGAGCACGTCGGCGCTGAGAAGCCGGGTCTTCGGGGATCGAACGGTCATGGCCCTACCATGTCCTTCTTTGGCCGGTCCTGTCCAGGGGCCGGGAGAAAAGCCTATAAAATAGGCAGCTAATAATTTCTGCCTTGAAATTAGGCATATCGGCGTGTCCCCCTATCCGTTTTGGTCCTGGGGATTCCGCGCAATCCTTTGATATCACGGCATTATCTCCCATTCCTCAAAAACGGCACGGTTCTTGATAGTGCGGATACGGGGCGGATTCCACCGCCCCGGTGTGAACGATCGCCCCGGAGCCGCCGCGCCCGCCGGGTCAAACCAGGGCCTGACGAGCGGCGTCCGGAAAGGAGGATACGGGAGATGAAGCTGGTCATGGCCATCATCAAGCCCTTCCGGCTGGACGACGTGCGCGAGGCGCTGACGGCCCTTGGCATCCAGGGGATGACCGTCACCGACGTCCAGGGATTCGGCCGCCAGAAGGGCCAGACGGAAATCTATCGCGGCGCCGAGTACGCGGTGAGCTTCCTGCCCAAGGTGAAAATCGAACTGGCGGTCGCCGACGATATGGCGGAGGCCGTGGTCGAAGCCATCCAGAAATCGGCGCGCACGGAAAAAATCGGCGACGGCAAGATTTTTGTCACGGCAATCGAAAAAGCCGTCCGCATCCGCACCGGTGAAACCGACGGCGATGCGATCTAGGAGGATTTTGTGATGGATGTGATCAAAGGAGTGGGTTGGCTGAGCCGGGGCATCGGTCCCATGGCCCTTGCCTGGGCGGCCGTTCTCGGCGGCACCGGCACGGCCCTGGCCGGGGAGGCCAAGCTGGACACCGGGGATACGGCCTGGATGCTGACCTCGACGGCGCTGGTGCTGATGATGACCATACCCGGCGTCGCCCTGTTCTACGGCGGCATGGTGCGCAAGAAAAACGTCCTGGCGACGGTGATGCAGAGTTTCGCCGTCACCTGCCTGATGACCGTCCTGTGGATGATCATCGGCTATTCCCTGGCCTTCGGCGACGGCGGGGCGATGAACGCCTACATCGGCGGCATGGACAAGCTGCTGCTGCGCGGCATGGGCGTCGACTCCCTCTCCGGCACCATTCCCGAATCGGTGTTCATGACCTTTCAGATGACGTTCGCCATCATCACCCCGGCCCTGATCTGCGGCGGTTTCGCCGACCGCATGAAGTTTTCCTCCATGCTGGTCTTCCTCGGCCTGTGGATGGTGCTGGTCTATGCGCCCATCACCCACTGGGTGTGGGGCGGCGGCTTCCTGGGCGATGCCGGCGTGCTCGACTTCGCCGGCGGCACGGTCGTCCACATCAATGCCGGTATCGCCGGCCTTGTCGCCGCCCTGGTGCTCGGCAGGCGGCGCGGCTACGGCACGGAGAACATGGCGCCGCATAATCTGGTGCTGAGCGTGATCGGCGCTTCCATGCTGTGGGTCGGCTGGTTCGGCTTCAACGCCGGATCGGCGGTCGCCGCCAACGGCAGCGCCGGCATGGCCATGGCGGTGACCCAGATCGCCACCGCCGCCGCGGCCCTGGCATGGATGTTCGCCGAGTGGATGTTCCGCTCCAAGCCCAGCGTCCTCGGCATCGTCTCCGGCGCCGTCAGCGGCCTCGTCGCGATCACGCCGGCGTCCGGGTACGCCGGCCCCGGCGGTGCCCTGATGATCGGCCTGGCGGCCGGGTTGGCCTGTTTCTGGGCCGCCACCAGCCTGAAGAACCGGCTCGGCTACGATGATTCCCTCGACGTCTTCGGCGTGCATGCCGTCGGCGGCATCGTCGGGGCGCTGCTGACCGGGGTTTTCGCCGTCGAGGCCATCGGCGGCACGCCGGGCGTCCTCGAGGGCAACCCGGGGCAGGTCCTCATCCAGTTGGAAGGAATCGCCATCACCATCGCCTATTGCGGGGTCGTCAGCTTCGTCCTGCTCAAGATCATCGGCGCGGTGATGGGTCTCAGGGTCGATGACGAGACCGAGGTCGGCGGCCTCGACATCAACCTGCACGGCGAGGTCGTGCACTAAACCCGGTAATCGGGGTCCAGGGGTTGTGAAACCCCTGGCGGGGGTATGGGGGCAGAGCCCCCCATGGCCGCAGGCCACCTACCGCAAACCCCGCGTCGCGGCGCGCCGCCTTGTGGGGCGCCGGTGCGGCGGCTACTATCCGCCGGCGCCATGGTGAATCCCCGTCTCGACCGGCTGCCCGGCTATCCGTTCGCCCGCCTCAGGGCGCTGCTCGACGGCGTCGATCCCCCCGCCGGCGTCGAGCCCCTGGTGTTGTCCGTCGGCGAGCCCCAGCACGGGCCGCCGCCCTTGCTCGCCGAGACCCTGGCCGCCAACGCCCATCTGTGGGGCAGGTATCCCCCGATCGGCGGCACGCCCGGGTTCCGGGACGCGGTGGCGTCGTGGCTGGCGCGCCGCTATGGCCTGGCCGACGGCGCCATCGACCCGGCCACCCAGATCCTGCCCGTCGCCGGCACCCGCGAGGCCCTGTTCATGGCCGCCGCCCTGGCCGTGCCCGGCGGCGGCGGCGGCGGCCGGCCGGCCGTCCTCATCCCCAACCCGCACGACCATGTGTACGCGGGATCGGCGGCCATGGCGGGGGCCGAGGCGGTGTTCCTGCCGGCGACGCGGGAGACCGGCTTCCTGCCCGACCTCGCCGCCGTCGACGAGGCGATGCTGGCGCGCACCGCGCTTTTCTACCTTTGCTCGCCGGCCAACCCGCAGGGCGCGGCGGCCGGCCTGGACTACCTGAAAACGGCGGTGCGGCTGGCCCGGGACCACGATTTCGTGCTCTGCGTGGACGAATGCTACGCCGAGATCTACGGCGGCGAGCCGCCGCCCGGCGCCGTGCAGGCGTGCGCCGCCCTGGGCTTCGGCAACGTGCTGGTGTTCCATTCGCTGTCCAAGCGCTCGAGCGCGCCGGGGCTGCGGTCGGGCTTCGTCGCGGGCGACCCGGCCCTGATCGAAATGTTCAGGCGCCTGCGCGACGTCGCCGCCGCCGCCGTGCCCCTGCCGGCGATGGCCGCCTCGGAGGCGTTGTGGCGGGACGAGGCCCACGTGGAGGAAAACCGCGCCCTTTACCGGGCCAAGTTCGACGCGGCGGAAGCGCTGCTGGCGGGGCGATTCGGTTTTTACCGGCCGGACGGCGGGTTTTTCCTGTGGCTCGACGTCGGCGACGGCGAGGCGGCGACGCGTCGGCTGTGGGCCGAGGCCGGGCTCCGGGTCCTGCCGGGGGCCTATCTGGCCCATGATGACGGGGACGGCCATAACCCGGGCGCCGCCTTTATCCGCGTCGCCCTGGTCCACGATCAGGCGACGACGACGGAGGCACTGGAGCGTCTTCTCGCGGTCCTGCGTTAAGGGATTCTAAAGCAAGGTATCGTAAAACGCCGGCATGGCACGTACCGTGAGTACTGCCGGGGGCGGCGCTGTTTTGTCGAAGGGAGCGGTGGCTTTCCTTCGTCGGCGGCTGGCCGAGGGAGTTGGCTTCGGCCTTTTTGTTGGCGCGGCCGCCCTTCTGGCGGCCCTGTTCAGTTACACCCCCGGCGATTCCTCGCTCAACAACGCCGCCGATGGCGTGACGCGCAATCTGTTCGGCGGCGCCGGCGCCGTGACCGCAGACGCCCTGCTGCAGTCCCTGGGCGCCGCCGCCTTCGTGCCCGCCCTGGTGCTGGCGGCCTGGGGCTGGCGGATGGTGCGCAAACGCGGCCTGTCCGTGCTGTGGCTGCGCCTGTCCATGCTGAGCGTCGCCATGGTGCTGCTCGCCCTGGGGCTCAGCGCCCTGCCCGTGCCCCGCACGTGGCCGTTGCTGGCGGGACCCGGCGGGGTCGTCGGGACCGTGCTTCTCGAGCGCCTCGGCGCGCTGGTGAAGGGATACGGCGACGCCGTCGGGACAGGGACCATCGCGTTCGCCGCGGTCGTCCTGGGGACGGCGGCGTTCATTTCCGCTTCGGGCCTTTCGCCGGCCGGGTGGCGCGCCCCGATATCCATGTTGGTGCGTGCCCCGGGCGCCCTGATGCGGGCGCTGATGCGCGGCCGCCGGGCGGCCGGGACCCGCATGGCATGGCGCAACCGTGCCGAGCCCACCCTCGGCCGCGAGCCTCCGATGGGCCGCGACGAGCCGGACCTGGACCGGGATCCTGCCCTGGAGCCCGGGCCCAAGCCCCCGGTCCGCACGGGCCTGGTGGCGCCCAGGCTGCCGTGGGCGAAGACCGGGCGGCGGGCCCTGGCGGCGCGCCAGGGGAGGCTGAACCTGGACCCCGGCGAATACCGGTTGCCGCCGCTCGATCTGTTGGACAAGCCGCCCCGGGCGGCGGCGGGCGGCGCCGTCAACCAGAGCGCCCTGCAACAAAACGCGCGGCTTCTGGAAACCGTGCTCGAGGATTTCGGGGTGCATGGCGAGATCATCAAGGTCCGTCCCGGGCCGGTGGTCACCCTGTACGAGCTGGAGCCGGCGCCGGGGACCAAGACCTCGCGCGTCATCGGCCTCTCCGACGACATCGCCCGCTCCATGAGCGCGGTGTCCGTGCGCGTGGCGGTGGTTCCGGGACGCAACGTGATCGGCATCGAGCTGCCCAACCTGACGCGGGAGATGGTGCACCTGCGCGAGCTGCTGGCCACCGACGCTTTCGAGCGCAGCGGCGGGCGGCTGAGCCTGGCGCTGGGCAGGGACATCAGCGGCACGCCCGTGCTGGTGGACCTGGCGCGCATGCCCCACCTGCTGGTTGCCGGGACCACCGGGTCGGGCAAGTCGGTGGCCATGAACACGATGATCCTGTCGCTGCTCTATCAACTTCCGCCCACCGAGTGCAAGTTCATCATGATCGATCCGAAGGTCCTGGAACTTTCGGTGTACGACGGCATTCCCCACCTGCTGACGCCGGTGGTGACCGAACCGGCGAAGGCGGTGGTGGCGCTGAAATGGGCGGTGCGCGAGATGGAGGAGCGCTACCGCGCCATGTCGCAGCTGGGCGTGCGCAGCGTCGCCGGCTACAACGCCCGCCTCCGCGACGCGCGCAGGAAGGGCGAAACCCTGACCCGCCGGGTGCAGACCGGATTCGACACCGACGGCCAGCCGGTTTTCGAGGATCAGCCGCTGAGCATGGACGCGCTGCCGTTCATCATCATCGTCGTCGACGAGATGGCGGACCTCATGCTGGTCGCCGGCAAGGATATCGAGGCGGCGGTGCAAAGGCTGGCGCAGATGGCGCGGGCCGCCGGCATCCACCTGATCATGGCCACCCAACGCCCGTCCGTGGACGTGATCACGGGCACGATCAAGGCCAATTTTCCGACCCGTGTCAGCTTTCAGGTCACCTCCAAGATCGACAGCCGCACCATCCTCGGCGAGCAGGGAGCGGAACAGCTTCTCGGCCAGGGCGACATGCTGTATATGGCGGGCGGTGGACGCACGACGCGCGTGCATGGTCCTTTCGTATCCGACGAGGAGGTGGAGACCGTGGTCACCTTCCTGAAGTCCCAGGGCGAGCCCACCTACGACACGACAGTCACCGAGGACGACGACGGCGGCGCGGCCACCCTTGACGGCGGCTCCGGTGCGCCGTCGGGCGATGTGCTGTATGACGAGGCGTTGGCCCTCGTCGCCCGCGAGGGCAAGGCCTCCACCAGCTTCATCCAGAGGCACCTGCAGATCGGCTATAACCGGGCGGCGCGCATCATCGAGCGCATGGAGGCGAACGGCATTGTCAGCAAGGCCAACCGGGTCGGCCGCCGCGAGGTTCTTGTCGGCGGCGACGGCGGATATGCCGCCTGACCCGTTCGCGGGGGCCCTTCGACCCAGTACTCACTTGCACAATTTCGCGCACCATACGACGGTCTTGCGAGGTTTCCGGCTAGGAGCGCGGCGCGCCTGCCTGCGCGAAGCCGGAGCTTCGCTTCGGCGAAGGCAGGCCGTGATGCTGGAGCATCACAAGCGGCGCGCGACGACGCCGGGGGCCGCGGGGGCGTCCCCCGCATACCGTAGCCGGGGGGACACCCCCCTTGTCCCCCCCGGGGGCCTCGCAAGACCGCCCTTCGGGTCGCGTTTCCCGCTCCCTCGGGGCGTCGGGAACGCTTGCCGACCCGTCCTCCGCAGCAGCGGCGCTGCCGCTGCGGAGGGTGGATGGGTCCCCATCGCCGGCGCGTCCCCTCCTGCCGAGGAAACGGGAAACGCGATCGTATGATACGCGAAATCGTGCAAGGGAGTACTGGTCACCGGCAGGCAGCACCCCTGAGAGGGCGGGCGGGCACCCGTCCGCGCCGGCTGGCGGCGATCCTGATCGTGGCGCTGGCGTGGGCGGCGGCGGTCCCGGCGGCGGCCGCACCGCCCCGGGCGGCGACGCTGAGCGCCGCCGAGCTGGCCGACGTCGGCCGCATCGAGGCCTACCTCAACCGCATCCGCACCCTGAAAGCCCGCTTCCTCCAGGTCTCGTCCACCGGCGACCTTTCGGAGGGTACCCTGTTTATCTCGCGTCCGGGCAGGTTGCGCATCGAATACGACCCTCCCGTGCCCATCCTGATCGTCGCCGCCCGCGGGGTGTTGACGTATTTCGACAAGGAACTGGAGCAGGTGAGCGAGATCGACCTCGCGTCGACGCCGGCGGGCATCCTGGTACAGGAGACCATCTCCTTTTTTTCCGGCGATTTCATGCTCACCAGGTTCGAGCGCCAGGCCGATGCCGCCCGCCTCACCCTGGTGCGCACGGAGGACCCGCTGGAGGGAAGCCTGACCCTCGTATTCAGCGACCGTCCGCTGACTCTCAGGAAGTGGGTCGTCACCGACGCCCAGGGCGAGGCAACCACCGTGTCCCTGCTGAAAACCCGTTTCGGCCTGCCCTTGAACCCCGAGTTGTTCACCTTCGAGGCGCCCGAACCTCCCGAGGGCGGCGACTAACACCAATATCGCCGAACTTTGGTATCAGATGGCGAGACGGTATCCGCCCGGCTCGGTGACCAGCATCTCGGCGTTGGATGGATCGCGCTCGATCTTCTGGCGCAGGCGGTAGACGTGGGTTTCCAGGGTGTGGGTGGTGACGCCGGCGTTGTAGCCCCAGACCTCGTCCAAAAGCACTTCGCGCCCGACCACCCTGTCGCCGGCGCGATACAGGTATTTCAGGATCGCCGCCTCCTTGTCGGTGAGGCGGATCTTGCGCTTGTCGGTATTGTCGACGAGAAGCTTGGCGCTGGGCTGAAAGGTGTAGGGGCCGATGGTGAAGACCGCGTCGTCGCTGCGCTCGTGCTGGCGTATGTGGGCGCGCAGGCGGGCCAGCAGGACGCCGAGGCGGAAGGGCTTGGTGACGTAGTCGTTGGCGCCCGAGTCGAGGCCCAGGATGGTGTCGGAATCGGTGCCGGCGCCGGTCAGCATGATGATCGGCGAGGTGACGCCGTTGCGGCGCATCAGGCGGCAGACTTCGCGGCCGTCCATGTCGGGCAGGCCGACGTCCAGGATGATCACGTCGAAGTGGTCGGCCCGCGCCAGCTCCAGGGCCTCGGCCCCGGTCTTCGTCCCGATCGTCGTGAACTCTTCGTGCAGTTGCAGTTGTTCTCCGAGCATCTGCAGCAGGGTCGCATCGTCGTCGACGAGCAGAACGCGCTTGCCTGTGGTCATGGGTTTCCCCGGCCCAAAATCTTCCCGGGACGCTACACCAATCGGCGCGTTGCTACCAGTTACAATGCCATAGGCGGAGTACCGGCGTCGGAACGCCTCGCCGCCCTGCTGCCCCGGGTTTAGGCGCTTCCACGGGCCGGTCATTGCGCGTATTGTCCGGGGTCCCCGGGACGGGCCCGCCGGGCGGCGTCTCAAGGGGTCGACACCTGTTGGACGAGATCACGGAGGGGTGGGATCCAGCCGCCGGTCGCCGGGTTCGGCGGCACGGCTGTTCCGGTTCCATCGGCCGCCCATCATGGCGCACCGTTTCGAACTGATTTCCATGCCCGCCTCGCGCGAGCCCGTCTCCCTGCTGGCGGTGGATCGCGCCGTCTCCGAGCTTCGGCGCGGCCGCATCGTCGCCGTGCGCGGCAGCGGCGGCACCGCGGCCCTGGTTCAGGCCGCCGAAGCGGCGACGCCCGAGGGATTGCGGGAGCTGGCGTCGATGAGCCAGGCCGATCCCGTTCTCGTCGTCACGGCGCGGCGCGCCGCCGTTCTCAGCCTCGGCCACAGCCGGGCGAAGGTGGTCAGCGTCGTCGCCGATGGCGGCCTGACGGCGGAGGTGATCCGCGATCTCGCCGATCCCCTTTCCGATCCCCCGGCGGTGACGCCCGACCTGTCGATCGCCGAAGCCGCCGCCTACGACTGCGACAGCGCCGCGGTGAGCCTGGCGAAACGGGCCCGGCTGTTGCCGGCGGCGGTGACGGCGAACCTGGTCAACCCGGAGGCCGACGACCTTGGCGCGTGGACGACGCGGCACGACCTGCTTCTGGTCGACGCCGGCGACATCTTCCAGTACGAGAAGACGGCGGCCCGGACCCTGCGCAAGGTCAGCGAGGCGCGGGTGCCGCTGCCCGACGCGCCGGAAACGCGGATCATGGCCTTTCGCCCGGTCGACGGCGGACTGGAACATCTGGCCATCCTCATCGGCGACCCCAGGCCCGGCGAGCCGGTGCTCGCCCGCCTGCACTCGGAATGTTTCACCGGCGACCTGCTGGGCAGCCTGCGGTGCGACTGCGGCGACCAACTGCAGGGCGCGATCCGGGAGATCGCCGCCGCCGGCAGCGGCATCCTGCTCTACCTGGCCCAGGAGGGCCGCGGCATCGGCCTGGTCAACAAGCTCCGGGCCTATGAATTGCAGGATCGCGGGTTCGACACCATGGACGCCAACGAACAACTGGGTTTCGATGCCGACGAACGGGTTTACCTGCCGGCCGCCCAGATGCTGCGCCAGCTTGGATTCGACCGGGTCCGCCTGATGACCAACAACCCCGGCAAGGTTTCGGGGCTGTCACGCTGCGGCGTCGGCGTCGTCGCCCGGGTGCCCCACGCCTTTCCCTCCAACAAGCACAACGAGGGTTACCTGCGCACCAAGGCGGCGCGGGGCGGACACCTTTTCTAGCAGCTTCCAGCGGCCTGCCAACGCCCGGGATTTCACCGTTTCCCGCCGCCGGGCGGGCGGCATCCGCTGCCGCGGACGGGTAAATATTGCCGGCCTGCTCTCCCCGTGCACCGGACGCTTTCACACAACATTCTGATTTTCATGGATTTTTCCGTGGCACCCGGCTTGCAGGGAGACGGGCGACCCAGGAAAGCACAGGATCCGTCGTGAGCGCCCCGCCACACCCCGTAGGCACCCAACTGGCATTCTTCGCCCCGGCCGTCCCGCCCGCGCCGGCGGCGGCGCCGGCGCCGCCCGGGAGCGCGGAAACGAAGGCCGAGGCCCCGGCCGACGGTATCGGAAGCCGGCTGTTCGGCGCCGACGGGTTCAATTTTCTCGACCTCCTCGACGTCATCAATCCCCTTCAGCACATCCCCTTCGTCTCCACCCTGTACCGGGCACTGACCGGCGACACCATCGCCCCGGCGTCCCGCGTTGCCGGCGGCGCCCTGTTCGGCGGCCCCATCGGCGCCGCCGTCTCGTTCGTCAACTCGCTCGTCGCGGAATGGAGCGGCAAGGACATCAGCGACCATGTGGTCGCCTTTTTCACCGATGACGAATCCGACGACGGCACAACCCAGATCGCCGGCGATCTCCCCGAAACGGAGGCCGCCGGCGGCGCGCCGAACCAGACGCCCGCACCGCCGGCCGGGCTGGCGGCCGCGGGGCACCTGGCCGCACCCGCGCCATCGGCGGCACCGCTTCGGGTGGCTCCCGCGGGCGCCGGGACAGGCGGCGATTTGGCGGGGCCTGGGGCTTGGCATTCCGATGTCATGCTGGCCGCCCTGGTCAAGTACGAGCAAAGCGCCCAACTCGCCCGCGCGGCGCCGCGGTTCACCATAGACGTGGCATACTGACCGGTTCGGCGGCGGGCCGAATTGCGCTATAACCGGACCATGGACATCCAGGTGCGGCCACCGGGCACGCTCATGTGGCTGGGCAGGCGGGTCCGGTGTGCCTTGGGACAGGGCGGACTCAGCGCCGACAAGCGCGAAGGCGACGGCGCCACGCCGGAGGGCTGCTTTCCCCTGCGCCGGGTGATGTACCGGGCCGACCGGGTGGCGAGGCCGCTGACCGCCCTGCCGGTGAGGCCATTGCGCGCCGACGACGGATGGTGCGACGATCCCGCCGACAGCCATTACAACGCCCTGGTCCGCATTCCGTGCGCCGCCGGGCACGAAGTCCTTTGGCGGGCGGACGAAATCTACGACGTGCTCGCGGTGTTGGGATTCAACGACGACCCCGTGATCCCGGGCCGGGGCAGCGCCGTCTTCCTGCACGTGGCCAGGCCCGATTACGCGCCGACCGGGGGCTGCGTCGCCGTGGCGCTGCCCGATCTCCTGTCCCTGCTCGGCGACTGCGATGAAAACGCCCGGCTTTGTATCAGCCGCGATCCCGGTTGAACGGCGGGCGCGGGCCGAAAACGGCCGTGCCCACACGCACATGGGTGGCGCCGAAACGCACGGCGACGTCGAAATCGGCGGTCATGCCCATGCTCAGGTCCCGGAGCCCGTTGCGGCGCGCCATCTCACGCAGCAGGGCGAAGTGAAGGGACGGTTCGTCGTCCTGGGGCGGGATGCACATGAGGCCCAGGACCGGCAGGCCCAGGTCGTCGCGGCAGGCGCCGATGAATTCATCGGCGTCGGCGGGAAGAATGCCGCTTTTCTGGGGCTCCTCGCCGGTGTTGACCTGGATGAAACAGTCCGGGCGGTGGCCGCCGCGGTCCATTTCCCCGGCCAGCGCCCGGGCCAGCCTGGGGCGATCGACGCTTTCGATGACGTCGAACAGCTCAAGCGCCCGGCGCACCTTGTTGCGCTGCAGGGGACCGATCAGGTGCAGCCGGACGTCCGGACAGGCGGCCTTGAGCTCGGGCCACTTGCCCTCAGCCTCGTGAACCCGGTTCTCGCCGAAGACCCGGTGTCCGGCTTCCAGGGCGCCCCGGACATGCCCGACGGGATGGGCCTTGCCGACGGCGACCAGGGTGACCTCGTCCGGCGATCGCCCGGCGGCCTCGGCGGCTTCGGCGATGCGCGCCTTCACCGCGGCCAGGTTTTCGGCGATATCGGTCTCGGGTGCCAACTGCGTTACCATGGCGCTTGCACGAAGGAGGGACAGAGGGTGGAAATCCGGTGCCGACCTTAACAGACCTGGCGCGGCGGCTCAATTTGCGCCGCCCGGCGGCGGCGGCGGCGGCGGGCCGCCTCCTGCCGCCGCTGATCCTGATGACGGACGCCGACAGGCTGCCCGATCCCGCCGCCGCGGTGGCCCGCCTGCCCCGGGGCAGCGCCGTCATCGTGCGCCACTACGGAGTCCCCGGCCGGGACGCCCTGGCCCGCGACCTGGTGGCCCTGTGCCGGGGGCGGCACATCCGCGTGCTGATCGCCGCCGACGCCCGTCTCGCCCGGGCCGTGGGAGCGCACGGGCTGCACCTGCCCGAGGCCATGGCGCGGCGCGGTCCCGGGATCTGGCAGCGCTGGCGGCGGCCGGACTGGATCGTCACCGCCGCCGCCCATTCCCGCCCCGCCTTGTTCCGCGCCGCCCGCGCCGGAGCCGACGCGGCACTGCTGTCGCCGGTGTTCTGGACCGCCAGCCACCCGCTGGCGCCGGCGCTGGGTGCGCTGCGCTTCGCCGCCTGGTGCCGGTCCAGTCCGCTTCCCGTTTACGCCCTCGGCGGGATCTCGGCGCCCGCCGCGCGCCGCCTGAGGGCGGGCGGCGGCGCCGGCTTCGCCGGGATCAGCGGGTTCACGGCGGACGAATAGGGCGGCGGGGACATTGCCCGCGGTGCACCCGCCCGCCATCGAAAGGCGCGCCACCGGGCCGGGAAGCCGCGTCCATGACTGTCACATTAAAGTCACATGCTATCCAAAAACACACGTTCTCACAGGCTCGTGATTTCCCCTGACGCCTTGCCGGCGTAACTATGGAACCACACACAGGTTGGGGGACCTATCGGGGCGCCTGCGGGCCCGGAGTAAGATCCGGGCGGGGCGCCTTTTTTATTTATGCGATTTATTCGGCTTCTCGGGGACTAGTGGGGGTTAAACGATGTTTCCAATTTCAAGGAATAGGGGAGACACACCGTGTACAAGAAAACCCTGCAAACCTCCGTCGCCGCGGCGGCACTCTTCGCCTTCGCTTTACCCTTCGCCGGGCCAGCCTCGGCCGGGGGGAACACCGTCGTCAACGGCAAAAGCCAGGTAAAGATTGCGATTACCGGCCAGCTTAGCCGCGTCTTCCGTATCACGGACGACGGAAACACGACCAATTTCCACCACACCAGTAACTCCTTCAGCGGCAACCGTGTGCGTTTCATCGGTACGGCCAAGGCCTGGGACAGCCTGACCATCGGCACCCGGATCGAGTTCCAGTTCAACAACCGGACGTCCAACGAATCCGGTAACTTTGCCGCCAACGGCGCCAAGGACGAGGACACCGGCGACGATACCGGGATCGACCCCCGCTACCAGGACATCACGTTCGCCGGCAAATGGGGCAAGTTCTACATGGGCAAGGGCGACTCGGCCGCCAACGGCACGGCCGAGGCGGACCTTTCGGGAACCCAGATCGCCGCCAACGTGACGGCTGGCGATATATTCGGCGGCAGCCACTTCATCAGAGACGACCTGGCCGCCGGCGTGTCGCAGGACCCCAACATCAACGGCGGTATCAGTGGCCCGAGGGCGAGCACCATATTCCGCAGCTTTGACGCCCTGAGCCGTACGCAGCGCATACGGTACGACACGCCCAAGTTCTTCGGCACGGTAATTTCGGCCGGCCTCAACCAGGGTCCGATCCCCGACGTGGCGATCCGGTGGGCGGGCAGCTTCGCCGGAACCAAGGCGGTCGTCCGCGCTGGCTGGATGGACAGGTCCTCCGCAAGCGCCACGAGGGGCACCCAGTTCGACGGTTCGGCGTCGATCCTCCATTCCAGCGGCCTCAATTTCACCGTGGCGGGGGGAGTCGAGGACCTGAAGGGTACCGCCAGCCTCGGCCGCGATAACCCGAGCGAGCTCTATTTCAAGGCCGGCTACAAGGCCAAGCTCGTCGACGCGGGAACGACCAACTTCTTCGCCGACTACGCGCAATATGACGACACCACCGCCAACGGCGACGATGGCACGTCCTATAGCTTCGGGGTCACGCAGATCCTGAAGGATTACGCGACGGAGCTGTTCGCGGTGTTCAACATCGCCCAGTTCGATGACTCGACGACCAACTCCTACGAAGACCTGACAAGTGGTTGGGTCGGCGCCCGCGTGAAGTTCTAGCGCCGGCGCCCCTACGACGTACTACCTGGTAATACCTGCCCCCGGCCGCGGACGAAAAGCGCGGCCGGGGATTTTTTTCGCGCGGCCGGCCAGGGACGGCGGAATTACCCCCTTGCCCGGCCGGTCTGGCGTGATTTCGGATTTTGGTCTATCCTCTGGCCCGGCGCCGCGCCGTCCCCTGGGGCGGGGTGGTGCCTATATCCGAGGGAGGAGACATGGAACCGCGCATCGGGAGGTACCGCGTCCGCGGGCTGGCGGCCCTGGGCGCCGTTTGCGTGGCGGGCTTGGTGCTTGCGGGGTGCGCCGACAGCGGGTTCACGCCGGGTGAACCGCAGACGGACGCCAACCCGATCTGGGAGCCGGGCGAGGACCGCGGCGGCAGCATCTTCGGGCGCGAGGGCCTGCTGCTCTTCAACACCGACGAGGGCAAGGCCGGCGTCGACGGGGCCGGGGGCGGGGGCATCGGCGTCAACAGTTTTCTGTGGCGGGCGTCCCTGGACACGATCTCGTTCATGCCGGTGAATTCGGCCGATCCCTTCGGCGGCGTCATCATCACCGACTGGCACGCGCCGGCGGAGACGCCGCGGGAGCGTTTCAAGCTGAATGTGTACATCCTGGGCCGGGCGCTGCGCGCCGACGGGGTGCGCGTCGCGGTCTTCCGCCAGGTCCAGGACGGGGGCGGCTGGCGGGACGCGCCGGTGGCCGCCAGGACCGACACCCGGATCGAGGACGCCATCCTGACCAAGGCCCGCCAACTGCGCCGTGAAACCCTGAAACAATA
>JBHHXI010000057.1:0-18041 GCA_046756945.1 Rhodospirillales bacterium
GCCGACCCTTTGCGCTGGTGCGCCACCGAGCGTTCGTGGTATCTGCACATAGTTGATACCAAGGGGAATTCGGGGGAGGGCCCCATGCAGGACATCATCCGGCAACTGGACGAGAAGCGCCGGCGCGCCCGCCTGGGCGGCGGCGCGGACCGCATCGAGGCCCAGCACAAGAAGGGCAAGCTGACGGCGCGCGAGCGCATCGAGCTGCTGCTCGACCCCGATTCCTTCGAGGAATGGGACATGTTCGTCGAGCACCGCTGCACCGACTTCGGCATGGACAAGCAGACCATTCCCGGCGACGGCGTGGTCACCGGCTACGGCACCATCAACGGCCGGACCGTCTTCGTGTTCAGCCAGGATTTCACCGTCTTCGGCGGATCGCTGTCCGAACCCCACGCCGAAAAGATCTGCAAGATCATGGACCAGGCGATGAAGGTGGGGGCGCCGGTGATCGGCCTCAACGATTCCGGCGGCGCCCGCATCCAGGAAGGCGTGGCGTCGCTGGCGGGGTACGCCGAGGTCTTCCAGCGCAACGTGATGGCGTCGGGCGTGGTGCCGCAGGTGTCGATGGTCATGGGCCCATGCGCCGGCGGCGCGGTGTATTCCCCGGCCATGACCGACTTCATCTTCATGGTCCGGGACACGTCCTACATGTTCGTCACCGGGCCCGAGGTGGTGAAGACGGTGACCCACGAGGACGTGACCCACGAAGACCTGGGCGGGGCGGGGGCCCACACCGCCAAGTCCGGGGTCGCCGACCGCGCCTTCGACAACGACGCCGAAGCCCTTCTGTCCCTGCGCCGGTTCATGGACTTTTTGCCCGCCAACAACCGCGAGGCGCCGCCGGTGAGGCCGACCCCCGATGCGCCCGAACGCCCGGAGCCGTCCCTCGATACCCTGATTCCCGACAATCCCAACACGCCCTACGACATCAAGGAACTGATCGGGAAGGTGGTGGACGAGGGCGATTTTTTCGAGCTGCAGCCCGATTACGCCGCCAACATGGTCATCGGCTTCGGCCGCCTGGAGGGCTCGACCGTCGGCGTCGTCGCCAACCAGCCGATGGTCCTGGCCGGCTGCCTGGACATCGCGTGTTCCATCAAGGCGGCGCGGTTCGTCCGTTTCTGCGACTGCTTCAACATCCCCATCGTCACCTTCGTCGACGTGCCGGGGTTCCTGCCCGGCACCGCCCAGGAGCACGGCGGCATCATCAAGCATGGGGCGAAGCTGCTGTACGCCTTTGCCGAGGCCACGGTGCCCAAGGTCACGGTGATCACCCGCAAGGCCTATGGCGGGGCCTATGACGTCATGAGCTCGAAGCACCTGCGCGGCGACGTCAATTTCGCCTGGCCCAGCGCCGAGATCGCGGTCATGGGACCGAAGGGCGCGGTGGAGATCATCTTCCGCTCCGAGAGCGGCGACGCGGACAAGATCGCGGCGCGCACCGAGGAATACCGCCAGACCTTCGCCAATCCCTTCATCGCCGGGCACCGGGGCTACATCGACGACGTCATCAGGCCCCACAACACCCGCATGCGCCTGTGCCGCAGCCTGCGCATGCTGCGCGACAAGAAACTCGAAAACCCGTGGAAGAAACACGGCAACATTCCCCTGTAACGATGACCCGACGCGGCGGCGACGGCGACATACATGTCCGGCGGCGCCTGCGCGGGTTCGCGCTAGACCTGGTCGCCTATTTCGTGGCGACGGCGGCCCTGGTGGCGGCGACCCTGTTCCTGTCGGCGGCGAACCCCTGGGTCCTGGCGCCCCTGGTCGGCTGGTGCGCGGTGCTGGCCGTCCATGCGGCGCACGCCATGGGGTTCCTCGACGTGTTCAGGAGAAATTGGGGGGTGCGGCGGGACACGGCCGGCGGCTGAAGGCCGCCCGCCTGGATTTGGATATTGACGAACGACGCAATTTGGGAGAGACGAGAAGGCATGAGAAATCTTGAACTGCCCGGCCGGTCACCGGTCCATTCCCTGAACGGCATGGCCGCCACCTCGCAACCGGTGGCCACGCTCACCGCGCTGGAGGTGCTGCGGGACGGCGGCAACGCCATCGACGCGGCGGTGGCGGCCTGCGCCGTCCAGTGCGTCGTCGAGCCTGGATCGACGGGCATCGGGGGCGACTGCTTCGCCTTGTTCGCGCCCGGCGGCGGCGACGAGGTGATCGCCTACAACGGGTCGGGCCGGGCGCCGGCGGCGGCGAATGCCGAATGGTACGCCGAACAGGGCATCACCGGGATCGATCGTCACTCGCCCCACGCGGTGACCGTGCCCGGCGCCGTTGACGCCTGGGCGCGGCTGGTGGAGGACCACGGCACGAAGAGCCTGGGTGACCTGCTCCGGCCGGCCATCGCGTATGCCCGCGACGGCTATCCCATTCACGAGCGAGTCGCCTTCGACTGGCGGCGCGGCGCGGAGATGCTTGGACGCGACCCGACTACGGCCCGCATCTTCCTGCCCGGCGGCAAGCCGCTGCAGGCCGGCGACGTCCACCGCCAGCCGGAGCTGGCGGAGACCCTGGCCCGCATCGCCGAAGGGGGGCGCGACGCCTTCTATACCGGCCCCGTCGCCGAAGACATCGTCGCCTACCTGAACAGCCTCGGCGGACTGCACAGCCTCGACGACTTCGCGAATGCCCGGGGTGAATACGTGGCTCCGATCAAGACATCGTACCGCGGCTTCGACGTCCATGAGTGCCCGCCCAACGGCCAGGGCATCATCGCCCTCGAAATCCTCAACATCCTGTCCGGGTTCGCCCTCGACGAACTGGAGCCGCTGTCGGTGGAGCGCCTGCACCTGGAGATCGAGGCGACGCGCCTGGCGTACGGGGACCGGGACGCCGTGCTCGCCGATCCGGTGATGGCCCAGGTGCCGGTCGGCCGCCTGCTGTCGGCCGAGCACGCCCAGGGCTTACGCGCCTCCATCCGGCGCGACCGGGCCATGGACCCGCTGCCGCCGCCCGATTTTCCGGCCCATGAGGATACCGTCTATCTGTGCGTGGTGGACCGGGACCGCAACGCCGTCAGCTTCATCAACTCGCTGTTCACGGCCTTCGGCACCGGGCTGGTCAGCCCGAAGACCGGTGTTCTCCTGCAGAACCGGGGCATCGGCTTCGTCGTCGATCCCTCCCATCCCAACTGCATCGCCCCCGGCAAGCGGCCGCTGCACACCATCATTCCCGGCCTGCTGGCCAGGGACGGCCGCGCCGTGATGCCCTTCGGCGTCATGGGAGGCCAATACCAGGCCGCGGGTCACGCCCGTCTGCTGGTCAACCTGCTCGATTTCGGCCTCGACGTGCAGGAGGCCATCGACCTGCCCCGCGTCTTCCCCACCGCGGATGGCGTGGTGAACGTGGAAAGCGGCGTGCCGGGGACGGTTGTCGAAGGGCTCGAGGGGCTTGGACACAGGACCGCTCCGACGGACAAGCCGATCGGCGGCGGGCAGGCGATCTGGATCGACTGGGAGCGCGGCACCCTGACCGGCGGATCGGACCCGCGCAAGGACGGCTGCGCCCTCGGCTATTGAGCGCCCGGCGCTGCCACGGGCATGACGTCGAAGGCGATGCTGATCCGCTGTTCGTCGCTCTCGAAGGGAATGGTCCGGTGGTGGAAGTACGACGGGAACAGGACCATCAACCCTTCCTCGGGCCGTAGCGTCTTTACCCGGGGCTCGGCCGAGCAGGGGATGCTCGCCGGCGGCCGCCCGAACTCGATCCAGCCGGCCTGGCCGGGGGCGGCGACGATAGCGGGAAGTTTCACGTAATAAACGCCGCTCAGCCACGAATCCTTGTGGATATGAGGGATCTGGTGCCCCTGCCTTTCCAGGACCACGCCCCACACCGATAGCCGCCACCGTTCGGGCGCGCTGGCGACAAACGGGTGCGCCGGATCCGCCGGCAGGAACCGCCGGTAAGCCTGGATGGCGCCGTGGATCAGTTCTTCGAAAGCGGCGATGGGACCCTTTGCCCCGAGCAGCAGGTCGTTGGTATTGCGGCCGGACCGGGTCGGGTACCGGACCGGGTCGAAGGCCAGGGTGGGCTGCGCGTGTATGTGGCGTTCCAGCGCCCGGTTGAAGTCGGCCACGGCGTCGAAGCCGTCCGGCGCGTCAAGGCGCGTGATCTGCAGGAGCCGGTCGAAGTCGATCAGGAATCGCGCCCCGTCCCGGTCGCCGGTTTCGGCAAGCGCGATGGCCCTGGTCGCGAGGGCGGCCGTGTTTCCCGGGTCCAGCTTGAGGCAGGCTTCGCACGCGTCCAGGGCCGCGCGCCCATTACCCTGTTCGAGCAACGCTTCGCCCAGGTTGTGATGGGCCTTGACCAGTTCCGGCTTGATCTCCAGGGCACGGCGGTAGGCGGCCACGGCTTCCCCGGGCTTGCCGGAGGCGTACAATACGAGGCCTAGATTGTTGTGCGCTTCGGCGTAGCCGGGGTCGATCTCCAGGGCGCGCCGGTAGGCGGCCATCGCCTCGTCGGGTTCGCCCGATGCCTGCAACGCGCTGCCCAGGCTGGTGTGCGCTTCGGCGTCTTCGGGATCGATGGCAAGGGCGCGCCGGTAGGCCGTCACGGCGTCGCCGATGCGGCCCGATTCCTTCAGCGCGAGGCCCAGGTTGTAATGGGCGTCGGCGAAGTCGGGCGCAAGCGCCGACGCCTTCGCATAATGACCCAGCGATTCCTCCAGGCGCCCCATCCGCTTGAGCACGTTGCCGAGATTGTAATGGGCGTCGGCGAAATCGGGCTTCAGCGAGATCGCCCGCTCCAGGGCCGTGGCGGCGGCCTCGACGCGCCCGTCGGCCACCAGGGCGCTGCTCAGCAGGTCGTGGAGGTCCGCCGAGTCGGGTGTGGCGGCCACGGCTTTCTCGAGATGCCCGACCGCGATACCCGGCCTTTCGGTCCTGAGGGCGATGAGGGCGAGAAGGTGGAGCACGTCGGGAACGTCCGGCTGGGCGCGCTGGATCTGTGCCAACGCGCCCTCCGCCTCGGCCAGGCGGCCCGATTCATAATGGCGCACGGCCATCTGGAATGTCTGTTGCGGGGAAAACTGCCCGGCGCCGCCCGCGGCCTGCCGCGCGTTTCCCTCCTTCGCCGCCTGACGCCGTTGCTTGCGGTTCACGGCGGGCCCTCAGTTTTCCGCCTGGACGTCGAAGGCGATGCTGATGCGCGTGTCGGCGCTCTCCGACGGCATGGTGTGGTGGTAGAAGTAGGACGGGAACAGGAACATCAGACCTTCCTCGGGCCGGAAGGCCCTCGTTTCGGGCTCGACCGCGCAGCCGAAATTGGACGGCAGCCGGCCGAACCCGATCCAGCCCGCCTGGTGTCTGTCCGGGTCGTGGGTTTCGGCGGGGACCCGGACGTAATAGACGCCGCTTAACCAGCCGGGATGAATATGGGGTTGCTGGACTCCGGTCCTGTTGTAGACGTTGCCCCAGATTTGCAGGCTCCATCGCCGGGGCGGATTGGCGAGGAAGGGATGGGCCGCATCCGCCGGCACGGCCTGCCGGTACTCCCGGACGGCATCCTGGACCATCACTTCGAAGGCGGCCATGGGTCCTTTCGGCTCGCTGAGCAGGCCGCCCAGATGGCCGCTGGGTATGGCGCCCAGGCGGGTCACGGAACCGGCCGAGTCGGGGACCTGAAGGGGGTGCTCGAAAATGTGGCGGGCCAGGGCCTCGTTGAAGTCGGCCAGGCTGTCGAAGCCGGCCGGCGCGTCGAATTGCCTGGGGCGGATGAAACGGTCGAGGTCGATGAGGAAGCGCGCCCCGTCCCGGTCGCCCAGTTCGTCGAGGGCGGCGGCCTTGATCGCCAGTGCATTGGTGTTGCCCGGGTCCACCTCGAGACACGCCTCGCAGGCATCCAGCGCGGCGCGGTGGTCGCCCTGTTCGATCAGCACGTGGGCGAGGTTGTAGTGCGCCTTGACCAGACCGGGGTCGATTCCGACGGCGCGCCGGTACGCCGCCGCGGCCTCGTCCGGCTTGCCGTCGGCCTGCAGGATGGCGCCGTAGTTGTTGTGCGCTTCCGCGTGATCGGGCCGTAACTCCAGGGTGCGCCGGTAGGCGGCCCTGGCTTGATCGAACCGTCCCAGCCGTTCCTGGGCGAGGCCGAGGCTGTGGTGCACCTCGGCGAGGCCGGGCGCGATCTCCAGGGCGCGGCGGTACGCGGCTACGGCCTCTTCGGACCGCTGCATCCAGCGCAGCACGTCGCCCAGGTTGGTGTGGGCCTCGGGGTTGTTGGGCTGCACGGCGGCCACCGCCTCGAGAAGGCTGATCGTGCGGTCGGGGTTGCCCATCTGGTAGGTGATCGTTGCCGCGAGGTTCAGGGCGTCCACGTGGCCCGGCTCGGCGATGAGGATTTCCTGGCACGACCGCAGCGCCTGGTCGACGCGGCCGCCCTGGAATTCCTCGATCGCCCGTTGCAGACGTTCGTCGACGGGCGAGGGGCTGTCCCGGCCTTCCGCCGCCGGGGAAGGACCGGCGGTGGTTCCCTGGGTTTCCTGCCGCGGTTTTTTTCGGCGACGTTTGCGCTTCATTGCTCACCCGGGGTCCGGCGAATCCATGGGCGGCCGGCCGGGCCGCCCGCCGTCAACGTCAGGGGGCAACGTTAGGGGGATTCCTCTTGCCGGGCAACAGACGGCGGCCTCCGATCCATGGGCCGCGTCGCGCCTCATTCCCCGCGCCGCGCCGCGAGCGCCTGGTCTTCGACGCGGATGCGGTGGCGCAGCAAGACCAGGTTGGCGAGGGAGAACAGGGCGGCGATTTCCCAGGCCCCGAACACCAGCGGCAGGACGGCGATCTCCCCGGCCACCACCCAGTAGTTGGGATGGCGCAGGAAACGGTACGGCCCGGCGGTCACGACGGGGGCGCCGGGCACGGTGATGATGCGGGTCGTCCAGTACCGGCCCAGGCTCTTCATCACCCACAGGCGTCCTCCCTGCAAGGCCAGGAACACGGCGAGGAAGCCCGGGTCGACCGGGGCGTCGCGGGGCACGGCGACGGCGAGGGCGATCAGCCAGGCGCCGTGCAGCAGGACTACCAACGGGTAATGGCCGGCGCCGGCCTCGACGCCGCCCCGGGCCAAAAGGCGTCTGCTGTTGGCCCGGGCGTAGAACAGTTCCCCGAGCCGTTGCAGGGCGACCAGCCCGACGATCACGTCATGGGCGGTCACCGGGCCTCGACGATCATAAACCCGGCGCTGAATCCCGGCCCCACGGCGGACAGCAGATAGCGCCCGCCTTGCCGCGTCTCCAGCGCCCGTTCGAGCACGAACATGACGGTGGCGGCCGACATGTTGCCGTAGTCCTTGAGAACGGCGCGGGAGATGGCAAGCCCGCCCCCAGGGAGCCCCAGGGCCTCTTCCAGGGCGCTGACGACCTTGGCGCCGCCCGGATGGCACAGGAAGCCGTCGAAATCGACGAGGGTCAGTCCGCGAAGGTCCAGGAACCCATCGAGGACGGCGCGCAGATCGGCACGGATGATGGCCGGGATGTCGCGCGAGAACAGGACCCCCAACCCGTCGTCTTCGACCCGCCAGCCCATGATGTCGAGGGACCGGGGCCAGGTGTGCTCGCCCCAGGCCGTCAGGGCCGGGCCGTCGCCGGCGCAGCTCACCAGGGCGGCCGCGGCGCCGTCCCCGAACAGGGCCGTGGCGATGACGTTGCTTTTGGACGGATCGGTGTGGCGGAAGGTCAGGGCGCACAACTCGACGACAAGGAACAGCACGTTCGCGCTGGGCGACGCCTGGGCCATGGCGGCGGCGCGCGCCAGCCCGAGAACGCCCCCGGCGCACCCCAGCCCGAAGACCGGCAGCCGCTGCACGTCGCGGCGCATGTCCAGGCGTTCGGCGAGAAGGGCGTCCAGGCTGGGGGTGGCGATGCCCGAGGTGGAGACCGAAACCACCATGTCCACGTCGCCAACGCCCAGGCCGGCCCGGGCCAGGCAGTCCACGGTCGCCTTCTCGATCAGGGCGACGGCGTTCTCCAGGTACAGGCGGTTCTTCTCGGCCCAGCCGTGGGGCCGCGTGTACCATTCCAGGGGAACACAGGAATACCGGGTTTCGATCCCGGCGTTGAGGTAGACGGGCAGCAGGCGCTCCAGGTCTTCCGGAGCGCCGCCGGCGAAGAGCCCGTGCGCCTGGGCGATCACGTCGGCCTGACGCAATCGGTAGGGGGGAACGGTTGTGCTCAGACCAAGCAGCCGTGGAACCGGCGTCATGTCGGGTCGGGTCCCTGTATTGCATGAATTGCCGAAGGACCCTCCTGTGCCGCGACGGGCGCGCGGCCGGGCCCCGGGGACTCTCGCCGGACTTTAGCCCAGGTCGGGATTTCCCGCTACCGGATCCCGTTCCCCGGGTCTCCCGGCCCACGGGCGCCCGAAAACTTAGACCTGTTAAAATTCAAGAAGTCTTTACCACTTCCGTGGAATCATGCGGCGTATGACGGTTTTTCGCCATCCCGCCAGGACAACTGCTGCCCTGTTGACGGCCTTGCTGTTCGCCTTTCCGTCGGCGCGGGCCGGCGAGGGGGCTGTTTCCATTCAGATGTTCCCGTTCTCCGTTCCCGTCGTCAGAGCGGACGGACGGACGGTGAGCACCTCCATCGCAACCATTCTGGACGTTCGCCAGGAGGATGACGCGGACACGGTCTGTCAACGGGAGCCGCGCATTCGCGACGCCGTCAACCAGGTCCTCTTTGCCCATCCGATCAGGGTGGTGAACCGGCAACTGGATCTGACAGCCGTTGACGGGCTGCTCCACGAGGCGGTCACCGCCGCCGTCGAATCGAACGTGGTGGTCGCTGTCCACGTCGCCCGGGGAGCCCGCCCGGCGCAAGAGGTCGTCGGCGAAAATACCCTTTTCGGATGCCGGCTGGGCAAGAGCAGCAGGATTGGCAAGGGCGGCAAGGGCGGCAAGGGCGGCAAGGGCGGCGAGGGCGGCAAAGGCGCTGTCCAAAAACCGGGGAGACCGGTCGGCGACGTCTTCAAGAAATACCGCTAACCGCCTTCCGCCGGGGAACCCACCGGCAAAAGTGATATTTTTCCGTGCCTTGTCGGGGAGCGGCGGGGTAGGCTGCCCCCTGCCGGGAGGCGCGCGGCGGCGGCCTCGTATTCACTTGCGCCGGTGAAGTGAAGGTTTCCGATCGGGGGATGTTCAAGAAAATTCTCATCGCCAACCGGGGCGAGGTCGCCTGCCGGATCATCAAGACGGCGCGCAGGATGGGCATCGCCGCCGTCGCCGTGTACTCCGACGCCGACAGGGACGCGCTGCATGTCCGCCTGGCCGACGAGGCGGTGCGCATCGGTCCGCCGCCGTCGGTTGAAAGCTACCTGGACGCCGGCGCCATCGTCGCGGCGGCACGGGAGACCGGCGCCGAGGCCATCCATCCCGGCTACGGATTCCTCGCCGAGAACGCCGCGTTCGCCGGCGCGCTGGAGAAGAAAGGGATCGCCTTCATTGGCCCCGGCGGCCCGGCCATCGCCTCCATGGGCGACAAGATCCAATCCAAGAAGCTGGCCGAAAAGGCGGGAGTGAACACCATCCCCGGGCATGGCGAAGCCCTCGAGGACGCCCGCCAGGCGGTGGCCGTCGCCGACAGCATCGGCTACCCGGTGATGCTCAAGGCGTGCGCCGGCGGCGGCGGCAAGGGCATGCGCCTGGCCCGCGACAGCGACGAGGTCCGCGAGGGATTCCGCGCCACCGCCCGCGAGGCCAGGTCCAGCTTCGGCGATGACCGTGTGTTGATGGAGAAATTCATCGAGAGCCCCCGCCACATCGAAATCCAGGTGCTGGCCGACGGCCACGGCGCCGTGGTGTATCTGGGCGAGCGCGAATGTTCCATCCAGCGCCGGTACCAGAAAGTGATCGAGGAGGCGCCGTCGCCGTTCATCGACGATGCCACCCGCAAGGCCATGGGCGAACAGGCCGTGGCGCTGGCCAGGGCGGTGAAATACGTTTCCGCCGGCACCGTGGAGTTCATCGTCGACGCCGGGCGCAACTTCTATTTCCTGGAAATGAACACGCGGCTGCAGGTGGAGCACCCGGTCACGGAGATGATCTCAGGGCTGGACCTGGTGGAATGGATGATCCGCATCGCCGCCGGTGAAAAGATCGACTTCTCGCAGGCCGAGGTGCGCCGCCATGGCGGGGCCCACGCGGCCCCCCGCGATGCCCAGGACCCCGTGCCCGACTGGGGGGCGCCTCGCGGGGTGGGCAATCGAGGCGCGCATCTATGCCGAGGACCCGTTGCGCGACTTTCTGCCCTCGGTGGGGCGTCTGGTCCGCTACCGGCCGCCCGCCGAAACCGCGAACGTGCGCGTCGACACCGGCGTTCACGAGGGCGACGAGATATCCATCCATTACGACCCGATGATCGCCAAGCTGATCGCCCGGGGCGATACCCGCGAGGCCGCCATCGGCCACATGCGCGCGGCGCTGGACGGGTTCCTCGTCCGCGGCGTCTCCCACAACATCGCCTTTCTGGCCGCGGTGATGGCCCATCCCCGTTTCGCCGAAGGGCGCCTGTCCACCGGCTTCATCGCCGAGGAATTCCCGGACGGCTTTCGCCACGCGGACGCGCCCGGGGGCGACCCCGCCCTCTTCGTCGTCGTCGGCGCCGCCATGCACCGCGCCTATGAGGAACGCGCCGCCACCATCACCGGCCGGCCGCCCCGCCGTCCGCCGACGGTGGCCGAGGACTGGGTCGTGGCGGTCAAGGACGAATACCATCCGGTAAGCGTGCGCGCCGTGGACGGGGGCTTCGACGTCACCCAGGGGGGGCGCCGTTACCAGGTGCGCACCGCCTGGAAGCTGGGCGAGCCCTTGTTTCGCGCCCACATAGACGGGTCCGGGCTGTGCCTGCAGGTCGAGCGCCTCGCCGTCGGCTACCGCGTCAGACACGCCGGCGCCGAGGCCGATGTCGTCGTTCTCAACCCGCGCGCCGCCGAACTCCATAGGCTCATGCCGGCGCAAAAACCGCGCCACGCGCTGGAATACCTGCTCTCGCCCATGCCCGGACTCCTGGTCTCGGTGACCGTCGAGGCGGGCCAGGCGGTCAAGGCCGGCGAGGAACTGGCGGTGGTCGAAGCCATGAAGATGGAGAACGTGCTGCGCGCCGATCGCGACGGGGTCGTCGCCGCCGTCCATGCCCGGCCGGGCGACAGCCTGGTCGTGGATCAGGCCATCGTCGAGTTCGAAAAAGAAGGCCCATGACCAACGCGACCAGGGCCGTGCGGGTGCGCATCCAGGGCCGCGTCCAGGGCGTCTGGTTCCGCGGCTGGATGGCCCGGGAGGCCGGGGCGCGGGGGCTCGGCGGCTGGGTCCGCAACCGGCTCGACGGCACCGTCGAGGCCCTGTTCGCCGGCCCCGCCGCCGCCGTCGACGACATGGTCGCGGCCTGCTGGACGGGCCCGCCGGCGGCCATGGTCACCGACGTTGCCACATGCCCCGCCGAGGATCCCGGCGAGACGGAATTCCGTTTCCTGCCCAGCGGTTGAACCGGGGGGGTATACCGAAAGGGGAAATTCCGTCAGTTATACAACGCCATCCAATTCCCGGCTGGGTGTCGCAAGTGTGTAATATCCTCCGGCGATGAACAGCGGGTCTCATCGGGCAACCGGTATCGCCCTGGGCGGTCTTATCGCTCTCGCTGCGGCGATGGGCATCGGCCGTTTTGTCTATACGCCGATCCTGCCGTTCATGGTCGACAGCCTCGGGCTGACGAAAGCCGAAGGTGGAGTGATCGCTTCGGTGAACTTTCTCGGCTACCTCCTCGGTGCCCTTGCCGCTTCATCGGCGGCGCTGCCCGGCGGGCGACGTGGCTGGTTCCTCGCGGCGTTGGCGATCAGCGCCCTTTCGACCGGGGTCATGGGGCTCTCATCGTCGATGGCGGTGTTCCTTGGGCTGCGCTTTGTTGGAGGGGTCGCGAGCGCGTTTGTTTTCGTCTTCGCGTCGGCGCTTGTCTTGGATCGTCTGGCAGCGGCGGGACGTTCCGGTCTCGCCGCCGTGCATTTCGCCGGGGTCGGTTGTGGGATCGCGGTCTCTGCCGTGCTTGTCGCAGGGCTTGCCGCCGAGGGGTACGACTGGCGGACGCTATGGCTTTCCAGCGGGATCGTTTCGTTTCTTGCGCTCGCGGCTGTGATTTGGCTGGTCCCCAGCGAGGCCGAAGCCAGGCGACCAGCGGCAGCATCGCAAGACGCCGGAATCGACCGCCGACTGATCGCGCTCATCGTGGCGTATGGGCTCTTTGGCTTTGGCTACGTGATCACGGCGACGTTCATCTCGACGATGGTGAGAACGTCACCCGACATTCGATCCGCTGAACCTGTGATTTGGCTTGTGGTCGGTCTTGCGGCGGTCCCGTCGGTGGCGCTGTGGACTTGGATCGGGCACCGGTTCGGCAATGATCGCAGCTTTGCGATCGCCTGTCTTGTTGAAGCGGCGGGCGTGGCGATGAGTGTTCTCACGACAAGTGTGTTGGCGGTCGTCGTTTCCGCGGCGCTGCTTGGGGGGACCTTCATGGGGATCGCTGCATTGGGGTTGGTCAATGCGCGCCGCCTTTCGACGGGCGATCCACGCCGTAGCATTGCGTTCATGACGGCGGCCTTCGGCCTCGGCCAGATGATCGGCCCGACGTTCGCAGGCGTTGCCTACGACCTCGGCAACAGCTTTTTGGTGCCTTCACTGGTGGCGGCAGCGGCTTTGGTGGTCGCGGCGGGCCTTGTCATGGATGCGTGGGCCTGGCTCGGCCCATCGGCCTACCGCAAGCGATTTTCGGGCCGCGGCTAGTGTCCTGTCCCAGAGATTCGTGCACTACACGACGATCACGCTCGCATCCATCCGCATCCGGCTACGCGATGACGAGTCCACGACCTAGTCCGTATCCTCGCCGGCCGCCGGCGCGGCGGCCGGCGGCCACCGGCAGACCCGGTTGCGGCCCTCGTTCTTGGCCTGGTACAGGGCCTGGTCGGCGTACTCGATGGTTTGCTCGATGGCGGCCTCGGGGGTCATTTCGGCGACGCCGAACGATCCGGTGACCGACAACGTCTGGGCGCCGTGGATCTCGATGGGGTGGGATTCCAGGTGCGTGCGCAGGCGCTGGAGCACGCTGTGCGCCGTCGCCATGTCGGCGTCCGGCAGGCAGAACAGGAACTCCTCGCCGCCGTAGCGGTAGACCGAATCATACGGTCGCAGTTGGCCGAGGAAGCATTCGGCGCTGGCGATCAGGACCCGGTCGCCCACGGCATGGCCATAGGCGTCGTTGATCCGCTTGAAGTGGTCAAGGTCGCCAATGGCGATGCAACTGGGCCGCCCCGAGCGGAGGAAGCGCTCGCGCTCGCTCTCCAGCTCCCCCATCATGGCCTGGCGGTTGTGGAGCCCGGTGAGCGGGTCCAGGTCCGACGAGGCGGCGGCGAACGCCTTCTCCAGGCGCCGCGCCTGGGAGATGAAGGCGCCGGCCGAGTCCATGAAGGCGTCGTACCGGGCACGGTCCGCAGGCCGCCCGTCCAACGCCTTCTCCATCAAGGCGCGGGCGTCGTCGTGCATTTTCCGGTGCAGGGCCGCCAGGTTGCGCAGGGCGGGCTGATCGACCAGGCCCGTGTGCTGGTTGCGCACGTACCAGGCGCCGAAACGGCACAGGTGATGGGGGTCGTCGGCGACGGCCTTGGCCGAGGGCGCCTCGCCGCACAACAGGATCGCGTGCCACTCCTTCAGCCAGGTCATGTGGTCGCCGATGGCGTGGTCCAGTTCCCCCAGGATCTCCTGGGTCGCGATGGTGCTTTCGTACGGGTTATGGTCGGTCAACGGGCTCCGTCCCTGTCCGTCGGCGCGGCGCCGAACGCCTCTGCGAACGCCGCCATCAGGGCGGCGTCCACCTCGGCCATGGGGACGGCGACGCCCAGGTCCCGGAGCGACGTCACGCCGTGGCCGGTGACGCCGCAGGGAACGATGCCGGAGAAATGGCCGAGGTCCGGGTCGACGTTGATGGAGACCCCGTGGAAGGTGACCCAGTGGCGGACGCGGACCCCGATGGCGGCGATTTTCCCTTCGCGCCCCGCCGGGTCCCCGGCGTTGCCAAGGTCGACCCAGATGCCGACCCGGCCCGGCCGGCGCTCGCCGCGGACGCCGAAGCGGGCCAGGGTGGCGATCAGCCATGCCTCCAGGCCGCGGACGAAGGCGCGCACGTCGTTTCCCCGCGTCGTCAGATCGAGCATCACATAGGCCACCCGCTGGCCGGGGCCGTGATAGGTGTAGCGGCCGCCGCGGCCGGTGCGGAAAACGGGGAAGCGGTCGGGGTCCAGCAGCTCGTCCGCGCGGGCGCTGGTGCCGGCCGTGTACAGCGGCGGGTGTTCGCAAAGCCACACGGTCTCCGGCGCCCGGCCGTCGCGGATGGCCTGGACCCGGCGCTCCATGAAGGCGACCGCGTCGGCGTAGTCCTGGGGACCCTCGCTGATCCGCCAGTCCACCGCTTCCCGGCGCATGGCCGCCGGCTCTGTCGGCAGGGCCAGTTCCGTCACCGCGGTCATTCCCCTCGGCGTTCCACGCGGGCGCTTGATCGCCGCCCGCGGATTTGCTATTCCCGCGCTCATGTAACGGCAACCCTTCCGGTTGCCGCAAGGGAATTCGCGGTCGTGGCGGAATTGGTAGACGCGCAGCGTTGAGGTCGCTGTGGGGGAAACCCCGTGGAAGTTCGAGTCTTCTCGACCGCACCAGTTCCCGAGGCCCGCCGCAACCGGGCCTCGTATCGTATGCGGGCGTTGACCTGGCCGGCACCTGCGGGCCGGCCGGGGCGCCGATACCTGAACCGGGCCCAAATCCTGCGAGACGAAGGGAGGACAGGGTGGTGACCGATCCGGCGCACACCACGGAAGGCCACGCGGCGACGGAGCCCGACGAGGCCGTCTACGAACTGGCCAGCGGGCGGCTCGAGCACGACCTGGTCGAGGCCCTGGCGGCGGGCGACGGGGCGCGGGTCAAGGACCTGATCGCGCCGCTGCATTACGCCGACGTCGCCGACCTGCTCGAGCACCTGAGCGCCGAGGAACGCCACGCCCTGATCGACGTCATCCGCGACGACTTCGACGCGGAAATCCTGTCCGAGCTGGACGAGACGGTCCGCGACGAGATCATCGAGCAGCTGGGAATCGCGGACGTGGCCGCCGCCGTCGCCGAACTGGAAAGCGACGACGCCGTCCAGATCATCGAGGAGCTGGACGAGGCCGAACAGCAAAAGGTGCTGGAGGCCATACCCGCCGGCGAGCGCACCCTCATCGAGGAGGGCCTGGCCTACCCCGAGGACAGCGCCGGCCGCCTCATGCAGCGCGAGCTGGTGACCGTGCCGACGTTCTGGAACGTCGGCCAGACCATCGACTTCATGCGCCAGAGCGCCGACCTGGAAGAGGATGCCCTGCCGTCGGTCTTCTACGACATCTTCGTCGTCGATCCCGCCCACAAGCCGGTGGGCGCGGTGCCGCTGAGCCGCCTGCTGCGCACCCGGCGGCCGGTGCCGGTGAGCGAGATCATGGACGCCGAGATGAAGCTGATCCCGGTGGACACCGACCAGGAGGACGTGGCGTTCCTGTTCCGCCAGCGCGACCTGGTCTCGGCGCCGGTGGTGGACGACGGCGGGCGCCTGGTCGGGGCGATCACCATCGACGATGTGGTCGACGTCATCC
The DNA here is from genome assembly GCA_046756945.1 of Rhodospirillales bacterium. Taxonomy (GTDB): domain Bacteria; phylum Pseudomonadota; class Alphaproteobacteria; order Rhodospirillales; family 2-02-FULL-58-16; genus JACZQZ01. The sequence goes on from JBHHXI010000057.1 coordinate 15,657, forward strand.
ACGAGGAGCTGGAAGAGGACATCATGCGCATGGGCGGCGTGCGCGAGGACGATCTGTACAGCGCCGCCGTGGACACCACGCGCTCGCGGTTCTCCTGGCTGGTGGTGAACCTGGCCACCGCCGTGCTGGCGTCCCTCGTCATCGGTCTGTTCGAGGCCACCATCGAGCAGATCGTGGCCCTGGCGGTGCTCATGCCCATCGTCGCCTCCATGGGCGGCAACGCCGGCACCCAGACGATGACCGTGGCGGTGCGCGCCCTGGCCATGAAGGAGTTGAACCCGACGAATGCGTTCCGGGTGATCGGCAAGGAACTGCTGGTCGGCGGCTTCAACGGCATCCTGTTCGCCGCCCTCACCGGCGGCGTGGCCTGGTTCTGGTTCGAGAGCCCGGCCCTTGGCGTGGTCATCGCCCTGGCCATGATCATCAACATGGTGGTGGCCGGGCTGGCGGGCACGACGATACCGCTGGTTCTGGAGCGCGCCGGGGTCGACCCCGCCGTCGCCTCGGGCGTGGTGCTGACGACGATTACCGACGTCGTCGGCTTCTTCGGCTTCCTCGGGCTGGCGGCGCTGATCCTGCTGTAACGGGCGGGCGGCAAAGCGGCGGTTTTTCGCGCTTTCCGCCCGTAGGCCATTATGAAAATCACGAAACTTGGGATTCCGGCCCGGCGGTCGGATGAACCACGGAGCCCACAGAAGACCACAGAGAAAGCATCACAGAGGCAATGAAAAGCGGCGCGTCGCGCCGCATCCGGCTATCTCCGTGGTCTCGGTGTTCTCTGTGGCGCAATCCAAACCGTGAAAACGCGGAACAAGGCCGGGGTCGATGAATACGACCGCTGGAAAAGTCGAATGTTCCCCATTTTTTTCGCCCAGAGGCCGCTTTACCTTTACGTAAAGGTAAAGTACCCTCCGGGCCATGGCGGAGACATACGGCATCCGGGACCTGGCGCGCGAGTTCGGCGTCACGACGCGCACCATACGTTTCTATGAGGACAAGGGCCTGCTGGCGCCCGTGCGCCAGGGCCAGCGGCGCGTCTACGCGCCCCGGGACCGGGTGCGCCTGAAGCTGATCATGCGCGGCAAGCGCCTGGGGTTCTCGCTCGGGGAAATCGGCGAGATCATCGACCTCTACGACACCGACCCGACGGAGGTGGCGCAGCTTCGCCTCTTCCTCGAAAAGATCGCCGAACGCCGCGCCGTGCTGGCGCGCCAGCAGAAGGACATCGCCGCCATCGTCGGCGAACTGGATACCCTCAAGGCCCAATGCTCCCAGCTTCTCAGGCGCAAGGAGCGGGCCGCCGCCGGCGCCTGATCGGTTTCGCGAGGTCGTGTACCCATAAACGAGAGCTGGGCCGGCGGCGGGGCGCGGATGTCGGCCTTAGAGCCGACACCGGTCGCAAATCCGCGCATTCGAGTACTTCCGCCTGGGGCCGGATTCGGACAAGACCTACATCGGCAGGATCAAGAACGGCTTCGACTTTCCGGGCTACCACTTTGGCCCAGAGGGATTGACTGTGGCAGAGCAGACGGTGGTCGACTTTGTGACGAAAGCATCCCGGCTTCATTAGCAGGAGCGTATGGGCGCCGGTGCGCCGGATGTGCTTGGGATGTATGTGCGGCGCTGGGTGAGATGGGCCCGGGCGGGCCTAGGTGTAGCCGGTGGCGAATGGAAAACAGCACCTTACTGGGTTGTCACAAATGTCTGTCTCGATGATGACGTGATGTTAGGCGGCAGCCCTCTGTTTCCTGCGCCAGCCGACTATCCCCAACATAGCCAAGGCGCCCCCAAATAATGGCAGGGCGGCCGGCAATGGGACGGGTGTCAAAGATGGGACAGCCCAAACAAAGTCCGATGTGAAGCCGAAACCGGCGAAGCCCGCGAACGGATGGGACCAGGCATCGAGGCACGAAGGGGACAACGCTTTGCCACAGAAGCCCTCTTCAACAGCAACGGACCCAACGGAAACTAACTCGCGAGGAACGAAGTAGAATATTTCGCTGGATGAGGATCCGAGGGGTGATAACAACGGCCTCCCCGCATCGTTCAACGCGATGTTTATCTCATCTACAAAAGACGATGCACTTGAAAACACCTCCCCTCCCGGGAATGCCGAGGGGTAAGTGTCGCGTACGAAGCCAATGTTAAAGGATTCCGTCCCGACAGAAAGGCCAAGGATGCCTGTTGCAAGTCCACTACCGTCGGTTTCGACTATCGCAGCCTGGAGCCGGCCACCCTGCGCGAAAATTAGGGGAACCAAGATTAATACACCCAACGCACAGCGTCTGATTTTCACGCGCATGTGCTGACCCTCCCTGCCGTTTGAGTCTTTCTCGGCATTTTGAGCGTAATAAAGCGCGAATCACCCCGCCTTGACTTAGATCA
>JBHHXI010000058.1:0-17971 GCA_046756945.1 Rhodospirillales bacterium
GTCGGTGGGACTGGAGGACCCGGACGACGTGAAGGAAGACCTGGACCGGGCCCTGGCGGCGGCGAAGGCCTGAGCGCGCTCCGGGAACCCGGGTACGGAAATCCGTGGCTCGTCCATGCGGACCGGCGACGCCGGGTGGGGGTGCCCCCGCGACCGGGAACCGTGGCCCCGGCGGGGCCGCGTAAGGTCCCCGAGCCCCCGCTATTATTATGCATGCTGGGCAAGACCGCGGACATCACCCGCGACAACGAGGTCGTCGATACCGGCGGCGCCGGTGCTTGAAGCCGCCCCCTTGTTGAACGGACGCCGGGCGCGTACCCTCCCCGCTCAGGCGATTACCATGGCGAAGCACGAAAATATGGCACCGCGGACGACGGCGGGGACTATGCGGGCGCGCGACACCGGGACGCCCTTGAAGGTCTATTGGCAGCCCGGCTGCTCGAGCTGCCTGAAGACCAAGGAGTTCCTGCTCGCCAACGGCGTTGAATTCGAGTCCATCAACGTCAACGATGACGAAAACGGCTTCAAGGAGCTGGCGGCACTGGGGCTCAAGCTGGTGCCCATCGTCGCCCGCGGCAAGGACTGGGCCAACGGCGCCGTCTTCCGCGACGTCGCCCGCGTCGCCGGCTTCGAGTGGCGCAGCCACGACATGCTGTCGCCCGAAGAGATGGTGGACCGGATCGACGGCATCCTTGCCGGCGCCCGGCGCCTCGCCGTCCAGATCCCCGAAGACCGTCTCGACGACCTGCTGTCGGGCCGGCCCCGGTCCTACCGGCAACTGGCGTACCACGTCTTCAACATCGTGGAAGTCTTCCTCGACCGGGTCGAGCGGGACGCGCCTTATACCTACGAAGCGCTGCTCAGCATCCTTCCCGACGGCATGGACACCATGCAGGACCTCGTGGACTACGCCGATGGCATCCAAGACCGCTTCCGACGCTGGTGGGAGACGGCCGGCCGCGACACCGACTTCGACCAGCCGGGCAAGGTCTATTACGGCGACGTGACGCTGCTGGAAGTGCTGGAGCGCACCGGCTGGCACTCGGGCCAGCACACGCGGCAGTTGGCGCTGGTCGTGGAATCCCTGGGCCTTGAGCCCGACGGGCCGCTCACCGACGCCGATCTCGCCGGCCTGCCGATGCCCAACGAAGTCTGGGACAACGAAAAGACGTTCGACTGATCGCCGCCGCCCTCAGCCGACCGAGCGCTCGTCGGCCTCGTCGAGGACCGCCAGCATGTCCTCGACGGTGACGAACTTGCGGCGCGGCGCCGGCGGCGTCGCGTTGGCGGCCTCGGCGGCCTCGATCTTTTTCCACTCGGCGTAACCGACGGGGCGCACGCGCCTTTCGCTGAGCAGCGTTTCCAGGGCCTCGCGGCCGGGCTTTTTCCCTTCGGGGAAGTCGGCGCCGATGTATTCGGCGACGGCGGCGCCGTCGGCCCGGTTGCTGGAAATGACGCCGGTGGGGCCGCGCATGATCCAGCCGGCGGCGTACAGCCCGTCGGCGACGCGCCCGTCCGTATTCGCCACGATCTGGCGGTCGCCGTCGAAGGGCGCCCCTTCCACCGGGTCGGCGCGGTAGCCGATGGCGGCGATGACGACGCCGCACGGGATATCGAAGAGTTCGCCGGTCCCCACCGCACGGCCTTTTTCGACGCGGGTGCGCTCGAGGCGCAGCCCCTCCACCCGGTCGCCGCCCAGAATCTCGACCGGCGCCGCGTAGAAGCGGAAATGGACGCGCTTCGGTTTCTCGTCGGCCCGGCGGGCGGCGAATTCCCGCAATGTGGCCAGGTTTCTTTCCTTCAGGCGCCGGTCCCGGTCCGCCAGGTCGCCGACGTCGTCGGGCAGCTGCGCGGCATCGACCTGGGGCACGCTGTTCTCCAGCTTTCCCATCTCGCGCAGCTCGACGTTGGTGAACTTGGCCTCCACGGGGCCGCGCCGGCCGAACATGTAGACGTCGGTGAGGGGCGCGGAACGGATGGCTTTCGCGGCGTAGCCGGTAAGATCGGAGGCCGCCATCTCGGCCTCGGTCTTGACCAGGACGCGGGCCACGTCGATGGCCACGTTGCCGACCCCGACCACCGCCACCGCGGACGTGTTGAGGTCGGGATCGAGGTCGCGGAAGTCGGGATGGCCGTTGTACCAGCCGACGAACGCGGCCGAGCCGAAGACCCCCTGTTTGTCCTCGCCGGGTATGCCCAGCGGGCGGTCCAGCGGCGCGCCGACGCACAAGACGACGGCGTCGTACATCCGGCGCAACTCGGCCAGGCCCACGTCCCGGCCGACCTCCACGTTGCCCCAGTAGCGCACCTGGTCGCTCAACGCGGTGCGCTCGAATTTCAACGCGACTTTCTTGGTGGTCTGATGGTCCGGCGCCACCCCGTCGCGGATCAGGCCGAACGGGGTGGGAAGGCGTTCGATGATATCGATCCGAACATCGGCGCCCGATTTTAAGAGCGCGTCGGCGGTGTAGAAACCAGCAGGTCCGGACCCAACAATCGCTACATTGACCGGCATCTACACGTCCGCGCGCCGTTGGAACTTGCGACCGAACGGTGTCCGGACGCGATCCCCCCGTTTATACCACGGATTGCCCGGCGGTCATCCGTGCTTTTCCACAACTTGGCTATGGGATTCCCCCCTCCCCGCGGCGGCGGGCCGAACTGCCGGCCTTAGGGGAAAGGGCGTCAGCCGGAGACGGTCCACGTATGGCCGCGGCGCAGCAGGGCGTTGAGATCGCCGCCCGGGTGGCTGGCCCTGGCCTCGTCGATGCGCGTCCGGATGCTGGTCTCGTAGCTCGGCGCCGGGTCGCAATAGAGCACGCCGAGCGCCACCGGCGTCTCCAGGGCGGCGAGCATGGTGGCCAGCGTCCGGTTGGTCTCGTCGTGTACCACCAGGTCGGCCTCGGAAACCCCGTCGCTGCCGATGGTCACGGTTTCCAGGGTCAGCCGGGCGGGGTCGAGCCTGAGGCCCCGGGTCCTGCCTTCGCCGAAGACCAGCGGCCGGCCGTGCTCGACATGGATCTGCGCGTCGTCGGCGACCTCTTTTGCGGTGAAGTCCGCGAAAACGCCGTCGTTGTAGACGATGCAGTTCTGGTAAATCTCGACGAACGACGCGCCCCGGTGCGCGTGCGCCCGTTTCAGGACTTCGGGCAGGTGTTTTTGCATGGTGTCCACGGAACGGGCGACAAAGTGGGCGCCGGCGCCAAGGGCGAAGGCGGCCGCCGAAACCGGGTGTTCCACCGACCCCGTCGGCGTCGACGGCGACCGGGTGCCGACCCTGGACGTGGGCGAATACTGACCCTTGGTCAGCCCGTAGATCTCGTTGTTGAAGAGCAGGATCTGCAGGTCCACGTTGCGCCTGAGCACGTGCAGAAGGTGGTTGCCGCCGATCGACAGTCCGTCACCGTCGCCGGTGACCACCCAGACATCGAGTCCGGGTTTGGCGAGCTTGATCCCGGTGGCGACGGCCGGCGCCCGGCCGTGGATGGTGTGGAAGCCATAGGTGGCCATGTAATAGGGAAAGCGCGACGCGCAGCCGATGCCGGAGACGAAGACGGTGTTCTCCCGCGACGCCCCGATGTCGGCCAGGGTGCGCTGCATGGCCTTGAGGATGGCGTAATCGCCGCAGCCGGGACACCAGCGCACCTCCTGGTCGGTGGCGAAGTCCTTCGGCGCCGGCTTTTCCTTCAGTCTGACGACGTTCACCTCAGGCCTCCAATCGGGCGCGGATCGCCGTCTCGATCTCGGCGATCTTGAAGGGTTGGCCGGAAATCTTGTTGAGGCCCTGGGCCGGGGCAAGACATTCGCTGCGCAGGAGCGTCAACAGCTGGCCGGTGTTCAGCTCGGGCACCAACACGTGTTCGAACCCGCCCAGAAGGTCGCTCAGGTTCGGGGGCAGCGGCCAGATATGGCGGATGTGAACGTGCGACACCTCCAGCCCCTCGCCTCTCAGCCTGTTGACCGCGCGGTTGATCGGCCCGTAGGTGGACCCCCAGCCGACCACCGCCAGCCGCCCCCGTTCGCCGCCCTCTGCGACGGCCTGGCGCGGGATATCGTCGGCGATGCCGGCGATTTTCGCCATGCGCGCCTCCGTCATGCGCTCATGATTGACCGGGTCATAGGAAATGTGCCCGCTGTCGTAGTCCTTTTCCAGGCCGCCGATGCGGTGTTCGAGCCCCGGCGTCCCCGGCACCGCCCACGGGCGGGCCAGGGTCGCGGGATCGCGCAGGAACGGCTGAAAGCCCTCCGCGTCGGTGCGGAACCCGACCGGCATGGGCGACAATGTATCGACGTCCGGGATCAGCCACGGTTCGGCGGCGTTGGCGATGTAGCCGTCGGTGAGCAGGATCACCGGGGTCATGTACTTGGTGGCGATGCGGACGGCCTCGATCGCCACCTCGAAACAGTCCGACGGCGACCGGGCCGAGACCACCGCCACCCGGCTGTCGGCGTTGCGCCCGAACACCGCCTGGTGGAGGTCCGACTGTTCGGTCTTCGTCGGCATGCCGGTGGAGGGGCCGGCGCGCTGGGAATTGATCACCACCAGCGGCAACTCGGCGCTGACGGCGAGCCCGATCGCCTCCGCCTTGAGCGCGATGCCGGGGCCGGAACTCGACGTCACCCCCAGCGATCCCGCATACGAGGCGCCGATGGCGGCGCAGGCGGCGGCGATCTCGTCCTCCGCCTGGAAGGTGATGACACCGTACTGCTTGAGGTTGGACAGCGTGTGCAGCACCGACGAGGCCGGGGTGATGGGATAAGAGCCGAACATGACCGTGAGCCCGGCCAGGTCGGCACCGACCACGAGGCCCCACGCCAGGGCCTCGCCGCCGGTCACCGCCCGGTACAGGCCGGGCGCGATATCCGCCGGCCGCACCGTGAAACCGGCAGAGCCGTCGGACATTTCGACGGTCTCGCCGAAGGCGTGGCCGGCGTTCAGCGCCGCGGCGTTGGCGCCGGCCAGGTCCGGCCGGGAGGCGAATTTCTGGTTCAACCAGTCGATGGTCGGTTGCCGGTCGCGGGCGTACATCCAATAGACCAGACCCAGGGTCCACAGGTTCCTGCAGCGCAACGCCTCCTTCTTCGACAGCCCGAATTCCTTGACCGCGTCCAGCGTCAGTTTCGAGATGTCGATGGGGATGGTGCGGTACTTGTCCAGGCTGCCGTCTTCCAGGGGATTCGTCCGGTAGCCGGCCTTGTGCAGGTTGCGCTCGGAAAAGGCGCCGCTGTCCACGATGACCATGCCGCCCGCCTTCAGGTCCCGGATCTCGACCATCAGCGCCGCCGGGTTCATGGCGATCAGCAGGTCCACCGAGTCGCCGGAGGTCTTGATCACACGGGAGCCGAAATTGATCTGAAACGCGGAGACGCCGAAGGTCGTCCCCACCGGCGCCCGGATTTCCGCCGGAAAGTCGGGGAACGTGGACAGGTCGTTGCCGGCCAGCGCCGAGGACTGGGTGAACTGGCCCCCGGTGAGTTGCATGCCGTCGCCGGAATCTCCGGCAAAGCGGACGACGGCCGAGTCCAACTCCTGGCGGGCGTGCCTGGCGGGGTCTAGATCGACAGTGGCGTTCACCGACATGCCTTTCAGCTCGATGCCCTGAACTTGCGCACCACCCACGGCGCGGCGGACGCTCAAGCGTACCGGCGTCCCCCCACATCCAGACTATATATTGTACATCGCCGGGAAGTGAACAACTATGGTCCCCTGCGGACGAAAAATATTTTCGCCCGCCGGGAAGGCGCCGACCCAACACGATCCCGGTGGCGCCGGCTTGCCCTGTTCCCCTATAACTGTCCCGCAAATGAAACCAGGAATCGCCGGGTACCCGCGTGAACGCCACGGACGATAAACTCGACCTGCTCAACGACCTCATCCGCAAGGCCACGGCGGCCGGCGCGGACGGGGCCGACGCCGTGTTCATGGGCGGCAGGTCGCTGTCCCTGACCCGGCGCCTGGGAAGGCCGGAATGGCTGGACCGTTCGGAAAGCGCCGATGTCGGCGTGCGCGTGTTCATGGGCAAGCGCCAGGCCATCGCGTCGTCCTCCGATCTGTCCATGGACGCGCTCGACGAGCTGGTCGGGCGCGTCCTCACCATGGCCCGCTCGGTGCCCGAGGACCCTTACTGCGGCCTGGCCGGGCCGGACCTGTTGGCCACCGACCGCCCGGATCTGGACATCTGCGATCCCGCCGAACCAGCGCCGGAGACGCTTGTCGAGAGGGCGGCGCGGGCCGAGGACGCGGCGCTGGGCGTGCCGGGGGTGACCAACTCGGAAGGCGCCGAGGCGGGCTGGGGCCGGTTGGACGTGGCCATCGCCGCCAGCAACGGGTTCACCGGCGTCTACGGGACGTCCCGGCACAGCGTCAGCGTCTCGGTGCTGGCCGGCGAGGGGACGGCCATGGAACGGGATTACGACTACACAAGCGCCGTCTTCGCCAGGGACCTGGGCGAGCCCGGGGACATCGGCCGGTCGGCGGGCGAAAAGGCCGTGCGCCGCCTGAAGCCGCGCAAGATGGAAACGGCGCAGGTGCCGGTGGTCTACGATCCCCGCGCCGCCCGCAGTCTGCTCTCCCATCTCGCCGGCGCCATCAACGGCGTGGCCGTCGCCCGCGGCACCACGTTCCTCAAGGACAAACTGGGGAAACGGATATTTCCCCGGTCCGTGACCATCGTCGACGACCCGCACCGCCGGCGCGGCCTCAGGTCCAGACCGTTCGACGCGGAGGGCGTGGCGACGCGGCGGCGCAACGTCATCGACGACGGTGTGCTCGCCACCTGGATCCTGGACCTGCGCTCGGCGCGCCAGCTTGGAATGGCGCCCACCGGGCATGCCGGGCGCGGCAGCTCTTCGCTGCCCTCGCCGTCGGTGGCCAACCTGTACCTGGAACCGGGCCGGGCGACGCCCAAGGACCTGATGGCGGATATCAAAAGCGGCTTTTACATCACCGAGCTCATCGGCTTCGGCGTCAACGGCGTCACCGGCGACTACAGCCGGGGCGCGGCCGGTTTCCGCATCGAGGACGGCGCACTCGCCCACCCGGTGAACGAGGTTACGGTCGCCGGCAACCTGAACCACATGTTCGCCAACATCACCGCCGCCGATGACCTGGAGTTCCGCTACGGCACCGACGCCCCGACGGTACGCGTCGACGGCATGACCGTGGCCGGCAGGTAGGGCCGCGGCAGGGCGCGCCCCGGCCGGCGGGCGTTGGCCCCCGCCGCGCCCCGTGCTATGGTCCGCGGCGTCAAGCAAAGGTTGCCATGCCTTGAGCGCGTTTACCGAAGATAGCCCTCCGCGGCATCAATCCACCTACGTCCTGATGCGCCGGCTTTTGCGCGAAAGCGTACGGCCGTACCGGGGCTGGCTGATCGCGGCCCTTCTTTGCATGGCGGTCATGGCGGCGGCCACCGCGCTGACCGCCTGGCTGATGAAGCCCGTGGTCAACGACGTGTTCTTCGCCGGCAACACCGACATGTTGTGGATCATCAGCGGCGCGGTGATGGCGACCTTCGTCGTCAAGGGGCTGGCCAACTATGCCCAGGCCACCCTGATGGGGTACGTCGGCCTGCACATCATCGCCGACAACCAGAACCGCCTGTACGCCCACCTGTCGCGCCTGGACCTCAACTTTTTCCACCGCAACCCGACGGGAAAGCTGATCTCGCGGTTTACCTACGACATCAATCTCATGCGCGGGGCGGTATCGACCGTATTGACCAGCCTGGGCAAGGACCTGTTGTCCGTGGTCGGACTGGTCACCGTGATGTTCATACAGGACTGGCCGCTGGCGGCCATTTCGTTTTTCGCCTTTCCCGTGGCGGTGATTCCCATCGTCCGCCTGGGCCAGCGGGTGCGCGCGGTAACGGCCGACACCCAGGAGGAAATGGGGCAGTTGACCACCTTGCTGGAACAGACCTTCCAGGGCATCCGCGTGGTCAAGGCCTACGGCATGGAGGAATACGAGAAAGCCCGCATGGGCGAAATCATCAAACGCATCGTGCGCCTCGCCTTCCGGGCGGTGCGCACACGGGCGGTGTCGAGCCCCATCATGGAGACGCTGGGCGGGGCCGCCGTCGCCATCGTCATCGTCTACGGGGGCTTCCGGGTGATCGGGCAGCAGACCGATCCCGGCGCGTTTTTCTCCTTTCTCACGGCGCTTCTGCTCGCCTACGAGCCGATGAAGAAGCTGGCCATGCTCAACGCCAACCTCCAGGAAGGGCTGGCCGGCGCGCAGCGGCTGTTCGACCTGCTGGATGTGGAACCGGGCATCAACGAAAGGCCGGCGGCGCGCCCACTTTCGGTCTCCGCCGGGCGCATCCGCCTGGAAGACGTGTGTTTCTCCTACGAGACCGGAAGGCCGGCGCTGAACGGGATCACCATGGAGGTGCCGGCGGGAAAGACGGTGGCCCTGGTCGGGCCGTCGGGGGCCGGCAAGTCGACCATCCTCAACCTGATTCCCCGCTTTTACGACGTCGCCGCGGGCCGCGTCCTCATCGACGGCGCCGACGTGCGCGACGTCACGTTCGCCTCGCTCTATGCCAACATCGCCCTGGTCAGCCAGGAGATCACCCTTTTCGACGACACGGTCAGGGCCAACATCGCCTATGGCCGGGCCGGGGCCGATGACGCCGAGGTCATCGCCGCCGCCCGCAACGCCGCCGCCGATGAGTTCATCCGGGCCCTTCCCGAGGGGTACGACACCATGGTCGGCGAAAACGGCGTCAAGCTGTCCGGCGGCCAACGCCAGCGCCTGGCCATCGCCCGGGCGACGCTGAAGAACGCCCCCATCCTGCTGCTCGACGAGGCGACCTCGGCCCTGGACACGGAATCCGAACGCCAGGTGCAGGCGGCGCTCGGCACACTCATGCGCGGGCGCACCACCCTGGTCATCGCCCATCGCCTGTCGACGGTGGTCGACGCGGACCTGATCCATGCGATCGAGGCAGGGAGGATCGTGGAATCGGGCAGCCACGCCGAACTGCTGGCCCAGGGCGGCGCCTACGCACGCCTGTATGCCATGCAGTTTGCCGAGGAGGCCCCGTCCCCGGAAACGGCTCAGGCCGCCCAGGCCTGATCATCCATGGGGTCGCGAAACCGTGACGCCCTTCAAGAGAACCTTGCGCAACGACACCGTGCGCCGGATCGTGTGCTGGCTGGGCGCCCAATACATCCGCCTTGCCCATGCGACCGGCCGGTGGACCGTGGTGGGCGGCGATATTCCCCGCCGTTTCTGGGACGCAGACAGGCCCTTCATACTGTGTTTCTGGCACGGCCGGCTGTTGATGATGCCCTACTGTTGGGATCGCCGCCGGCCCATTTCCGTACTCATCTCCCAGCATCCGGACGGACAGATCATCGCCCACACCGTCGGCCACTTCGGCATCGACACGGTGGCGGGGTCGACGACCCGCGGCGGGGCGGCGGCCCTGCGCACCCTGCTTAGGACCTTGAAGGCCGGCGCATCCGTGGGCATCACCCCGGACGGGCCGCGCGGGCCGCGGATGCGCGCCGGCGACGGCGTCGTCTCCGTGGCCCGGCTGTCGGGCGCGCCCATCATCCCCGCCGCCTACGGCATAAACCGGCGCCGGGTTCTCGGCACCTGGGACCGGTTCGTCCTCGCCTGGCCGTTCGGCCGCGGCGTGCTGGTGTGGGGCGATCCGGTCCATGTCCCCCGCGACGCCGACGCCGACGCCCAGGAGACGGCGCGCCGGCAGGTCGAGGACCGTCTCAACGCCGTCACCGCCGAGGCCGACAGGTTGTGCGGCTGCACGCCCGTCGAGCCGGCGCCCGTGGCCGGGAAGGAGGCGTCATGATGCTTCCGCTGTATCGCGCCGTGACCACGGTGGGGGCGCCGCTGATCCGTCTTTACCTGGCCCACCGCAAGGCGCGGGGGAAGGAGGATGCGGAACGCTTCGCCGAACGGCTCGGGCGGGCCGGCCGGCCCCGGCCCCGCGGTCCCCTGGTCTGGGTGCACGCCGCCAGCGTCGGGGAATCGCTTTCCATGCTGCCGCTGATCGGGCGGATGCGCGCCGAGGTCACGGGACTGAACGTGCTGGTCACCACCGGCACGGTGACGTCGGCGCGGCTGTTGGCGGAACGCCTGCCCGAAGGGGCCTTCCACCAGTACGTGCCGGTCGACCGCCTGAGCTATGTGCGGCGCTTTCTCGATCACTGGCAACCCGATCTCGTGCTGTGGGCGGAGTCCGAGTTCTGGCCCAACCTGGTCAGCGAGCCGTCGGCGCGCGGCATCCCGACGGTGCTGGTGAACGGCCGCGTCTCGCCCCGCGCTTTCGCCGGCTGGCAACGCTCGAAAGGGCTGATCGGCGACCTGCTGTCCGGGTTCACCCTGTGCCTGGGGCAGACCGAGGCGGATGCGGAGCGGCTGCGCAGCCTCGGCGCGCCGCGGGCCAGGTGCGTCGGCAACCTCAAGTTCGCGGCCCCGCCCCTCCCCGCCGACGCCGACGGGCTGGCGCGCCTCGGGGCGGCCATCGACGGCCGGCCGCGCTGGCTGGCGGCGAGCACCCATCCCGGGGAGGAAGAGATCGCCGGGCGGGTGCACCAACGGCTCAAGGCCGGCCATGCCGGCCTGCTGACGGCCATCGTGCCGCGCCACCCGGAGCGCGGTCCGGCGATCGCCGAAACCCTCGGCGCCATGGGCGCGGCGGTGGCCCTGCGCTCGGCCGGCGACGCCGTGGAGCCGCGGACGGACATCTACGTCGCCGATACCGTGGGCGAGCTGGGATTGTTCTATCGTCTGGCCGATGTGGTGTTCATGGGCAAGTCCCTGGTGCCCCTCGGCGGGCAAAACCCCCTGGAGGCGGCGCGCCTGGATTGCGCCCTGGTGCACGGCCCCCACATGACCAATTTCGAAGACATCGTCCGCCGCCTGAAGGACGCCCATGCGTCCGAGGAAGTCGCCGACGAGGCCGGCCTCGGGGCCGCCATCGACCGGCTGCTCGGCGATGACGGGGAGCGGGCGCGGCGCGCCGCGGCCGCCCAGGCCATCGCCGCCGCCGAAGCCGGCGTGTTGGACGCCTTGATGGCGGAACTTTCGCGGCTCCTCGCGCCGGCGCCGGGGGGCGACAACGGCCATGCGGGCGCCTGACTTCTGGCATGGACGCGGTGGCGGCGTCGTGGCCGCCCTGCTGACGCCGCTGGGGTCGCTCTACGGCCTCGCGGCGCGGGCCCGGTTCGCCGCGGCCCGGCCGTGGCGGGCGTCGATCCCGGTGCTGTGCGTCGGCAACCTGGTCGCCGGCGGGTCGGGCAAGACGCCGGTGGCGCTGAGCCTGGGGGCGCGGCTGGCCCGGCGCGGCGACGACGTCCACTTCCTCAGCCGCGGCTACGGCGGACGGCGCGCCGGGCCCCTGCGCGTCGATCCCGACCGCCACGGCGCCCGGGAGGTGGGCGACGAGGCGCTGTTGCTGGCCCGCTGTGCCCCCGCCTGGGTCGCCCGCAACCGGCCCGCGGGCTGCCGCGCCGCCATCGCCGGCGGCGCCCGGGCGATCATCATGGACGACGGATTCCAGAATCCGTCCCTCGCCAAGGACGTCTCGCTTGTGGTCGTCGACGGCGCCTACGGCTTCGGCAACGGCCGCGTCATGCCGGCCGGGCCCTTGCGCGAGCCGGTGGAGGCCGGCCTCGCCCGCGCCGACGCCGTGGTGCTGATCGGCGCCGACGGCGCCGGCGTCGTCGAGCGCGTCGGCGCGGACGCGCCCACCGCCGTTCCCATCCTGCGCGCCAGGACGATGCCCGGCCCCGAGGCGGCAGGGCTGGCCGGCAAATCCGTCGTCGCCTTTGCCGGCATCGGAAACCCGGAGCGGTTCTTCACCACCCTTCGCGACATCGGCTGCCGGGTCGAACGGACCCACGCCTTTCCCGACCATTATCCGTATGACTCAGCAGAGGTCGAGAGTCTGCGCGATGACGCGCGCGCCCTGGACTCGCTGCTGGTGACCACGGCCAAGGACCTGGTCCGCCTTCCCCCGGCGGCGCGGGACGGTATCGAGGTGTTGACGATCACCGTCGAGTGGGAAGACGAAGCGGCCGTCGATGACATCGTGGAACGCCTGATGCGCCATGGCTGTTAGACGCACCACCAAGGCTCCCTGGCGCCGCCGCCTGATCCGTCCCCTCGAGGCGCTGGTCGCCTATGCCGCGTTCGGCGTCCTGCGCCTGCTTCCGTTCTCCGCGGCATCGGCCCTGGGCGGCCTTGTCGGGCGCACGCTCGGCCCCCGCCTCGGGGTCACGGAAAGGGCGCGGCGCAACCTGGGCCGGGCGTTCCCGGAAAAGACGGCGCCCGAGATCGAGCGCATCGTGCGCGCCATGTGGGACAATCTGGGGCGGACGGTCTTCGAGTACCCGCACCTGGACCGGCTCCGCTTCTACGACCGGGACGGCGACGTGGAGGTGGTGGGAGCCGAAACCATCGACGCGCTCAAGGACGACGACCGGCCGGGAATTTTCTTCTCCGCCCACCTGGCCAACTGGGAGATTGCCGCTCTCAGTGTCGCCCGACGGGGGCTGCCCATCCACCTCATCTACCGGGCGCCCAACAACCCCCTGGTGGAAATGCTGTTCCAACGCCGCCACCCCGGCGCCGGCGAGCTGATCCCCAAGGGCGCCGAGGGGGCGCGCCGGGCCCTGGCGTTGTTGCGCAAGGGCGAGCACCTGGGCATGCTGGTGGATCAGAAGTTGAACGACGGCATCCCGGCGCCGTTCTTCGGCCGCGACGCCATGACCGCCCCGGCCCTCGCCCTGTTCGCACTCAAGTTCGACTGTCCGGTGGTGCCGGTGCGCGTCGAACGGCTGCACGGCAGCCGCCTGCGCATCACCCACCATCCCCCCATCGACCTGCCCCGGACCGGCGACCGCCAGGCCGACGTCGCCGCAACCATGGCCCAGGTCAACGCCCTGATCGAGGGGTGGGTGCGGGAAAGACCCGAACAGTGGCTGTGGCTGCACAACCGCTGGCCCGACTGAGTCTCACTCCGCCATGGGGCCGACAAGGAGGGCCGGGTCGAGACGGGTGTCGAACAGGCTGACGCCCCAATGGAGGTGGGGCCCGGTGGCGCGGCCCGACGCCCCCACCCGCCCGATCGGCGTGCCCCTGGGCACCCGTTGGCCTTTCTTGACCAGGATTTCACTCATGTGGGCGTACACCGAGACCAGCCCGTGGCCGTGATCGATCATCACCGTCCTGCCGGTGAAGAACATGTCCGGGTGGGCGAGGACGACGACGCCGTCGGCGGACGCCACCACGGGGGTGCCCAGCGGCGCGACGACGTCGACGCCGCCGTGGGGCCGGCGCGGTTTGCCGTTGAGGATGCGCTGGCTGCCGAAGACGCCGGAAACCCGCCCCCGCACCGGCCACTGGAAGCGCGAAGCGAAGTCGGCCCGGCTCGAGTCCCGGCGCCGCACCGCCGCGATGGCGGCGCCGTCCAGGCGGATGCGCTCCAGGTCCTTCGGCGCCGGCGTGACCTTGCGCGACGGCAGGCCGTCGATGCGCTGCACCCGGTAGGTGCGCCGCGCCACGTGAAGGACGCGCACCGCCGTGCCGCCGTCGGGGTAGCGCACCCGCACCTCCACCGTCGGCGGCGCGTCGCGGCCGAAGCCGACCAGGAACAGGCCCTCGGGCGACACCCTGACGGCGCGGCCATCGACGGTGACGGCGATGCCGGCGTCGCCCCGTCCGATGACCAGGCCGCCCTGGGTCAGCGCCCCCTCGACGCTCAATTCGCGGGCCGCCCCCGGCAAGGCGCCGGCAACGATCAATACCGCGGCGGCGGCCGTCCCCGCCCAGCGCCCCATCACAGCAGGGTCCCCTGGCGGTCGTCCGGGGACGGCTTGCGGCGCGGCTTGCCGCGTTGTGTTTTCGAGGCCCGCCCGCCCCCCGGCCCGCCGGCGCCTTTTCCGCTGTCCCCGTTCACCGTGACCCCGGCGGCGCCGTCGTGGAAGCGGACGGTGAGCGCCATCCTCGGCGCCAGCCTTTCCACCGACCGGACGGTGCGCCGGGCGTCGTCCCAGACCAGGGCGAACCCGCGCTCCAGCACCCTTTCGTACGAGCAGCTCTCCAGCACCGCCCCGGCCTGGGCCAGGCGGGCCCCTTTCCCGCGCACCAGCCCGCGCACCGCGGTCCCTAAGGCCCTGGCCTCGCCGGCGAGGCGGACGCGGGCGTAGGCGATCTGCTGGAACGGGCTGGGCAGCCGGGCCGCCAGTTCGGCAATGCGGGCGCGGCGCCGTTCCAGGCCGACGGTGATGCCGTTCCTCAGGCGCTCGGTCCAGTCGTCCAGGCGCTGGACGGCTTCCTCGACCAGGCGCCGCAGGTTGGGCAGGCCGCGGGCGAGGTCGGCGACGCGGGTGCGCCGTTCGGCCAGCATGCGGTGCATGGTGCCGACAAGGCGGCTGCCGTCGTCCAGCACCTGGGCGAGAAGCTCGATGCGCACCGGCACCGCCATCTCGGCCGCCGCCGTCGGCGTCGGCGCCCTGAGGTCGGCGGCGAAGTCGACGAGGGTGATGTCGGTCTCGTGGCCGACCGCCGAGATCAGGGGGATGGCGCTGGCCGCGGCGGCGCGCACCACGGCTTCTTCGTTGAAGGCCCACAGGTCCTCGAGGCTGCCGCCGCCGCGCGCCACGATCAGCACGTCGGGCCGGGGCACCGGACCGCCGGGGCCAAGTGCGTTGAACCCGGCGATGGCGGCGGCCACCTGTTCCGCCGCGCCCTCGCCCTGGACCAGCACCGGCCACAGGACAATGCGGCGCGGAAAGCGCTCGCCGACGCGGTGCACGATGTCGCGGATCACCGCGCCCGTCGGCGAGGTGACGATGCCGATGACCTCTGGAAGGAAGGGGATGGGCTTCTTGCGGTCCTCGTCGAACAGCCCCTCGGCGGCGAGCTTCCGTTTCACCTCCTCGAGCAGCTTGAGCAGCGCACCCTCGCCGGTGAGCTCCAGGCTGTCGACGACGATCTGATACTTGGAGCGGCCGGGATAGGTGGTGAGGCGTCCGCTGGCGATCACCTCCATGCCGTCCTCGGGATCGAGGCGCAGGCGGGCGGCGGTGCCGCGCCAGCAGACGGCGTCGAGCACCGCGTCCGGGTCCTTGAGCGAGAAATAGAGGTGTCCCGAGGCGGCCCGCTTGAAGCCGGTGATCTCGCCCCGCACGCGCACCACGCCGAAGGTCTCCTCGACCGTCCGCTTGAGCGCCCGCGAGATCTCGCCGACGGTGAGGACGGCGATACCGGGCGCGCCGGCCTCTGTGGATGGTTTTTCGGTCATCCCCGCCAGTATTATGATACAAGACCGCCCGGCACAACACGCGCGCGGCGGGCATAGGACCGGGCATAGACCATGAAGGTTCTGGTGGTTGGATCGGGAGGCCGCGAGCACGCCCTGTGCTGGGCCATCGCCAAATCGCCCCGCTGCGCCGACCTTTCCTGCGCCCCCGGCAACGCCGGCATCGCCGGGCTCGCCCGGTGCGTCGACATCGGCGCCGACGACGTGGACGGCGTCGTCCGTTTCGCCGCCGAAAACGGCATCGACTTCGTCGTCGTCGGCCCCGAGGTGCCCCTCGTCGGCGGACTGGTCGACCGCCTGGACGACGCCGGCATCCTCGCCTTCGGCCCCAGCGCCCGGGCCGCCGAGCTCGAGGGCTCGAAGGGCTTCATGAAGGACCTGTGCGCCAAATATGGCGTGCCGACGGGTTCCTACGGCCGCTTCACGGACGTCGACGCGGCCAAGGCGTACATCCGCGACCAGGGCGCCCCCATCGTGGTCAAGGCGGACGGGCTGGCCGCCGGCAAGGGCGTCATCCTGTGCCGGACCGGCGACGAGGCCGCCGCCGCCGTCGACAGGATCATGACCGGGCGCGCCTTCGGCAGCGCCGGCGACGAGGTCGTGGTCGAGGAGCTGCTGGAAGGCGAGGAGGCCAGCTTCTTCGCCCTGGTCGACGGCCGGCGCGCCGTGCCCCTGGTCGCCGCCCAGGACCACAAGGCCGCCTTCGACGGGGACCGGGGCCCCAATACCGGCGGCATGGGGGCGTATACGCCGGCGCCCGTGGTCACGAACGAAATGGCGAAGACCATCATGGACGACATCATCACGCCGACCATCGAGGGCATGGCCGCCGAGGGCCGCCCCTACAAAGGCGTCCTTTACGCCGGCGTGATGATCGGCGAGGACGGGCCCCGGGTGCTGGAGTTCAACGTCCGTTTCGGCGACCCCGAATGCCAGCCCATGGTGATGCGCCTCAAATCCGATTTTCTCGACGCCCTGGTCGCCTGCGCCGAGGGCCGGCTGGACCCGGCCATGCTCGAATGGCACGACGATGCCGCCCTGGTCGTCGTCATGGCCGCCAGGGGCTATCCCGGTAGCTACGAGAAGGGCACGGAAATCCGCGGCCTGGAGAAGGCGGACGCGGCCGAAGGCGTCGTCGTCTTCCACGCCGGCACCCGGGCCGACGGCGACAGGGTCCTCGCCAACGGCGGACGGGTGCTCGGCGTCACCGCCCGCGCCGCCACGGTGGCCGACGCCCAGAAGCGGGCCTACGACGCCGTGGATTGCATCGACTGGCCGCAAGGATTCTGCCGCCGGGACATCGGCTGGCGGGCGCTCGAGCGTTAGCGGCCTTTTCTGCTAAACTTGCGTTCTTATATATTTGGGCGTGGCTCCGCCCGGTCGCGGCGGCCGCGCAGGGAAACGAGAGCGAGGGAGGAATGGACGACAAAACGCGTACCGAACTGGAGGCGGCGGCGTTCCGCGGCCTGGTGGAGCACCTGCGCCGGCGCTCCGACGTGCAGAACATCGACCTGATGATCCTGTCCGGTTTCTGCCGCAACTGCCTGTCCAAGTGGTACCTGGCGGAGGCCGAGCGGCGCGGCGTCGAGATGACCTACGACAAGGCCCGGGAAATCGTCTACGGCATGCCCTACGACGAGTGGAAGGCCGCCCACCAGGAGACGGCGACGGACGAGCAAAAGCGCCGCTACGAGGAAACCAAGCCCCTGCATGCGCACATCACCGGGCATAGCAAGGCGTAAAGACCGGCCGGTCATGCCCGAATTCTGGGTCAATTCCGGATTCCACCTGCTCGAGCGCGATGGCGACGGCCATCTCGCCGTCACCGACGACTTCCTGCGCGCCTACCTCATGCGCCCGGAGATGCGCCCGGTGGCCGACTCCTGCGCCGCCGAGCGCGCCCTGCACGGCGCGCTGGCGGACGATCCCCGGGCCCCGGTCGCGCCGCCCAGGATCGCCGAGATCGCCGACGCCGACGCCCGCGAGAACTACCAGGTGCTGCTCGCCTTCCGCGACCGGCTGGTGGCGGCGGGCACGGTGGAAGCCTGTTACATGGCCCTGTTCCGCGAACAGCGGGCGGGCCTGCCGGCCCTGTTCGTCGACCAGATGGCGCACGTGATCGTGCGCAACATCCTGGGCCGAGCCCCCGATCCCCTGTGGGCGCGGGCGGGCGAGCTGTTTTTCCGCGAGCAGACGGCCACCGTGCAGGACGGCCAGATCCTTGTCGCGGACACGGAAACGGTGGAGATGTACCGCACCACCGGCGGCCTCGGCAACCTGGGCCAGCTCGTGGTCGAGGCGGGAACGGCGCCCAGAACGGTGGAGCTGGACGTGCTCACCCTCGACAACGCGGAGACCTACTGGGGGCGCGACGAACGGCACGACACGGTCCTGGATCTGACGTTCACGCGGCCCGGCCTGGACGCGCTGAGCCGGGTGCTGGAGGCGTGGATCGCCCATTTCCTGGAGGTCGCCGTCAGCATCCAGCCGGTGCAGAAGATCGCCGACGAGCGCTGGGTGTGGCACACCGGCCTCGACGCCGAGGCCTCGCTCCTGCTCGACGACCTGTACAACCAGGTCGACGTGGGCGAAGAGCGCCTGGAACGTCTGCTGTCGCTCTTCCGCCTCGAATTCGACGACCCCGGCCTGATGCGCCCCGACATCGCCGGCCGCCCGGT
>JBHHXI010000059.1:0-17900 GCA_046756945.1 Rhodospirillales bacterium
CGCCGGCCAGCATGTGGCCGGGGTCGCGGTAGCTGGTGACCAGCGTGTCGTCGTCGCCGGCCGACGCCGTCATGCCGACGACCACCGCCTCCTGGCCGATGTAGAGGTGGCAGAATCCGGAAATCAGGCCCATGCCGTAAAGCTGGCCGGCCTTCTCCTCGAAGCGGCGGATGAGCAGCATCCGGCGGTACAGATCGAGGGCTTCGCCGGGGGTTGCCCGCGGCGCCGCCTTGGCGGTGGCTTTCTTTTTCGGCGCCTTGGGGGTAGCGGTTCGGGCCGGGCGTTTCCTCGCCGCCGTCTTTCCGGCCGTCCCCTTGGCGGCCGGTTTGGCCCGTTTCCGTTTCGCTGCTTTCGCCATTGGTCCCGTCTCCCTGTTGCGTGGGGTCTCAAGCGCCGGCCACGTAAGGGCCGGGGTTCGGGCGGCTTGGGAAGGCGGCCGCGCTAGGGCGGCGAACGCGGGCGAAAGTAATACGCATTGGCCATCAATTCAAGCCGTCAGTGGCGTCGAACCTCTTGTATGGAAAAGAAAAAACTTTTTTAACTGAAATATGGTTAACGGCTTTCCGGTAATTACCGTGACGGCCTTTTGCGTGGTTGTTTTTTGCGCCGCCGGCGGCGCCGGGAGGCGCCGCGGCCACGCGCCTCGGACCCTTCCCGTGCGGTAGCGGAGCAATTGCTGTAGGTTACCGATCCGGCTGCAGGCATGGAGCGGAGGACGTAGCGAGCCGGTCAATGCGCGACAACGGTACGGCAAATCCGGCCGAGGCGGCGGCCAGGCTGCTGAAGGTCGTTGGGGACGTGGCGGCCGAGCTTCATCCCCACCGAACGGCGGCCGGCCCGGTCACCCTCGACAGCGGGCTGGCCCGGGACCTGGGATTCGACAGCCTGGGCCTGGTCGAGCTGATCATGCGCGTCGAGCAGGCCTTCGGCGTGACCCTCCGCGAGCAGGTCTTCGCCAGCGCCGAAACGCCGCGCGATCTGCTGCGCGAAGTGCTCGGCGCGCGCGTGCCGGGCGGCGTTCGCGTACCGGCCGAGGTCAGCGAAATCACCCTCGGCACGGCTGAAGCCGCGCCGCTCGATGCCAAGACCCTGGTCGAGGTGCTGAACTGGCATGCGCTGGCCCATCCGGACCGGCCCCACATCCGCTTCTACAGCGACGATGGCGAGGGAGAGGTCATCACCTATGGCGCCCTCAAGCAGGCGGCGGAGCGCGTGGCCGCCGGCCTGCGGCAACGGGATGTGCAGCCCGGAGAGGCCGTGGTCATCATGCTGCCCACGGGCCGCGACTATTTCTTCAGCTTTTTCGGCGTCCTGCTCGCCGGCGGCATGCCCGTTCCCATCTACCCGCCGGCGCGCCCGGCCCAGATCGAGGCCCATCTGCGCCGCCACGCCGGCATCGTCGCCAATTGCCTGGCCGGTACCCTGATCACGGTGCCCGAGGCGACGCGGGTCGCGCGTCTGCTCAGGACGCAGGTCGACTCCCTGCGCACCGTGGTGACGCCGGACGAGCTTTCGTCCGCCTCCGGCGCCTTCACGGGGCCGGCGCCGGGGGCCGGGGACGTCGCCTTCCTGCAATACACCTCGGGCAGCACCGGCAATCCGAAGGGCGTGGTGCTGACCCACGGCAACCTGCTGGCCAACATCCGGGCCATGGGGGAGGTGGTCCGGGCCGAACCCGGCGATGTGTTCGTCAGCTGGCTGCCGCTCTATCACGACATGGGGCTGATCGGGGCGTGGCTGGGAAGCCTGTATTTCGCCGCCCTCCTGGTGATCATGTCGCCGCTCATGTTCCTCGCCCGGCCCCAGCGCTGGCTGTGGGCCGTGCACGGTCATCGCGGCACCCTGTCGGCGGCCCCCAACTTCGCCTACGAGCTGTGCCTGAGCAAGATCCGCGACGACGACATCAAGGGCCTGGACCTGAGCTCCTGGCGCGTCGCCTGCAACGGGGCCGAGGCGGTGAGCCCGGAAACCGTGCGGCGGTTCCGCGAGCGCTTCGGCGCGTACGGCTTCCGGCCGCAGGCCATGATGGCCATGTACGGCCTCGCCGAGTGTTCCGTGGGTCTCGCCATTCCGCCGCCCGGGCGCGGTACGGTGATCGACACGATCGAGCGCCATCCTTTCACGCGCTCCGGGCGGGCCAGCCCCGCCGATGACACCGATACCCGGGCGTTGCGTTTCGCCGCCTGCGGCCAGCCCCTGCCCGGGCACCAGATCCGCATCGTCGACCCCGCCGGCCGCGAACTTCCCGAGCGCCATGAGGGCAGGCTCCAGTTCCGCGGCCCCTCGGCCACCAGCGGTTATTTCCGCAACGCCGCCGAGAGCCGCCGCCTGTTCCACGGGGACTGGCTGGAGTCCGGGGACCTGGCCTATATCGCGGGCGGCGACGTGTACATCACCGGCCGAACCAAGGACATCATCATTCGCGCCGGACGCAACGTCTATCCGGCCGAGCTGGAGGAAGCGGTCGGTGACATTCCCGGCATCCGCAAGGGCAACGTTGCCGTGTTCGGCAGCACGGATCCCGACTCCGGCCACGAGCGCCTGGTGGTGCTGGCGGAGAGCCGGCAAAAGGACCCGGACGCCCTGAACGCGATGCGGGCCCAGGTCAACGCCCTTGCCGTGGACCTCACCGGCGTGGCGCCCGACGACGTGGTGCTGGCGCCGCCCAACACCGTCGCCAAGACCTCCAGCGGCAAGATCCGCCGCGCCGCCAGCCGGGAGATCTATGAGCGCGGCCTCATCGGCAAGCCGCGCAGGGCCCTGTGGTGGCAGATCACGCGCCTCGCCCTGAGCGGAGCCGTGCCGCAACTGCGCCGGGCCGGACGCGCCGTGTCCGCGGCGCTGTACGCCGCCTACGCCTGGGGACTCACCGGCCTGCTGGCCCCGATCCTGTGGGTGGCGGTGGCCGTGCTGCCGCGGGTCTCATGGTGCTGGGCCCTGTCGCGCCGGACCATACGCTTCCTGGCGCGGGCATCGGGCACGCCGCTCATGGTGCACGGGCTGGAGAACCTGCCGCCCGCGGACCGGGCGTGCGTGTTCGTCTGCAATCACGCCAGCTATCTGGACGGATTCGTCATGATCGCAACCCTGCCCCGCATGTTCGGCTTCGTCGTCAAGGCCGAGCTGAGCGGGAGCGTGGTCACCCGCGTCTTCCTGCGGCGCATCCGGGCGGAATTCGTGGAACGCTTCGACAGGGAAAAGGGCGTTGACGATGCCCGGCGCATGGCGCGTGTGGTCCGTTCCGGCCGCTCCCTTCTGTTTTTCCCCGAAGGGACGTTCGTCCGCATGCCCGGACTGATGCCCTTCCAGATGGGGGCGTTCGTCGCCGCGGCGGAGGCCGGGGTTCCGGTGGTCCCCGTAGCCATCCGCGGCACCCGCTCCATTCTGCGTTCGGAGTCCTCGTTCCCGCGGCCGGGCGCGATCACCGTCACCGTCGGCGAACCCATCGAGCCCGAGGCCCTGAGCGCCGGAATTCCGGGACCCGATACCTGGGCCGTGGCTCTCAGACTACGCGACGCGACCCGCCGCCAGATCCTGCGCCACTGCGCGGAACCGGACCTGGAGCACGAAATGTCCCCTGTCCTGGCGGCGTCGGACACCGGAGTCATTGATTAAGGTGAACGAATGAGGTCAAAGGGGCGTTGCCCCTTTTGAAGGGCCGGCGGCCCTTGGAACCCGATGCCCGCCGTCATGGCCCCGGCGGGTCATCGGTGAGGATCACCATGTCGTCGGGAAAGCCGTAGTTGAGCATGAGCCGGGCCCGTTCCTCCAGCATGTCGGGATCCAGGCTGCCCGGACTGAGCAGCCTGACCCGGTGTGCGAGCGCCCGGCGGCGCGCCTCGATCCCGGCCAGGACGCCGCGGGCGTTTTCCACCTTTTGATTGAGATCCCACCACGCGATCAGGCCCCGGTCGCCGTGGATGGCATGGTAGGCGAAATAGGCGACGGCGCAGATGCCAAGAACCGGGCCCACGACATGGCGCGCCCGCGCGCGAACTTCGGTAAACAGACCCATCGATTCCCTTCTGGAACCAAGTGTGAAATTCTTTACGGAAGCCATAGTGGGCGGCAAAGGATTAAAAAGGGATTACGGTCGCCGGCGTGGGGGCGCGGATGGGCGGCGGCCCGCCACCGGAGACGGCGCGGGCCGGGGGGTTATTCCACGTTCTTGGGCAGAATCTGGTAGCCCCGTTCGGACTGGCGCATGCGGAAGGTGTCCAGGCCTCTCTGGATCATCCCTCCCCCCTGATCGATGGAGATGTCGACGGTCACCTCGACCTCGTTTTCGCCGACGGTCTGGTGGGACAGGTAGGAAAAACCCGGCGCAAAAGGCTGCTTGTAGAGGCCGAACCCGGCCGGGTGGCCGACCGCCGGCCGCTCGGCCCGCACGAAGAACGCCCCCGTGACCAGGGTGTCCGGGTCGATGTCGGTTCCCGAAAGGTCATAATAGCGGGCCAGCTCCGCCCACGATTTCCCGCGCATCAGGCGGGTGATCTCTCCGACCGCCGTCGGCGGATCGGCGAAGAATGCCGGCTCCTCGGCCATGGATACCTCCCCCTGGAAAAGCGACAGCGCGCCGGGCCCGAGAATCCCGATGATGGCCCAGGTCATTATGCGTCTTCTCGAATGCCCCATCATGCGCTCCATACCCGCTGTTTCATGGATGCCGGCCTCTTCTCCTGCCCCCACCGTGGAAACCCCGGGCCGCCGGGCGTCGCCGCCGTGCCTGGGCACCAAGGTCCCCCCTTTCCGCTGCCCTTTGCCGGTGGGCGGCCGCGCAAGGCCATGAATGGCGCCCCTAGCGCAGGACGCCCAGCCCGGCGTACCTGGCCGCCGGGCCCAGTTCCTCTTCGATGCGCATGAGCTGGTTGTACTTGGCCAGCCGGTCCGAGCGCGACAGCGAGCCGGTCTTGATCTGGCCGGCGTTGGTGGCGACGGCGACGTCGGCGATGGTCGTGTCCTCGGTTTCGCCCGAGCGGTGCGAGATGACGGCGGCGTAGCCGGCCTTGTGGGCCATCTCCACGGTTTCCAGGGTCTCGCTCAGGGTGCCGATCTGGTTGAGCTTGATGAGGATGGCGTTGGCCACCCCCCTGTCGATGCCGTCTTTCAGGCGCGCCGGGCTGGTGACGAAGACGTCGTCGCCGACGATCTGGACCGTGTCGCCGAGGGCGTCGGTGAGGGCCTTCCAGCCCTCCCAGTCGTCCTCGGCCATGCCGTCCTCGACCGACACGATGGGATAGGCGCCGACGAGGCCCTCGTAGTAGGCGACCATGCCGGCGCCATCCAGGGTCCTGCCCTCGCCGGTGAGGGCGTAGGCTCCGTCGGTGAAGAACTCGCTCGCCGCCGGGTCCAGGGCCAGGGCGATGTCGGCGCCGGGCTTGTAGCCGGCGGTCTCGATGGCCTTCACGATGAAATCGAGTGCCTGTTCGGAGCCCTTGAGCGCCGGGGCGAAGCCGCCCTCGTCGCCGACATTGGTGTTGTGCCCGGCCGCTTTCAGGGCCGCCCTCAGGGCGGCGAAGGTCTCGGCGCCCATGCGCACGGCGTCGGCGAAGGTGCCGGCGCCCACCGGCATGATCATGAATTCCTGGATGTCGATGGGATTGTCGGCGTGGACGCCGCCGTTGATGATGTTCATCTGGGGCACCGGGAGCAGGTGCGCGTGCGCCCCGCCGATGAAGCGGTAAAGCGGCAGGGCCGCCTCGTCGGCCGCGGCCTTGGCGGCGGCCAGGCTGACGCCGAGGATGGCGTTGGCGCCCAGCCGCGCCTTGTTGGGCGTGCCGTCGAGGCCGGTCATGGTCTGGTCGATGAGGAACTGGTCCTCGGCGTCCATGCCGGAAAGGGCGTCGTAGATCTCGCCGTTGACCGCCGCGCAGGCGTTTTGCACGCCCCTGCCGCCGTAGCGCGCGGCGTCTCCGTCGCGCAGTTCCACCGCTTCGTGGGCGCCGGTCGAGGCCCCCGACGGGACGGCGGCGCGCCCCGAGGCGCCGGTCTCCAGCACCACCTCCACCTCGACGGTGGGGTTGCCGCGGGAATCGAGGATCTCGCGGGCGTGGATATCGATGATGGCGGTCATCCGGTGTCCTTTTCCGGCCCCGGTTGGGGCGAGCCCGGCCGCCCCTTCACCAGCCGGTCGATTTCAAGCAGAGTCTCAACGATTTCCGGCAACTGGCTGAGCGGGATCATGTTTGGGCCGTCGCTGGGGGCGTTGTCCGGGTCCTGGTGGGTCTCCATGAACACGGCGGCGACGCCCACCGCGACCGCGGCGCGGGCGAGCACCGGGGCGAATTCCCGCTGGCCGCCCGATCGCCTCCCCTCGCCGCCCGGCTGCTGCACCGAATGGGTGGCGTCGAAGACGACGGGACACCCGGTGGCGGCGAGGATGGGCAGGGCCCGCATGTCGGAGACCAGCGTGTTGTAGCCGAAGCTGGCGCCCCGTTCGCAGACCAGGACATTCTTGTTGCCGGTGCTCTCGATCTTCCCGACCACGTTGGCCATGTCCCAGGGGGCCAGGAACTGGCCCTTTTTCACGTTGACGGGACGGCCCGTCCGCCCCGCCGCCAGAAGAAGCTCCGTCTGGCGGCACAGAAAGGCCGGGATCTGCAGCACGTCCACGGCCTCGGCGACGGCGGCGCACTGGCCCGGTTCGTGGACGTCGGTGAGCACCGGGCAGCCCACGGTTTCGCGGATCTCGGCGAATACGGGGAGCGCCGCGTCCATGCCGACGCCGCGGGGCGTGTCGGCGCTGGTGCGGTTGGCCTTGTCGAACGAGGTCTTGTAGATCAGCCCGACGCCCAGTTTTTCCGCCATGTCCGACAGCGCCCAGGACGTTTCCAGGGCATGGGCGCGGCTCTCCATGGCGCATGGGCCGGCGATCAGGGCCACCGGCCGGTCGTTGCCGAGGGTCAGGCCGGCGATGGAGACGTGGCGGGGCTGGGTCATGGCGGGCTTTCTCTCCCGCCTCAGACCAGACGCGCCTGGTCGACGGCGGCGCCGATGAACGACGTGAACAGCGGGTGCGGCTCGAAGGGCTTGGACTTCAGCTCGGGGTGGAACTGGACGCCGATGAACCAGGGATGATCGGGGAGTTCCACGATCTCGGGCAGGACGCCGTCGGGGGACTTGCCGGAAAAGATCATGCCGGCCTTGGCCAGCCGCGCTTCGTAGGCGTTGTTGACTTCGTAGCGGTGACGGTGGCGCTCGCTGATGTGGTCGGTGCCGTATATCTGGCGGACGCGGCTGTTGGGGCTGAGCTCGCACCCGTACGCCCCCAATCGCATGGTGCCGCCCAGGTCCCCGTCGCTGGTGCGGGTTTCGACGATGCCGTCGTGAATCCATTCGGTCATCAGGCCGATCACCGGTTCGTCGCAGGGACCGAACTCGGTGGAGCCGGCGCCCCCGATGCCGGCCATGTTGCGCGCCGCCTCCACCACCGCCATCTGCATGCCGAAACAGATGCCGAGGTAGGGCACGTCTCGTTCGCGGGCGAAGCGCGCCGCCGCAAGCTTGCCCGCCGCGCCGCGCTCGCCGAAGCCGCCCGGCACCAGAATCCCGTTCACCCCGTTCAGGTGCTGGACCGTATCCTCGCTCTCGAAGACCTCCGAATCGATCCAGTTGGTATGGACGCGGACGTTGTTGGCGATGCCGCCGTGGGCCAGGGCCTCGGCCAGGGACTTGTAGGCGTCGAGCAGGCCGGTGTACTTGCCGACGATGGCAATGCTGACCTCGCCCTCGGGCTTGGTGGCGCGGTGGACGATGTCGCGCCAGCGGGACAGGTCCAGCGCCGGCGCGTCGATGGCGAAATGGCGGCACACCTGTTCGTCCAGCCCCTCCTCGTGGTAGCTGATGGGCACCTGATAGATGCTGTCGACGTCCAGGGCCGGGATCACGGCCGCGTGGCGGACGTTGCAGAACAGCGCGATCTTGCGCCGTTCGGCGTCCGGAATCTCGCGGTCGGCCCGGCACAGCAGCACGTCCGCCTGGATGCCGACGTTGAGCAGCTCCTTCACCGAGTGCTGGGTCGGCTTGGTCTTCAATTCCCCGGCGCTGGGGATGAACGGCACCAGCGTCAGGTGCAGGTACATGACCCGCTCACGGCCCAGCTCGTTGCCCATCTGGCGGATGGCCTCGAGAAACGGCAGGCCTTCGATGTCGCCGACGGTGCCCCCGATCTCGCACAGCACGAAGTCCTCGTCCTCGAGGTCACGGGTAATGAACGCCTTGATGGCGTCGGTGATGTGGGGAATCACCTGGATGGTGGCGCCCAGGTAATCGCCGCGCCGTTCCCGGGCGATGACGTCGGAATAAATGCGTCCCGTGGTGATGTTGTCGCTCTGGCGCGAGGCGACGCCGGTGAAGCGCTCGTAGTGTCCGAGATCGAGGTCGGTCTCGGCGCCGTCGTCGGTGACGTAGACCTCGCCGTGCTGATAGGGGCTCATGGTGCCCGGATCGACGTTGATGTAGGGGTCCAGCTTGCGCAGGCGCACCTTGAACCCGCGTCCCTGGAGCAAAGCCCCGAGGGCCGCCGATGCCAATCCCTTGCCGAGTGATGAGACCACGCCGCCGGTGATAAAGATGAACCGCGTCATGGACGGACACTGTACACCATCCGGCGCGTCCCCTCAAAGAAGAAGAGGCGGCATTTTCGCCGCCTCGCCAAATCCTTCGCGCAAACGCCCA
This sequence comes from Rhodospirillales bacterium, assembly GCA_046756945.1. GTDB lineage: Bacteria > Pseudomonadota > Alphaproteobacteria > Rhodospirillales > 2-02-FULL-58-16 > JACZQZ01. The sequence continues at coordinate 8,677 of JBHHXI010000059.1, forward strand.
TGGATACTAGCGGGCAAGGGGAGCGCTCGGCCCCTCCGGCTTGGCCGGTTCCTGCTCCACCGGCGCCGGCGGCTGGTCGAGGATCGAGCGCGATTCGCGTTCGCCGCCGGCCAGGATGGCGAGGGTCAGGCTGGTCAGCATGAACAGGGCGGCGATGATCGCCGTGGCGCGGGTCAGCAGGTTGGCCGTGGCGCGCCCGGTCATGAATCCGCCCATGCCGCCCCCGCCGCCGCCCATTCCCAGGCCGCCGCCTTCGCTGCGCTGGAGCAGGATCACGCCGACAAGGGCGATGGCCAGGATCAGATGGATGACGATGATGACCGTGGTCATGGCTTCTCTTTATCCGGTTGTGCCGCCGTCCCCGGCGGCAGGCTGACTTCGCGCCGGCAGGCGTCCTGTGTCTCTCGCCCGTGGTATTTAATCCGTGGCGGGCGCCGTGGCTAGTACTAGTGGCAACATTCGGCGATGGCCCAGAAATCGTCGGCGTTCAGGCTGGCGCCGCCGATCAGGCCGCCGTCGACGTCGGGCAGCGCCAGGAGTTCCCCGGCATTGGCCGGTTTTACCGAGCCGCCGTAAAGGATGCGCAAGCCGCCGGCCCCCCCTTCCCCGTCGCCCAGCCGGGCCGCCAGTTCGCCGCGGATCAGGGCGTGGACCTCCTGGACCTCGCCGGTGGTGGGCGTGCGGCCGGTGCCGATGGCCCACACGGGCTCATAGGCGATCACGGTGTTGGCGGCGGACGCGCCGGCGGGAAGGGAGCCCGCGAGCTGGCCCCTGACCACCTCCATCGTGTCGCCCGCGTCGCGCTGTGATTCGGTCTCGCCGATACAGACGATGGCTGTCAGGCCCGCGGCCAGGGCGGCTTCGGCCTTGGCCTTGGCCTGGGCGTCGGTCTCCGCGTGGTCGGTGCGGCGCTCGGAATGGCCGACGATGACGAAGGCGCAGCCCAGGTCGGCCAGCATGGCGGCGCTGGTGTCGCCCGTGTGGGCGCCTTTTTCGTCGCCGTGGCAGTCCTGGCCGCCAAGGGCGATGGCCGAGGCGTCAATGGCCGCGCCGACGGCGGCGATGAGGGTGAACGGCGGACAGACGACCATGTCGAAGGCGGGAGCGGTTTCCGCCTTCATGCGCTGCGCCAGCGCCGATGCGAGGGCAAGGCCGTCGCCCCGTAAACCGTTCATCTTCCAGTTACCGGCGATCAGGGGGCGTCGGGCCATGTCCGTCTCCACTGCGGTGTACCGTTCGCGGGCCCCGGGGGAGAAAGGGGGGGTGTCCCCCCGGCTATGGTGTGCGGGGGACGCCCCCGCGGCCCCGGGCCCGGCGGCATCGGTCTGTTTAGCACAAGGGGAAAGGCGTCTCCAACACCGCGCCGGGCCGACGGCGCCGATTACGAGGTTGCGGGGCTCAAAGCGCGCTTTTATGATGCGGCGCATCGCGCCGGGGAGCGCGGAAAAGCGCCCCTCCATACCCACAACCACCGATCATGCCATGCTGGAAGCCATCCGCAAGCGTACAGGCTCTATCTTGGTCAAGGGTCTTCTTGGCCTGCTCGTCGTCAGCTTCGCCGTCTGGGGCATCGGCGACGTGTACCGCGGCGGCTCCCGCTCGACGGCGGTGGCCGAGGTCGGGGACGTGGAAATCCAGCCCGCCGAGTTCAACAAGGAATTCCAGCGCGAGATGAACCGCCTGCGCTCCGTGTTCGGCGGCGAACTGGACCTGGAACGGGCGCGGGCCCTGGGGGTTCCGAACTCGGTGCTCGACAGGATGATCAACGATATCCTGTTCGCCCAGGGCGCCGACGCCCTCGGCGTCGCCATCAGCGACGACCTGGTGTTCGGCAATATCCGCGACACCCAGGCCTTCCGCAGCATCAGCGGCACGTTCGACCCGGCCCGCTTCGAACAGGTCCTTCAGTCCATCCAGTTGACCGAGAAGGGATACGTCGCGCTGGTGCGCGGGGACCTGGCGCGGGCCCAGTTCCTGGACAGCGTCCAGGCCGGCGCGGCGGCGCCGCGCACGCTGGTGACGGCCGTGTACAATTACCGCCAGGAGAAGCGCATCGCCGACGTGCTCAGGGTGGCGGACGGCGCCATGACCGGCATCCCGGAACCCGACGAGGAGGCCCTGGCCGCTTTTCACAAGGACAACGCCGGCCGCTTCACCGCGCCCGAGTACCGGGCGCTCACCGTCGTCACCCTGACGGCGGAAGACCTGGCCAAGGAGATCGCCATCTCCGACGAGGCGCTCCGCGAGGCCTTCGATGCCCGCGCGGACGAGTTCGACCGGCCGGAACGGCGCCGGCTGCAGATGATGGTGCTCGACGACGAGGACGCCGCCAAGCGCGCCCACGGCATGCTTGGCGAAGGCCGGGATTTCGCCGCCGTCGCCAAGGAGGTGGCGAACGCGTCCGCCGAAACCCTGGATCTGGGTTGGGTCACCCGGCATCAGCTCCTGCCCGAGCTGGCCGACGCCGTGTTCTCGCTCCGGAAAGGCGGGTACAGCGAGCCGGTGAAAAGCCCGCTCGGCTGGCACCTGCTGCGCCTTGTCGAGGTGGAGCCGGCGCGCCGGCAGACCCTTGACGAGGTTCGCCAGGCGCTCACCGCCGAACTCGCCAGGGACCAGGCCATCGACGGCCTGGTCAACCTGGCCAACCGGCTGGAGGACGAACTGGGGGGCGGCGCGACGCTGGAGGAAGCCGCATCGAGCCTCAACCTGAAGCTGACCAAGATCCCCGCCATCGACCGCGCCGGCCGCAGCGCCGGCGGCGATCCGGTGCGGGGCCTGCCGCCGGGCGACCAGTTCCTGGCCACCGCGTTCCAGACCGCCGAGGATACGGAAAGCGTACTCACCGAAGCGGGCACGGACGCGTACTTCATCCTCAGGGTCGACCGCGTCATGCCGCCCGCGCTCAGGCCCCTGGCCTCCATACGCGCCGAGGTCACCGGGGCGTGGAAGGCGGAGCGCCGCGCCGAAAAGGCCAAGGAGACCGCCGAAGCCATCCTGGCGCGGCTTCGCGACGGCGTGGAGCTGGCCGCCGTCGCCGCTGAAATGGGGCTCGGGATCAAGACCACCGAGCCTTTCACCCGGTCCTCCGGCGGCGCCGCCAGTGGCCTGCCCGGCGCCCTGGTGCGCGGGCTGTTCGGGATCAGGCCCGGCGAGGCGACCATGGCGCGGGCCGCCGACGGCTACGACGTGGCGCGCCTCAGGGAAGTGCGGGCCGCCGATCCCTTCGCCGACAAGGACGGCGTGGAAAAGCTGCGCGCCGGGATCACGGAATCGATGCGTTCCGATTTGCTGGTTCAACTGGCCGGCGCCCTGCGCAAGCGCTATCCCGTGACCGTGAACCGGCAGGTCTTCGACAACCTCTTCTAGGGGCGGCCGCCGGCGCGAACGGATGAAGACCCTTCCCGACTTTTCCGCCTTCCGGACGGCCTACGCGGCGCAGCGCCCGCAGGTGGTGTGGACGACCCTGGTCGCCGACCTGGAGACGCCGGTTTCGGCGATGCTCAAGCTGGCCGAGGGCCGGCCCAACAGTTTTCTCCTGGAATCCGTCGAAGGCGGCGCCATCCGCGGGCGCTATTCGTTCATCGGGATGAAGCCGGACCTCGTCTGGCGCTGCTTCGGCGAGAAGGCCGAGGTCAACCGCCGGGCGCTCTCCGACGCCGATGCGTTCGAGCCCGCCGCAGCCGGCGCCCTCGAGTCCCTGCGCGCCGTCGTCGCCGAATCGCGCATCGACCTGCCGGCGGGCCTGCCGCCCATGGCGGCGGGCCTGGTCGGGTACATGGCCTACGACATGGTGCGGCTGGTGGAACGGCTGCCCGACGCCAACCCCGACCGGCTGGGGACGCCCGACGGGATATTTGTCAGGCCGACGGTGATGGCGGTCTTCGACACCATCGAGGACTCGGTGGCGGTGATCACGCCGGTGTGGCCGGACGGGAACGTGGACGCCGGGGCGGCGTTCGACGGGGCGCGGGAGCGCCTCGCCGAGGTGATCGCCGACCTCGGGCGCAGCTCGCCGCCGCGGCGCGGCGCCGAGTCCCCGGCGCCCGCCCCCGCCGAGCCCCGCTCCAACATGGAGCGCGAGGCCTTCCATGACATGGTCAAGGCGGCGAAGGAGTACATCGTCGCCGGCGACGTCCTGCAGGTGGTGCTGTCCCAACGCTTCCATGTGCCCTTCTCGCTGCCCCCGTTCACCCTGTACCGGGCCCTGAGACGGCTCAACCCGTCGCCGTTCCTGTTCTTTCTCGATTTCGGCGCCTTCGCCGTGGTCGGCTCCAGCCCCGAGATCCTGGTCCGCGTGCGCGGCGGCACGGTGACCATCCGCCCCATCGCCGGCACCCGTCCGCGCGGCGCCACCGCGGAAGAGGACAAGGCCCTGGGCGACGAGCTTCTCGCCGACCCCAAGGAGCTGGCCGAACACCTGATGCTGCTCGACCTCGGGCGCAACGACGTGGGCCGGGTGGCCAAGGTGGGCTCGGTGAAGGTGACGGAGCAGATGGCCATCGAGCACTACTCCCACGTCATGCACATCGTCTCCAACGTGGAAGGCGATCTCGATCCGGCGTTCGACGCCATGGACGCCCTGCTCGCCGGCTTCCCGGCGGGCACGGTTTCCGGGGCGCCCAAGGTGCGGGCCATGGAGATCATCGACGAGCTCGAAGGCGAGCGCCGGGGCGTCTACGCCGGCTGCATCGGCTATTTCGGCGCCAACGGGGAGATGGACACCTGCATCGCGCTGAGGACGGCGGTGGTCAAGGACGGGGTAATGTTCGTCCAGGCCGGCGGCGGCATCGTCGCCGACAGCGACCCGGAATCCGAATACCAGGAAAGCCGCAACAAGGCCCTGGCCCTGATCCGCGCCGCCCAGGAGGCGGTGCGGTTCGCCGCCGGGGGCGCCTAGCCTGCATCGGCGAAATCCGGAAACGTTTGGTTATCTACTAGTAGACGCGTTCGGCGCTGCGATACCCCCCGCCCCGTCACCCGGCCGGCCGGGCCAGGTTGACCACGGCGGTCAGCGGCACGAGCACGAAACCCCTGCCCTCCACCTCTTCGAGCCACGGCGAAAGCGCCGTCAGCGTGGCGTCCCGGGGGTGACCGATGGCGACGGCGAAACCGTTCCGCCGGGCCAGGCGCTCCAGTTCGGCCAGGCGGGCCTGGACCGTCGCCACGTCGTTGACGTGATCGAGGAAGATGTTGCGCTCGACGAAGGGCACCCCGGCCCGCCGGGCCAGGGCCGCGGCCACGGTCTTGTCCGTGGTGCGGGAATCCAAGAATAGCAGGCCCCGGCTCTTCAGTTCCTCCATGACCACCGTCATGCCGGCGGCGTCGGCGGTGAACCGGCTGCCCATGTGGTTGTTGACGCCGACATAGGCCCCGAACCGGGACAGCCCCCAGCGCAGGCGGCGGCGCAGCTCGTCCGCGCCGAGGTCCCTGAGCAGGGCGTGCGGCCCGGGGTCCAGGGTGGCGCTGTCGGGTTCCATGGACAGGTGCACGAGAAGCTCGTGGCCGGCCGCCGCGGCGGCCGCCGTCTGGGTGCCCAGGTCGTCGGCGTAGGCGAGAAACGAAAGCGTCAGCGGCGCCGGGAAAGCGATGACCCGGGCCGTGTGCTTGCGGTCGACGCCCAGGTCGTCGATGACCAGGGCGATCATCGGACGGCCGCCGGTTTCCGGCGCCAGCGCGGCGAAGCGCCGCCACGGCCGCTGCGCCCCGGGCTTGCCGGTCGGGTGGCGCGCCGCCGGCGGCGGGCCGGGGACCGCCGGTCCGCCGAAATGCTGGGCGGCGCCCCCTTCCGGCGGCGGCGCCGGCGCCACGTAGACGTCCGCGGGCAGGGCTTCCTCGTAGGCGCGTACGGGTTCGCCCGCCGGCCCGCCGGTGGGCTCGGGGAACAGCGGCGCGTCGGGAATGGTGACAAAGGTCGGCGGCGGCGGCTGGGAGCGGTACCAGGGCCGGGCGGTGTCGGAGGCGACGGTGCGGGCCGGCGCCCCCCCGGTCGGGACGTCCGATCCATTGAGCACGGTGCCCACCCCGTACCCCCCCAACAGGGCGGCCAGGGTCAGCAGCGCGTACAGGAACTGGCGGCGGGGATTGAGCCGGAACCCCCTTTTTTCGCGGGCTGTCCTCTTGGACCGCTTGCCGCCGCCTCGTTGTCTCACCTGCCCCCGCTCCCGCACCAGGGCCCCGGGACCGGGGCCATGGCGTTACGGTTTACGGGGCGAAGCCGATGCCGTCAATTGCCGCCCGGGAACTGACCGCGAGCCAGGTCCTCGAGGATTGGGCATTCGGGACGGTCGTCGCCGTGGCAGCGGTCGGTGAGGTCGATCAGGGTGCGGCGGATGCTTTCCAGTTCGGCGATGCGCCGGTCCACCTCCTCGATGTGACGCAACGCCAACTTCTTGACGTCGGCGCTGGCCCGCCCGGTGTCCCACCACAACCCGAGCAGGCCGCTCACGTCCTTCACCGAAAATCCGAGCCGCCGCGAGCGCTGGATGAAGCGCAGGGTTTCCACGTCGGCGCGGTCGTAGTTGCGGTAGCCGTTGCCGGCGCGCGTCGCCGGCGGAATGAGGCCGATGCTTTCGTAATAGCGGATGGTCTTGGCGGGAACGCCGCTCTCTTCCGCCGCATTTCCGATGTTCATGGGTATCCTCCGTGTCGTTGGCCCGCACGCCCGGCGCCCGGACGCGCCCGCCCTGAAGCCGCAGCGCCCTGGCCCGGTCGGCTTACATCCTGTGCGGCTTGTAGAATATGCCGTTCCCTTCCTGCAACTCCCGAATATAGCGGACGATGGCATAAACCTCGTCTTCCGTCACCTGGGGCTGCGGCGGCATGTCGCCGAAGGCCCAGTGGTGCCGGCGCACGCCCCGTTTCACGGCGAAAAAGAACGCGGCGTCGGCATGGTGCCCGGGATTGTAGATATCATGGACCAGGGGCGGCCCCTGGTCGCCGCCGGCGCCGTTCGCACCGTGGCACTGGGCGCAGTTGGCATCGAAGGCCTTCGCCCCTTTCACCGCGATGGCGGAAAGGGCGGGAATCCGCACGCTCACCATCTGCGTCCCGGTCGAGGGGGAAAGGACGCGCCAGGCGAAAATACCGGCGCCCAGGACAAGGACGCCGACAACGACGAGAGAGGGAAGCCGCTTCGGGAAATTCATGGTTTTGTCCTGTTCTTGGATTTGACGATCATTGCCGTCCGCCGGCGGCCGGTGACTGGAATCGCGCGTCCCTGCGGGGCTTCGGCGCCGCTCCCGGTCACAACAGTATCTCCTGGAAAAAGGGAAAGGTGACCAGAAGCCAGGTGGCCGCATAGCTCAGGTAGCCCGTCGCCATGGCGATCCCGACAACAATCAGGACGCCCCCGAAGACCGCCTGGAGCGGCCGCCCGATGCGCCGCAGGGCCTTTGCGTGCCCGACGAAGCGGTCCAGGAAGACGGCCACCAGCAGGAACGGGATGGCGAGACCCAGGGAATAGACGGACAGCAGCGCCACCCCGTCGGAAACGCCCATGGTGGAGGCGCCTATGGTCAGGATGGCGCCCAGGATGGGACCGATGCAGGGCGTCCAGCCGAAGGCGAACGCCGTTCCCAGCACGAAGGCCCCGACCGGACGCCCGCCCCGGATTCGCGGGAATATACGCGTGTCGCGGCTCATCCAGTTGAAACGCAGGAACCCCACCATGTGGAGCCCGAACAGGGTAACGATGGCGCCGGCGACGTAATTGGCCTCGTAAAGATACGCCTGCAGGAAACTTCCCGCCGCCGAGGCGCTCGCCCCCAGGGCGATGAAAACGGCGGAAAAACCGGTGACGAAGCAGACACTGAGCGCAAGCCCGGAAAGGCGGTTGCCCATAGCCCGTTCGCCGATAAGGGTGTCCAGGCTGCGCCCGGCGACGAACGACACGTAGCCCGGCACCAGCGGCAGGACGCACGGCGACAGGAACGAGATGACCCCGGCGAGAAACGCCCACAGGACTCCAACACCCGCAATCTCCGGCACCGTTCAGCTCCTCATTGTTCCGTATCAAGACCGGTCGTTCCGTCACGCTTTGCAAGAAATTCGATGTTCCCCCGAGGCCGTCACGGTTGACGCCGGAGGTTCTCGACCAGGGGAAGTATCTTTTCGGCAATCACGCGTTCGGTCATGGCGCCGATGTGCTTGTAGGCGATCCGCCCGCGCCTATCGACGACGAAGGTCTCGGGCACCCCGTAGACGCCCCAGTCGATGGCGACGCGCCCGTCCCGGTCGGCGCCGTCCCGCGTGTAGGGATCGCCAAGGCCGTCCAGCCAGGCCTGCGCGGCGTCGGGGCTGTCCTTGTAGTTGAGGCCGTGGAGAGGGACGACGCCTCGCCGTGCAAGGGCCATCAGCACCGGGTGTTCGCGCTTGCATTCGGCGCACCAGGACGCCCACACGTTGACGAGGGACACCTCGCCCCGCAGATCCTCGCTCGACAACCCGAGGCTGCGGCCCTGGACCGGCGGCAGCGCGAATTCGGGAACCGGCTTGCCGATCAGGGCCGACGGTATCTCCCGCGGGTTCAGGGTCAGGCCGACGGCGAACGCCACCGCGATGACGGCGAAAATGGCAACCGGAATTAAACAGGTCAGGCGCCGGCGGCCCTGCCCGTCGACGGTATTTCCCGGAGTTCCCCCGCCCGATACGGCATTTGTGTTCATAAGGTGGTCTCCCGGTGTCCGTGCCGCTTCATCCGATACGGACCAGGGCGTCTTCGACGAACGCATAGTCCGGCAGGTACAGGTTCTTCGGCGCCGGGCCCCGGCGGACCCGCCCGGAGGTGTCGTACACGGAGCCATGACAGGGGCAGAACCAGCCGCCGTACCTGCCCCTCGGCCGGTTGGAATTCTGCCCCAAGGGTATGCACCCCAGGTGCGTGCACACACCGACGACGACAAGCCACTCCTCGCGTTGGACCCGGTCGGCGTCGAGGGCCGGGTCGATGAGCTCGGCCGTGTCATCGGCCTTCGCCCGGGCGATTTCCGCGGGCGTCCGGCGACAGACGAACACGGGCTGCCCGCGCCAGACGACGGTGACGCGCTGGCCGACCTCGATGGGCGCCAGGTCGAGCTCGACAGAGGACAGCGCGCGCACATCGGCCGCGGGGTTCATGCTGTCGATTAGGGGCCACCCGGCGAGGCCGGCTCCGACGGTGGCGGCGGTCGCCGTCGCAAGCAACAGGAAGTCCCGCCGCGATTCGCCGTCCGGCGGCGGGCTTGTAT
>JBHHXI010000060.1:0-17886 GCA_046756945.1 Rhodospirillales bacterium
GTCCCCCGCATATCCAATACCCGGGGGGACACCCCCCGGTGCTTCCCCGGGGATGCCGCGGCCGCCGCGCAGGAGTATTGGCCGGGGTGGGGCCAAGGTCAGATGCAATGCCGGCGGCCGGGTGTCAGTAAATTAGAAAACGGTAATTAAGAAATAATGCATGTAATGGTTGATAATTCCGACATGTGTCCGGTGTAACCCTACCCGCTGGCCTAAAGATTCGAACGTTGACTTCGCGCCGGAAAACCATTGTACTGCTTTGAAGCGGGCAATCATTCCGTATTGCGTGGATGCAAACCGCGGGCGGAGGATGCCTTGGGGAGGAAAAGCCGCGGGACACGCGGCAAAAAAATAATGGCGTTACAGAGGTCAGAGGCCAATCTTGCCAGCGGCTTCGACGTTCCGGAAGAGGACGTCCTGCGCGCCCGTTTCTATGCCATTCTCGCCCATCTTCTGACGAGGCCGCCGTCGGCGGAGGCCCTTGAGTCCGTGCGCGCCCTGAAAGGGGACGAGACCGAGATGGGGCGCGCGCTCGGCGCGCTCGCCGCGGTTGCCGCCAAGACGTCGGTAGAGGCGGCGGAGGAAGAATACAACGCCCTCTTTATCGGCATGGCCCGCGGCGAACTCATGCCGTATGGCTCGTATTATCTCGCCGGGTTCCTCATGGAGAAGCCGTTGGCCAAGCTGCGCGCCGATATGGCGCGGCTGGGCATTGCCGCCGCCGATGAATTCAAGGAGCCGGAGGATCATATCGGCATCCTGTGCGAGATGATGCACGGTCTGATCACCGGCGCGTTTGGCGCGCCCGCCGACGTGGCGACCCAAAATGAATTTTTCGATGCCCACATCCGCCCGTGGGCGACGCGCTTCTTCGAGGATCTGGAAGCCGCCGATGCCGCCGTCCTGTACATGCCGGTGGGAACCGTCGGCCGGGTGTTCATGGCGATCGAGGCGGAGGTGTTCGCGATGGAAAAGTGACGCCGGGTCACGGTTTGCGGGCTGCGGCGGAAACGGAGGAGGGACGGAGAGAAGAAAGAGGACAAAAGAAGACGGATTTGAACAGATTTGAACGGTCCGGCGCTGGCTTATCCCCATAAAATTTATGGGCGACAGAGTTGCCGCCGCCGATTAACGTAGCGACCAAGAAATAGTCCGGATTATCAACAGGGGAGTAACTCATGAGTGACAGCAAGAATCCCAAGGCGATTCCCCGCCGGGAGTTTCTCAAATCCGCAGGACTGACAACCGGCGCCGTAGGCGCCGCGGCGGTCCTGTCGGGTGTCCCGGCGAAGGCAGCCACCATGCCCGAGGCAGGCAGGAAGAGCGCCGGCTATCGGGAAACGGAGCACGTGCTGAAATACTACGAGCTGGCACGGTTGTAATAATCCAAACAGGAGAGGTCTATGCTTACTAAAAAGCGAAACGGGGTGGCGAATGGCCCCCGTTTGACGAAAGCGTTGGCCGGCGTCGTCGGTGGTTCCATGGACCGCCGCACCTTCCTGAAACGTTCGGGATTGACCGCCGGCGGCGTAGCAGTCGCATCGACCCTGCCGTTGGGACATGTGAAGACGGCAAAAGCCGCGTATCCGGCCGGGATCAAGACCGTGAAATCGGTCTGTACCCACTGCGCGGTCGGTTGCACCGTGATCGCGGAAGTCCAAAACGGCGTCTGGATCGGCCAGGAACCCGGTTGGGATAGTCCACTCAACCTGGGAACCTATTGCTGCAAAGGCGCCAGCGTCCGCGATTTTGCCCATGGCGACCGCCGGCTTAAATATCCCATGAAACAGGTTGGTGGGAAGTGGAAGCGCATTTCCTGGGACGAGGCCATCAACGAAATCGGCGACAAGATGCTCGGAGTGATGAAGAAATCCGGTCCCGATTCGATCTACTGGCTTGGCTCGGCGAAGCACAGCAACGAGCAGGCCTATCTGTTCCGCAAGCTGTATGCCTTCGCGGGCACCAACAACGGCGACCATCAGGCGCGTATCTGCCACTCGACCACGGTCGCCGGCGTGGCCAACACCTGGGGCTATGGTGCGATGACCAACAGCATGCCGGACATGCACCATTCGCGGGCCATTTTCATGATCGGCTCCAATGCGGCCGAGGCCCATCCGGTGGGAATGCAGCACATCCTCAAGGCCAAGGAGCGGAACAACGCCGCGATCATCGTCTGTGATCCGCGCTACACCCGCACGGCGGCCCACGCCGACGAATACGTGCGTTTCCGTCCGGGCACCGACGTGGCGTTGATCTGGGGCATCCTCTGGCATGTCTTCGAAAACAGCTGGGAGGACAAGGAGTTCATCCGCCAGCGTGTCTACGGAATGGACCAGATCCGGGCCGAGGTGAAGAAGTGGACGCCCGACGAGGTCGAGCGTGTGACCGGCGTTCCCGGTTCGCAAATGAGGCGCGTCGCGCGGACGCTGGCCAACAACCGTCCCGGCACCATCATCTGGTGCATGGGCGCAACCCAGCACACGACCGGCAACAACAACACCCGGGCCTTCTGCGTCATGCAGTTGGCGTTGGGCAACATGGGCGTGGCCGGCGGCGGGGCCAACATCTTCCGCGGCCATGACAACGTGCAGGGCGCAACCGACTTTTGCGTGCTTTCGCACTCGCTGCCGGGCTACTACGGCCTGAAGACGGGATCGTGGAAGCACTGGGCCCGTGTCTGGGACGTCGACTACAACTGGCTGAAGGGCCGCTTCACCTCCAAGAAGCTGATGGAGTCGAAGGGCTATCCGGTGTCCCGCTGGATCGACGGTGTTCTCGAAGATCCGAAGAACATCCGGTTCCAGAAGGACAATACCCGGGTCATGATCTTCTGGGGTCACTCCCCGAACTCGCAGACCCGTCTGCCGGAGATGCGCAAGGCCCTGGAGAAGCTGGACCTGCTGGTCATCGTCGATCCCCATCCCAACCTGGCCTCGGTGTTGTCCGACCGCAAGGACGGGACCTATCTGCTTCCGGCGGCGTCGCAGTTCGAGACCTATGGTTCGGTGACGTCGTCCAGCCGGAACCTGCAGTGGCGTGACAAGGTGTTCGAGCCCTACTTCGAAGCGAAGCCCGATCACACGATTATGTACCTGTTCGCCAAGAAGCTTGGCTTCGCCAAGGAGATGTTCAAGCACATCAAGGTGAACAAGGACGAGCCACTGGTCGAGGACCTGACGCGGGAGTTCAACCGCGGCATGTGGACCATCGGCTACACGGGCCAGTCGCCCGAGCGGCTGAAGATGCACATGACGGTCCAGCACACCTTCGACAAGAGTACGTTGAGGGCGAAGGGTGGACCGGCCGACGGCGAATTCTACGGGTTGCCGTGGCCGTGCTGGGGTACACCCGAGATCAAACACCCGGGGACCCAGGTGCTATACGACCCCTCCATGCCGGTGGCCGAGGGCGGACTTTGCTTCCGCGCCCGGTTTGGCGTGCAAAGAAACGGCGTCAACCTGCTGGCCGAGGGATCGTACCCGGTGGGCTCGGAGATCAAGGACGGCTATCCGCAGTTCTCCATGGCCATGCTCAAGAAACTTGGTTGGGACAAGGACCTGACCGCGAAGGAGCGGGCCGCCATCAAGAAGGTGGCCGGCGACAAGACCAACTGGAAGACCGACCTCTCGGGCGGCATCCAGCGGGTCGCCATCAAGCATGGTTGTGCGCCGTTCGGCAACGCCAAGGCGCGGGCCGTGGTGTGGACCTTCCCCGATCCGGTGCCCCTGCACCGCGAACCGCTGTACACGCCCAGGCGTGATCTGCTGCCCAAGTACAAGACGTACAAGGACAAGGTGGCCTATCGGCTGCCGACCAAGTACGAGAGCATTCAGAAGAATGACTTCTCCAAGAAGTTCCCGACCATTCTTACCCAGGGACGCTTGGTCGAGTACCAGGGCGGTGGCGACGAAACCCGGTCCAACCCGTGGTTGGCCGAGTTGCAGCAGGAAATGTTCGCCGAAATCAATCCCCGTGATGCCAACGACTTGGGCATCAGGGACGGCGCGGACATTTGGATACACTCACCGGAAGGCGGCAAGGTGCTGGTCAAGGCCATGCTCACCGAGCGCGTCGGCCAGGGGGTGGTCTTCATGCCGTTCCACTGGGGCGGGCAATGGGAAGGCAAGAGCCTCAGGGACAAGTATCCCGAGGGCACCGACCCCTATGTGGTGGGCGCGTCGTCCAACACCTGCGGCACCTACGGATACGACTCTGTGACCCAGATGCAGGAAACCAAGGTTACCCTGTGTCGGCTCGAAGTAGCGTAAGGGAGAAATGTCATGGCAAGAATGAAATTTCTGTGTGACGCCGAACGCTGCATCGAATGCAACGCCTGTGTCACAGCGTGCAAAAACGAGCACGAGGTCCCGTGGGGCATCAACCGGCGCCGGGTGGTGACCATCAACGATGGCAATCCGGGCGAGCGGTCCATCTCGGTGGCCTGCATGCACTGCTCGGACGCGCCGTGCATCGCGGTCTGTCCGGTGGACTGCATCTACCAGACCGAGCAGGGCGTGGTCCTGCATTCGAAGGACCTGTGCATCGGTTGCGGCTATTGCTTCTACGCCTGTCCGTTCGGGGCGCCTCAGTACCCCCAGACGGGCAACTACGGCAGCCGCGGCAAGATGGACAAGTGCACGTTCTGCGCCGGCGGTCCGGAAGACGACATGTCGAGCGCGGAGTTCCAGAAGTACGGGCGCAATCGCCTCGCCGAGGGCAAGCTTCCCCTCTGCGCCGAGATGTGCGCGACCAAGGCGCTTCTGGGGGGTGATGGCGAAATCGTCGCCAACATCTACCGCGAACGTGTGGTCGCCCGGGGATTTGGATCAGGCGCCTGGGGCTGGGGTACGGCGTACCAGCTCAAAGCGGGTTCCTGACCCTCTGTCGGGATCGAATGGGTGGCGCTGTGCATAGCACAGCGCCACCTGCTTTCCTGCCGGTCTGATGGAACGGGATTCAATGAACAGAGAAAAAGTCGTCGCGGTGGTGGGCGCCGTTTTGGCGTCGGCGTTGTTGCTGGCCGCATGCAGGGCCGAGGAACAGGGCCGTGTTCTCCGCTACCAGAAAGGCACGTATCTCGGGAAAGCGGACTCGGCCCTTGGCCGGGACAAGGTGGATAAGCTGCGCCTGCACATGTCGGGTCAGGGCGGCCATGCCGTGTTTTCCGGGGGCGCATAAGCGCGCAACCGCGTAACCCGGCGGCAATCCGGCTCCCCGTACGGTTGCGAGGCGGCAATGTCTCGGTCGCTGGCCATGGGGGCCAGCGTGCCGATGCGTCCGACAATTGACCAGTTGCGACCGTCCGTGCGACAGTAAAGAAACTGGGAGACAGTTGATTCGGGGGATCACATCATGACGCGTTCGACGATGTGCCGTGGGTTGCGGCGTATGGGCTTGGCGGTGTTGGTTGCGTACGCAGCCGCGGCCGGCCTCACGGGGTCGCCGGCTCTCGAGGCGCCGGCCGTTGCCCAAACCAAGGGCCAGGTCCCGGGCCAGGCGCTGGGCGGCATCAGCGACGCCCAGTTCTGGCGCCAAATCCGCCATGGCGTGGCGGGAACCGTCTCCATTCCGGACAAGCAGGCCGCCGTGCTGGTACAGTCGGAAGGGGACAACTGGCGGGCTATGCGCAACGGTCCGATTTCCGTGTTCGGAGGTTGGGTGTTGCTGGCGATGATCGTTGTCCTTGCGGTCTTTTTCGCCGTGCGCGGCCGTATCCGTGTCGATACGGGGCTCACGGGGCGAACCGTCGAACGTTTCAACGCGCTGGAACGATTTACCCATTGGCTGACCGCGTCGTCCTTCGTCGTGCTCGCCCTGACCGGCCTCAACGTCCTTTACGGGCGATACGTTCTGATGCCGATTATCGGCCAGGAATCCTTCGCCACCCTCACCTATTGGGGGAAGCTCGCCCACAATTACATCGGCTTTGCCTTCATGATCGGCCTTGCCCTGATGGTGGTCCTGTGGGTCAAGGACAACCTGCTCAGCCGTGAGGACTTCACCTGGATCGCCAAGGGCGGCGGCTTGTTTGTCAAGGGCGTGCACCCGCCGGCGAAGAAATTCAATTTCGGCCAGAAGGCGATCTTCTGGATCGTCGTCCTGGGCGGCGCCTCGCTTACCTATACCGGGTTGAGCCTCATGTTTTTCTTCGATGTGAAGGCCTTTTCCGCCACCTTCGCCGTCCTCAACCTGTTCGGTTTCGACCTGCCGACCCAAATGACGGCGCTGCAGGAAAACCAGTGGGCGCAATTGTGGCACGCCGTCCTGGGGCTGATCGTGACCGCCATCATCATCGCCCATATCTACATCGGGTCGCTTGGCATGGAAGGCGCCTTCGACGCCGTCTCCACCGGCCAGGTCGACGAGAACTGGGCGCGCGAACACCACAGCCTGTGGGTCGCCGAAGTGACGGGCGAGGCGCCGCCGTCGGCGCCGATGGAACGGCACCCGGCGGAGTGATCCGCCGGCCCACACCCTGTTTTGCGAATTAACCCGAGGGCTTCCCAGAGCCGCCCTTCGGGTCGCTTTTCCCGTCCCCTCGGGGCGTCGGGAAGGCTTGCCGACCCGTCCTCCGCAGCAGCGGCGCTGCCGCTGCGGAGGGTGGATGGGGCGCCATCGCCGGCGCCTCCCCTCCTGCCGAGGAAACGGGAAAAGCGATCGTAGGGGTACAATTTAGCTGATACAGGCCACTAGTTTGCGCCGTCCGCCTACATCCGTTGCCGCGAAAACCGGCACGAAATCGTGCACGCGCCGATAATACCGAAAGCCAGGACGACCAGGCCACCAGCACTGGCCCGGGAGGCCCGCCCGGTACCCTGATTGTCAACCGGCCCCGGGCGAGGGCGTTGACATATCCCCGTCATCGCCGGTTTGATGGCGGTGGACAGTGTTTTGGGCCCGCAGTCATGGAAAGCGCCAGAAAAACACAGCCCCGGCTCCGCATCCTCATCGGCGCGGCCACCGCCCTTGGTCCGGGCAAGGTGGACCTGCTCGAGGCCATCGCCGAGACCGGGTCGATTTCGGCCGCGGCGCGGACCATGGGCATGTCCTACCGTCGGGCATGGCTGCTGGTGGACACCATGAACCGGTGTTTTCACGGGGATCTGGTGACCAAGGCCACCGGCGGGCGCGGCGGCGGCGGCACCAAGGTCACGCTCCTGGGTCTCGACGTCCTGCGCCGTTACCGGGACATGGAGGCGAAGGCGGAAGCCAGCGTCCGCGACGAGGTCGCGGCGTTCGCCGAACTGCTGCGCGAGGCGGCCCACAAGGATTGACGGGGGATTTCGCCGCGCCGTTACCCCCGGCGTCCGTCGTTCCGTGGGGCGTCCGCGTGGGCGGCCGTCCGCCCCACCCGAGGCAACGCCCGGCGGGCCCTTACAGACGCGCGCTGGCGGAAGAGAAATGCTCGGCGCTGGACATTTCGACCGAACCAAGAGCGATGCCGACGACGATGGCGATAACCACGGCGGCGGCCATACCGAGCCACATGGCGTTCATGGGGAAAATCCTCCATCTACGGCCGCATAGGGGCGGAAAAAGGCGTGCGGCGGCGGTTAGGCTTGTTGTGGCGTATTGTATAGAAATGGCGGCCCGTTTCAACCCGGGCCGTTGCCGCCGCCCGGACGCCGGAGACCGCGGGTCCGGCGTCCTACTTGGGCATGACAGGCCCGGGCGGGGGCGTTATGCTTTCCCGCGCCACCGTGAAGATATTTCTGGGGACCAAGATGTCGGGTGAAGAGGAGAAAGACCCGGGCGACACGTCGCAGGTGTTTCTCAAACACCTGGAGGGAACGGGTTTCTTTCAGCAGATCAAGGATCTGGAGAAAAATCTGAGGGCCATTGCCGAGGATCTCCAGACCCTTGGCAAAACCGCGACCCAGCGCCTGGAGGAAACGGAGAGCCTGGCGGCCCACGTCCTTGCCGTGGAGGCGATACTCGCGGTCATGCTGAAAGCCAATCCCGTGGAAACGGCTGAGGTCGAGGCCATGGTCAAGGACAAGACCGCCGGCCTTTCCGATAGCTCCGAGGGAAGCCCCGCCGTGCAAACCATTGCAGCGGACATTCTTTCCGAAGCGCGCGACTGATCGGCGCGCCGTTGCGGGCCGGGCCGGCGGGGCGTGCGGGCCTGTTCCGGTGTGTCCGCCACCGCTGATGTTTCCATCCCAAATGTAGCCTGAGGGGGAATCCGTTGGGGAACGAAGGCATGCGCGTCGATCTCAAGGTGGCTCAGTTTTTGTGCTCCCGCCTGTGTCACGATCTGGCCGGACCCGTGGGTGCGGTGAACGCCGGGCTGGAGCTTGTGGACGAGGGGTCCGACGACCCCCGGGGCGCGTTGGCCCTGGTTGCCCACAGCGCCCGGGAGATGGCCCGGCGTCTGGCCTTCTTCCGCATGGCCTTCGGCCTGGGCGCCGGCGCCGGGGGCGGAATCGCCCTCGACGAGGCACGGGACCTGGCGACGGACCTGCTCGCCGACGGGCGCGTGACCCTGGACTGGCCGCGGGACACAAGCCGGGACAGGACCGTGCCGGCGGCCGCCCTCAAACTCGTTCTCAACCTGGTGCTGCTGGGCGCCGAGTCCCTGCCCCGGGGTGGGGCGTTGCGCGTCCACGTCGCCGACCTCCCCGAGGGGGTGGGCGCGGCGGTGACGGCGATCGGCGAAGGGGCCCGGTTCAGCGACGATCTGCGTGCCGCCATGGCGTCCAACGTGCCGGCCGGCCAACTCTCGGCGAAAACCGTGCACGCGCATTTCGCGGCGCGGCTGGCCGAGGATTTCGGCATCACCTTCGAGGTGTCCGAAAGCGCCCCCGGCGAGGTCCGCCTGGCCGTGCTGCTGCCGGCCGACCGCCTGGATTAGATCGATTCCAGACAAGGGCCCGGGGCATCCGTTCGGCCGCGGGGACGGGCCGAGCGGCTACCGGTGATTAACCGGAAGCATAGGTTTTTTTTTCGACACACGAACTACCTAAAAAACCGGGCGGATGTCTCTTCCGCCGTGGCCCAGCGGACGGAAAGCCACAAGACGGAAAGCCGCAAATGGATGACCTGTTAAACGAATTCCTCACGGAAAGCGCCGAGAGCCTTGCGGTTATCGACGGCGAACTGGTGAAGTTCGAGCAGAATCCCCAGGACACTGCGATCCTTCAAAATATCTTCCGGCTGGTCCATACCATCAAGGGGACCTGCGGCTTCTTGGGCCTGCCCCGGCTTGAATCGGTCGCCCATGCCGGGGAGAACGTTCTGGGCAAGTTCCGGGAAGGGACTCTGGAGGTCACGCCGGGCGCGGTGACCCTGATTCTCGGGTGCATCGACACCATAAGGACCCTGCTCGGCGAGCTCGAGGAGACCGGCTCGGAGCCCGAAGGCAGTGATCAGGAGTTGATCGACCGGTTGAACGCGCTGGCCAGTGGCGAGGTCGCGGCAGCCGCGGACCCCCCGGCGGCGGACGAGGCGGCGGTATCGGAAGCCGGGGAATCGGGGGCGCAGGAGCACGCCGCCAGCGAGGAAGCGCCGGCAAGCACGCCGCCGGTCGCCGAGGGCGGGTTCCCGGTCGCCCAGGAACTGCTGGACGAAGTGGCCGAAGCCGCCGACCAGGGCGGGAACGCGGCCACGGACGACGAAATCATGGCCGGGGGCGAGGCCGATGGGACCGATGAACACGGCCCCGCCGGCGCCGACACCGCCGTACCGGATGCCGGGGGCCCGGCAGCGAAAGAGCACGCCGCCACCGGGAAAGCGCCGGCAGACATGCCGCCGGTCGCCGAGGGCGGGTTCCCCATTGCCCAGGAACTGCTGGACGAGGTGGCGGAAGCCACGGCCGAGGGCAAGCAGGGGGCCACGGACGACGAAATCATGGCCGGCATCACGGCCGAGGGGACCGATGGAAAGGATTCCGCCGGCGGCACCGCCCCTGCATCCGGGGCCGCTCCCGAATCCGCCCCGGAGACGCCCCCGGCTGCCGCCGCGCCGCAAAAGCCTTCCACCGCCGCCACGGAGAAGAGCCCGCCCAGGGAATCCTCGGTGGCGGCCCAGTCCATTCGGGTCAACGTGGAGGTGCTCGAGGATCTGATGACCCTGGTCAGCGAGATGGTGTTGACGCGCAACCAGCTCATGCAAATGGTGCGTGGCCAGGACGACAGCGAGTTCACGGCCCCCTTGCAGCGCCTCAGCCTGATCACCACGGACCTGCAGGAAGGGGTGATGAAGACCCGCATGCAGCCCATCGGCAATGCCTGGGCCAAGCTGCCGCGAATCGTGCGCGATCTTTCGGTGGAGGGGGGCAAGAAGATCGAAGTGCAGATGGTCGGCGCCGAAACCGAACTGGACCGCCAGGTTCTCGAATTGATCAAGGATCCTTTGACGCACATGATCCGCAACTCCGCCGATCACGGCCTGGAGACGCCCGAGGAGCGCCGGCAGGCGGGCAAGCCGGAAACCGGCACGATCAGGCTCAACGCCTACCACGAGGGCGGCCACATCATCATCGAGATCACCGACGACGGGCGGGGTCTCGATACCGCAAGAATCAAGGACAAGATCCTCCAAAACGGCCTTGCCAGCGAGGCCGAGCTGGAGGGCATGAGCGATGTGGGAATCCAGCAGTTCGTTTTCAAAGCCGGGTTCTCGACGGCGCAGAAGGTGACCAGCATTTCGGGCCGCGGCGTCGGCATGGACGTGGTGCGCACCAACGTCGAAAAGATCGGCGGCACCATCGAGCTGATGTCGGTGGCCGGCCGGGGCACCACCTTCACAATCAAGATTCCGCTGACCTTGGCGATCGTTTCGGCGCTGGTCGTCGAATGTGGTGGCCAACGCTTTGCCATTCCGCAAATCAGCGTGCTGGAACTCGTACGCGCGTCGGCCCACTCGGAGCACGCGATCGAGATGATCAACGATGCGCCGGTTCTGAGACTGCGCGACCGCCTCCTGCCCCTGGTGTCGCTGTTCGGTCTTTTTGGCATGGGCGAAAGAAAGGTGCGTCCCGACGACGAGGTCTTCATCGTCGTCGCCCAGGTCGGGGCCTATACCTTCGGCCTCATGGTCGACAAGGTGTTCGACACGGAAGAAATCGTGGTCAAGCCCGTGGCGCCGATCCTCAGGGACATCCAGTTTTATTCGGGCAACACGATTCTCGGCGATGGCAGCGTCATCATGATCCTCGACCCCAATGGCATCGCCGCGGCCACCGGACAGGGCGCCATAAACGCCGCCGATGCCGCCGAGACGGCCGAGGCGACAGACGCCGTCTCGGCGCAAGGCCAGGAAAAATCCACCGTGCTCATCTTCCGCGCCGGCGGCGAGGAACTGAAGGCGGTGCCGCTGGCCCTGGTCGCCCGCCTGGAAGAGATCGACATGGCGACGACGGAACAATCCAACGACCAGTTCATGGTCCAGTACCGCGGCCACCTGATGCCGCTGATTCCGTTCAACCCGGCCCACGAATGGAAAACCGGGGGACGGCAGCCGATCCTGGTCTTTACCGAGGGCGAGCGCTCCATGGGGCTGGTGGTGGACGACATCGTCGACATTGTCGAGGACGATCTCAACATCGAGCTGTCGGCCAAGGAACCCGGCCTTGTCGGCAGCGCCGTCATCGACGGCAAGGCGACCTCCGTAATCGACGCCGGCTACTACCTGATCCGGGCGTTCCCCGACTGGTTCGGCACCACCGGCAAGGGTGCTTTCGAGAGCGAGAGCGGCACCACACGCGTGCTGCTGGTGGATGACAGCCCGTTCTTCCGAAATCTCCTGAGCCCGCTGTTGTCGGTCGCCGGATACGACGTCACCGCCGTGGGAAGCGCCCGCGATGCCCTCACGATGCGCGAAGCCGGCACCAAATTCGACATCATCATCAGCGACATCGAGATGCCGGAGATGAACGGATTCGAGTTTGCGCGCGAGGTGCGCGGTGACGCCCGATGGGAGGACGTGCCCATGGTGGCGCTATCCGCCCACGCCACGGAAAAGGACTTCGAACGCGGACGCGCGGTCGGTTTCAACGATTACGTGGCCAAGTTCGACCGCGAGGTCCTGGTCCGGACCCTGACCCAGACCGTCGCCATGGCGACCCAAAAAGCGGCATGAGCGAAGCCGTCGCGCGGCGCCGGTGTGTGCGGCGGCGGGGGCCACGGGATTCCCAGGCCGAAGGGCGGGGACCTGGGCAATTCCGGTGCCCGCGGCCGCCGCTTGCGCCGCCGTCCGGGACCCCCCGGCCGTGATTTGCGCCGCCGGCCCTTGCGGCGGACAGGATGGTGTCGGTTGTGCTTGACGTGGATGTTTTTTCTTCGATGGTAGAGGGTGCCTGTTGATCAATCCCCGTGCCCACGTCGCAGGTGGAAGAACGGTTATACCTCTGACGAAATGTAGGGTGACATGAAGTATTGTCTGATTGTTGACGATTCCAAGGTTATCCGGATGGTGGCCCGAAAAATCCTCGAGGAGCTCAAATTCGAAACCGGCGAGGCCGCCGACGGGCAGCTCGCCTTGGCAGGATGCCAGGACAAGATGCCCGACGTCATACTGCTTGACTGGAACATGCCGGTGATGGACGGCATGGATTTCCTGCGGGAACTGCGCAAGCTGCCCGGTGGCGATACGCCGAAAGTCATCTTCTGCACCACGGAAAACGATATCGAGCACATCCAGGAGGCCATCGATGCCGGGGCCAACGAATACATCATGAAGCCGTTTGACAGCGAGATCATTCAGGCAAAATTTGCCCAAGTCGGTCTTTTGTGATTTCCCCCTGAGGGACGGGTTGCCAATCCATGCGGAAGACCACGTGACGACAGCGGCCGCAAGTGCCGTGGCGGATCCGATTCGGGTCATGGTCGTGGATGATTCGGCGGTCATCCGCATGATGATCACGCGCATCCTGGAAGACGACTCCCAGGTCAGCGTCGTCGCCGCCGCGGGGAACGGCCAGATCGCCCTCGACACCCTTTCCGCCAACGATATCGACGTCATCATCCTGGACATCGAAATGCCGGTGATGGACGGATTGACGGCGCTGCCGAAGCTTCTTCAGGCGGAACCCGGGATCAAGATCATCATGGCGTCCACCTTGTCCACCCGCAACGCCGACATCAGTATCCGGGCGCTCAATGCGGGGGCCGCCGATTATGTGCCCAAACCCACGTCGACCCGCGACATCAGAACGGGCGACGCGTTCCGCCGCGAGCTTCTGGCAAAGGTCAAGACCCTGGGCGAGGTGCGCCGGCGCCACCGTTCCGCCGCGCGCGGCGAAGGTGCGCCTTCCGGCCCGGGGCTGTACCCGGCCAAGCCCATCGCGTTGCGTAAACCGGGCCCGGTGCGGCCCACGGTGCTGGCCATCGGCAGCTCCACGGGCGGCCCCCAGGCCCTGTTCGCCGTTCTCGGCGGCCTGAAGTCGGACATCCGACAGCCCATCTTCATCACCCAGCACATGCCGCCGACCTTCACCACCATGCTCGCCGAACACATCGCCCGGGCGACCGGCCGGCCGTGCGCGGAGGCCAAGGACGGAGAAGTTGTCGAGTCGGGGCACATTTATGTGGCGCCCGGCGATTTCCACATGGTAGTTGAGGCGAACAAGGCGCAACGGGTGTTCCGGTTGAGCAAGGCGCCGCCGGAGAACTTCTGCAGGCCGGCTGTTGATCCCATGCTTCGCAGCCTGGCCAAGGTCTTCGGCCCGGGCGTGCTGGGCGTGATTCTGACCGGCATGGGCCACGATGGTCTCAACGGTGGCGAAGCGGTGACCAAGGCAGGCGGTACGATCGTCGCCCAGGACGAAGAAAGCAGCGTCGTCTGGGGCATGCCCGGCGCCGTGGCGACGGCGGGCCTGTGCAGCGCGGTGTTGCCGATTGCGGAGCTTGCTCCCTACATCATGCGCCATGCCACGAAGGGGGGGTCATGAAACCTGTGGATTTCGAGTTCCTCAGTCAGCTTGTCAACAAGCGGTCCGGGTTGGTCCTGACCAAGGACAAGGCATATCTGTTGGAGAGCCGGTTGATGCCGGTGGCCCGCAAGCGGGGCATGAAAGGGCTGGAGGATCTGATATCGACCATCCGCACCAGCAAGGAGGAAGGCCTCCTGCGCGAGGTGACGGAGGCCATGACCACCAACGAATCCTTCTTCTTCCGGGACCTCAAGCCGTTCGACACGTTCCGCGACATGATCCTGCCGGATTTGCTGAAAAACCGCGCCGCCAAGAAGTCGTTCCGCATCTGGTGCGCCGCCGCCTCCAGCGGCCAGGAACCCTATTCGCTGGCCATGGTCATTAAGGAGGAGGCCGCCAAGCTGACAGGCTGGCGCTGCGAAATGATCGCCACCGATATTTCAACCCAGATGCTGGCCAAGGCGACGAAGGGAATCTATTCGCAGTTCGAAGTGCAACGCGGCCTGCCCATCCAGATGCTGCTGAAGTATTTCAAGAAAGCCAACGACGCGTGGGAGATCGACCCGTCCCTGCGCGACATGGTGACGTTCAAGGAGTTCAACCTGCTGAACGATCCCAAGATGCTGGGCGTGTTCGACGTGGTCTTCTGCCGCAACGTGCTGATCTACTTCGACCAGCCGACCAAGACCCGTATTCTGGATTGGATCAGCCGCATGATACCCGCCGACGGCCGCCTGTTCCTGGGCGGTGCCGAGACGGTGCTGGGCATTTCGGACAAGTTCAAGCCCGTTCCCGGTCAGCGGGGCGTGTATTGCCTTGCCGAGGCGGTTCCCGCCGCCGCCGCACCGGCGGCAGCCACCAACGTCGGGGCATCCGCGTCCTAGGGGCGCAAGGCCACAAACTTCCGGTCATTTGACTTGAGAAGCCCCGCCGCCGCGGGGCGTCGCCCGCCGGCGGCCATGATCGCGTGGTCCCCCGGACCCTAGGCCTGCGCCTGCTCCTTTTCGCTTTCCGGGTCGCGCAAAACGTAGCCCCGGCCCCAGACGGTTTCGATGTAGTTGTCGCCGCCCGTGGCGGCCACCAGTTTCTTGCGCAGCTTGCAGATGAAGACATCGATGATCTTCAATTCGGGCTCGTCCATGCCCCCGTACAGGTGGTTGAGGAACATCTCCTTGGTCAGGGTCGTGCCCTTGCGCAGGCTGAGCAGCTCCAGGATGCCGTATTCCTTGCCCGTCAGGTGGATGGGCCGCGAGTCCACCTCGACCACGTGGGCGTCCAGGTTGACGCTCAGCTTGCCGGTCCGGATGACGGACTGGGAATGGCCCTTCGAGCGCCGCACGATGGCCTGGATGCGCGCCAGCAGCTCGGGCTTGTCAAAGGGTTTTGTCAGGTAATCGTCGGCCCCGATGCCCAGCCCCTTGACCTTCTGCTCGATTTCCGTGAGGCCGGAAAGGATCAGCACCGGAGTGCCCACACGGGCGTCGCGAAGGCGGCGCAACACCTCGAGGCCGTCGATATCGGGAAGCATCAGGTCAAGGACGATGATGTCGTAATCGTACAGCTTGCCGATTTCCAGGCCGTCTTCGCCGAACTCGGTCGTATCGACGACCATCCCCTCCGACTTGAGCATCATTGCGACGCTTTGCGCCGTTGTCGGGTCGTCTTCGACGAGAAGCACGCGCATGGCTGAGCACCGACGTCTGTGTCACCGATGTGTTAACCATAGGGTGGGGGCACGATTCATTCAAGAGCGCGGTGTCCCCAAAAAAACAGCGGGAATGCCCGGAAATCCGCCTTTACCAAACCTTAAACGGTCCCTTTCCATAATCGCCGGACCGGCAGCATGGCCCGGCTTCAGGCGAGGTTTTCGGTTGGCCGTTTTCGTCAACAACATCATCAACGAAGTGAGGCGTCTGCCGGATGACCGGGTCTACGGCCGGGTCAGCGCCGTTGTCGGCCTGTTGGTCGAGGTGAGCGGCGCCCAGGGCAGCCTGTCGGTCGGCGACCACTGCCGGATCGTCGGCCGCGACGACGCCCCCGTGCTGTGCGAGGTGGTGGGCTTCCGCGACGGCCGGGCGCTGATGATGCCGTTCGGGTCGCTGGACGGCGTCGGCCTGGGGTGCCGCGCCGAAGTGAGCACCGCCGACCCGGCGATCTATCCCGGCGACGACTGGCTGGGGCGCGTCGTCAACGCCTTCGGCGAGCCCGCCGACGGCAAGGGCCCCTTGCCCTTCGGGCCGGCCGCCTATCCCGTGCACAACCAGCCGCCCCCGTCCCACGCCCGCCAACGGGTCGGCGCCAAGGTCGACCTGGGTGTCAGGGCGATGAACGCGTTTCTCACCTGTTGCCGCGGCCAGCGCATGGGCATCTTCGCCGGGTCGGGCATCGGCAAGTCGACCCTGTTGTCGATGATGGCCCGTCACACCGATGCGGAAGTCAGCGTCATCGGCCTGATCGGTGAACGGGGGCGCGAGACGCGCGAATTCATCGAGGACTATCTCGGCCCGGACGGTCTGGCCCGCACCGTGGTCGTCGTCGCCACCTCCGATGAATCGCCCCTGGTGCGCCGCCAGGCGGCCTATGTGACGATGGCGGTGGCCGAGTATTTCCGCGACCAGGGACGCGACGTGCTGTGCCTGATGGACAGTATCACCCGGTTTGCCATGGCCCAGCGGGAAATCAGCCTGTCGGCGGGCGAGCCGCCGGCCAGCAAAGGCTACACGCCGTCGGTCTTCGCCGAGCTGCCGCGGCTGTTGGAGCGGGCCGGACCGGGGGCCCGTGGCCAGGGCGCCATCACCGGCCTGTTCACGGTGCTGGTCGAAGGCGACGACCACAACGAGCCCGTCGCCGATTGCGTGCGCGGCATTCTCGACGGCCACGTGGTGCTCGACCGCGCCATCGCCGAACGGGGCCGGTATCCGCCCATCAACGTGCTGCGCAGCGTCTCCAGAACCATGCCCGCGTGCAACACGGCGGAGGAAAACGCCGCCGTCGATCGTGCGCGGCGTTATCTGGCGACCTACGAGGACATGGCGGAACTCATCCGGCTCGGCGCCTACCGCGTCGGCAGCGACCCCGCGGTCGACGAGGCCATCCGCTACTTCCCGGCGCTGGAGAAGTTCCTGAGCCAGACCAAGGACGAGAAGACGGAACTGGCTGCCTGTTACGGGATGCTGGACGAAATCCTGAATGGCGGAGGGAACTCCGGAGAAACGGCCGAGCCCCCGCAAGCCGTCCGCTCCGCGCCGCTCCCGCCGGCCGCGGAAGCCCCCCAATCCGCCGCCCCCCCCCAACCGACGCCGGTTTCCGGCGGCCAATGAGCTCAACGGGGGATGAGGGTTGGCCGGAAACCTCAACAGCCTGATCCGTCTCCATAAATGGCGGGTGGACGAAAAGCGCCGCGCCCTGGGGGACCTGCTGGGCATCGTCGCCGATCTGGAGCAACAGGCGCGGCGCCTCGAGGAAGACCTCAGGAACGAACAAGAGGTTGCCCGCGCCTCGCCCGATGAGGCCGCGTACCTGTACGGCAATTATGCCCACGCGGTGATCCTGCACCGCGAGCGGATCGCCGACTCCGTCGCCGCGACGGAGAGCAAGATCGCCGCCGCCCGCGGGGCGCTGAACGACGCCTACCGGAATCTCAAGAAATTCGAACTCGCGCAAGGCGCCCGGCACATGCGCGAGGCCCGGGAACGGGAACGCACCGAGCAGATGGTCCTCGACGAACTGGGCGTCCAGGCATACCGGCAGCGCCGGGGCTAGTGGCCAATATCAGCCAAATTACGCCCCACTAGCAGGCTGCTGAAAAAGGGCGTTGCTGGTGCCTTATGCTTCGAGACGGCGCTCCGCGCCTCCTCAGCATGAGGGGTAAGTGTTTGATTATATGAGAATCCTCATCCTGAGGAGCCGCCCAAAGGGCGGCGTCTCGAAGGATAGGACGGCACATGGGTGGTTTTTCAGCAGCCTGCTAGACCGGCAACCCCCATTTCTCGACGGCGTACCGTGCCTCG
>JBHHXI010000061.1:0-17402 GCA_046756945.1 Rhodospirillales bacterium
TTTGGGCTTGGCTTTGGGCTTGGCCTTTTCCTTCGTTCCGGCCGCCTCCGCGGATGCGCTTTTGCCCTTGGCCGCAGCCTTCGGTTTCGGCGCCTTTTTCGCGGCCTTCTTCGCCGTCTTTGGTTCGGCCTCTTTCTTGTCGGCCTTCTTGGCAGGCGCCTTTCCGGCGTCCGCCGTCTCGGCCTTTTTCGCCGGCTTCTTCGCGGCCTTCTTTTCCGCCTTTTCCTCGACCGCCTCGTCTCCCCCCTTCGCCGCCGCCTCCCTCTTTTCCTTTATGGCGGCACCGAGGATGTCGCCCAGGCTGGCGCCGGAGTCCGACGAGCCGTAGGCGGCCATGGCCTTTTTCTCTTCCTCGACCTCGCGGGCCTTGACCGACAGAACCACCCGCCGCGCCTTGCGGTCGATCTGGGTGATCTTGGCGTCCACCTTCTCTCCCTTGGCGAACCGGTCGGGCCGCTGTTCGCTGCGGTCGCGGGACAATTCGGCCTTGCGGATGAAACCGGACACGCCCTCGCCGATCGCCACCTCGATGCCGTTGTCGAGCACGTTCGAGACGGTGCAGGTGACGACGGCGCCCTTTTTCAGCTTGCCCAGCGCGGCGTCGAAGGGATCCTCGCTGAGCTGCTTGATGCCGAGGCTGACCCGTTCCTTCTCCATGTCCACGTCGAGCACCTTCGCCCGCACCGTGTCGCCCTTCTTGAATTGGGCCAGGGCCTCTTCGCCGGTCTTGCCCCAGGCGAGGTCGGACAAATGGGCCATGCCGTCGATGTCGCCGGGAAGGCCGATGAACAGACCGAACTCGGTGATGTTCTTGACCTCGCCTTCGACCTCGGAGCCGGGCTTGTGGGTGTCGCGGAACGCCTCCCACGGATTGCCGAGGCACTGCTTGAGGCCGAGGCTGATGCGCCGTTTCTCCGGGTCGGCGTCGAGCACCATGACCTCCACCTCCTGGCTGGTGGAGACGATCTTCCCGGGGTGGACGTTCTTCTTGGTCCAGCTCATCTCGGATACGTGGACCAGGCCTTCGACCCCCGGCTCGAGCTCGACGAAGGCGCCGTAATCGGTGATGTTGGTGACCCGGCCGGTAAACTTGGTGCCCGACGGGTACTTGGCCGCCACGCCCTCCCAGGGGTCGGCCTCGAGCTGTTTCATGCCAAGGGAGATGCGCTGGGTCTCGGCGTTGAAGCGGATCACCTGCACCTTGACCGTTTCGCCGATCTGAAGGGTCTCGGTCGGATGGTTGATGCGCCGCCAGGCAATGTCGGTGACGTGCAAAAGCCCGTCCACGCCGCCCAGGTCGACGAAAGCGCCGTAGTCGGTGATGTTCTTGACCACGCCTTCCAGGACCTGGCCTTCCTTGAGGTTGGCGATGAGCTCGGAGCGTTCCTCGGCGCGGGTTTCCTCCAGCACCGCCCGGCGCGACACGACGATGTTGTTGCGCTGCCGGTCCATCTTGAGGATCTGGAAGGGTTGCGGCGTGCCCATGAGGGGGGCGATGTCGCGCACCGGACGAATATCCACCAGGCTGCCGGGCAGGAAGGCGACGGCCCCCGACAGAT
The DNA here is from genome assembly GCA_046756945.1 of Rhodospirillales bacterium. Classification (GTDB taxonomy): domain Bacteria; phylum Pseudomonadota; class Alphaproteobacteria; order Rhodospirillales; family 2-02-FULL-58-16; genus JACZQZ01. The sequence goes on from JBHHXI010000061.1 coordinate 1,560, forward strand.
CCACGATGAAGCCGCCCTTGACGCGGCCGAAGATCATGCCGTTGACGCGGTCGCCGCTGGAAAAGGCCTTCTCGAGCTCGGTCCACGCCTCCTCGCGGCGCGCCTTCTCGCGGCTCAGCCTGACGACGCCTTCCCGGTCCTCGTAGCGCTCGACAAAGACGTCCACGCTGTCGCCCGCCTTGACTTCGGTGTCCTGGCCCGGAGTCGCGAAATCCTTCAGGGGCACCCGGCCTTCCGATTTCAGGCCGACATCGATCAGCACCATGTCGTTGTCGACGGCGATCACGGTGCCCTTGACAACCCGGCCCTCGAAGCTTCTGTGATCACCCAGGGATTCTTCAAGAAGTTGGGCGAAATCCTCGCCGCTCGGAGGGGCTGCCTGGTCCTCGGCCACAGTCCCGTTTGCACGCGCCATGAATTGGTAATCCTCTATACACTGATTCAGTTCCGGCCGACCGGTTGTCTCCGGCGGTCTTCCAAGACTATCCATGTTTGCCGCCGCCGGCTTGCGCCGCGGCGGCCACCAGTTCCCAAACGTCCCCGGCGGTCGCGGGTGAGACCTACCGGGTCCGCGATTTGATGATAGCGAGCGCCTCGGCAAAAACCCGCTCGGCGTCCATTTCGCTGGTGTCGAGGACGAAAGCGTCCTCGGCCGGCACCAACGGCGCCACGTCGCGCCCCGCATCGCGCGCGTCGCGCGCCTTCATGTCCCGCAGAACGCGGCTATGTATAGCTTCGAGCCCGCGTTCCCGCAACTCTTTAAGGCGCCGCCCGGCGCGCACCTCGACCGGGGCGGTGACGAACAACTTTACGTCCGCCTCCGGGCAGACCACGGTGCCGATGTCGCGCCCGTCGAGCACCGCCCCTTTGGCGTCCCCCGGCGGCTTGCGGGCGAAGGCGCGCTGGAATTCCAGCACCGCGGCCCGGACCTCGGGAATCGCAGCCACCACCGAGGCCGCATTGGCGGCTTCGTCGCCGCGCAGGTCCGCATCGGCCAGGTCGCCGGCGTCCAGCTCCCGGGCCACGGCGCCGGCGGCGCCGGCATCGCTGGGATCGGCGCCCCGGCGCACCGTCTTCAGGCCCACGGCGCGATAGAGAAGGCCGGTGTCGAGGGCCGCCAGGCCGAAGTGGGCGGCCAGTTTTTTCGCCAGCGTTCCCTTGCCGGCGGCCGCCGGGCCGTCGATGGCGATGATCATCGGGCGCCGGTCACGGGCGGGGCGGTCACGGGGCGTCCTCCTCGGCGATGCGGCCGCCGAGGCCGTTCATGAACCCGGCGAAGCCGGGGAAGCTGGTCTCGATGGGGCCGGCGTCGTCGATGGCGACGGGCTCGGCCGTGACCATGCCGAGGACGAGGAAGGCCATGGCGATGCGGTGATCCCGCTCGATCGCGATCCGGGCACCGCCCTCCGGCGCCCGGCCCGTGCCGTGAACGGCGAGGGCATCGGGGCTCTCCTCGACGCGGACGCCGCAGGCGTCCAGGCCCCGCGCCATGGCACCGAGGCGGTCGCTCTCCTTGACCCGGAGCTCGCCCAGGCCGGTCATGCGGGTGACGCCCTCGGCGCAGGCGGCGGCCACGGCCAGCACCGGGTACTCGTCGATCATCGACGGCGCCCGCTCGGGCGGCACCTCGACGCCGCGCAACGGACCGGCCTCGACGGTCAGGTCGGCGACGGGCTCGCCGCCCTCGGTGCGGCGCTCGGCAATGGCGATCCCGGCCCCCATTTCGCCCAGGGTCTGCACCAGGCCGCTGCGCAGTGGGTTGATCCCGACCCGGCGCAGGGTGAGGCGCGATCCCGGCACCAGGAGCGCCGCCACCAGGGGAAACGCGGCCGACGACAGATCCCCCGGCACCACCACAGGGCGGCCCGCGATCTCGGGCTGGCCGGCAAGCGCGATCGCCCGCCCGCCGCCGTCGAGACTCTCCACGGCGACCTCGGCGCCGAAGTGGCGCAGCATCCGTTCGCTGTGATCCCGGGTCGGCTGGGGCTCGACGACGGTGGTCGTGCCGGGCGTGTTGAGGCCGGCCAGCAGCACCGCCGACTTCACCTGGGCCGAGGCCACGGGAAGCTCGTAGGTGATGGGCAGGGGACCGGCGGTGCCCCGGATCATCAGCGGCAGGCGATCGCCGGAGCGGGCGCTGATCGCCGCTCCCATGCGCCTGAGCGGCGTCATCACCCGGTCCATGGGGCGCGCCGACAGCGAGGCGTCGCCGGTGAAGACGCTGGTGAAGGGATGGGTGGCCAAAAGCCCCATGAGGAGCCGCGCCCCGGTGCCGGAGTTGCCCATATCGAGAACCGCGGCCGGTTCCGCCAGACCGCCGACGCCCAGTCCGAAGACGTGCCAGACGCCGTCGGCGTCGCGGTCGATGCGCGCGCCCAGGGCGCGAAGGGCGTCCACGGTGCGCAGCACGTCGTCTGCTTCCAGCAGGCCGCTGATGCGGGTCTCGCCCACGGCCACGGAACCGACGATCAGGGCGCGGTGTGATATGGACTTGTCGCCGGGGACGGACCCTTCCCCGGTGAGTGTCCGGGCACGGCGGGAAATCAACGCCATGGCTCTTCAGTTTCCTCGAACGTCCGGACCCACCCGGTCCGTCCGGCGGGCTTGGTCGGGTCTGTACCACGAATACCGCGCCCGGCGGTAGGGCTGACTTGGCGGCATTTTTTCTCCCGTCCCCGATTTTTGCTTTTGACAGTGCCCGCGGAACATGGCAATTGGCTGATCGAGAGAGAAACGACGGACATGCGGAGACACGGGTGGTTAAACGGAAATGGGGCGTGAAGCGGACCTGCCAGGGTTGCGGCGCGCGCTTTTACGATCTTAACCGCGAGAAACCGCAGTGCCCGAAGTGCGGCGCTGAATACGTGGCCGGCAACACGCCGAAACCGCGGCACCGCGCCGCGCCGCCGGAGCCGCCGCCCGTCGTCGTGCCCGAGCCCGTGCCGCCGCCCGAAGACGAGCACGTCGTGCCGCTGGAGGTCGTCGTCGAAACGGTCGAGGACGACGAGGACGACGACGATGACGACGACGATCTCGAAGAGGTCAAGGTCGCCGACGACAGCCTGATCGAGGACGCCTCCGAGCTGCGCGAGGACGACGACGACGTATCCGAGGTCCGCGAACACCTGGACGACGGCATCGAGGACAAGACCTGAGCCCCGGTTTTTCCTTGCCTCGGCGCAACGACCCTCGGTATTTTCCCGGCGCCGGCGGTGTTCCTCGGGGCGCGCGCCGGCGGCGCCTTGGCTGGCCCGCGATTTCGTGCACGGGGCCGTAGCTCAGTTGGGAGAGCGCTTGAATGGCATTCAAGAGGTCAGGGGTTCGATTCCCCTCGGCTCCACCACCCTACGCCTTCGCCTTCGGGTGGCAGGCCACCCAGTGGACTGACGCCCGAAGGCGTTTAGGCGTAGGAGTGTCCGCCGAAGCCCCTGCCTGCGCGAAGCCGGAGCTTCGCTTCGGCGAAGGCAGGTTGGCGTAGGCGGCCCCCCTCCCGCCTACGCGTAGCAAGCCACCCGAAGGCGTTTAGGCGTAGGAGTGTCCGCCGAAGCCCCTGCCTGCGCGAAGCCGGAGCTTCGCTTCGGCGAAGGCAGGTTGGCGAAGGCGGACAGAGACCGATTCGCACTCCCCCCGACCCGGTGCCCCATTCATACATTGGTAACCTGCCGTCCTTACCATATGGCCGCGGGTGGACCGGAACAGCCCGTCGGTCCCGGGGACTCCGGGTTGCGGAATGCTTGATCGATAGGGGACGCTTGACCCATGCGCGTGGCCGCCGCGTTCTGTGCCATAATCCTCGTCCTGTGGGCCGCCCTGGTTCCCACGGACCCGTCGCCCAGGGCCGACGTGCGCATCCTCGAATACGACAAGAATGGGCGCCCCACGAACGTCCGGCGCTTCAACGCCGAGAACGGGGAAAAGGCGCCCGGCGCCGACGTTCTCGTGCTGCCGGAGAACCGCTACGAAGACGGAGAGCTTCTCGTCGTCAACCCGCCGCCCCGCTTCCAGGGGCCGGCCCGGCGGCTTGGCTTCGCCGTCATCGAAACGGTGCAGCTGCCCCAGTTGTCGCTGGAGGTGTTCCGCCTGCGCACGCCCGACGGGCTGAGCGTGCCCCAGGCGATCACGCTGTTGCGCCGGCGGTTTCCCGGCTCGGTCATCGACGCCAATCACATCTATCAACCCCAGCAATTCATCTACCCCAGCAGGGGGCAACCCCAGCAGCAGGCACGGTACTCCGCCAGTGACGCGCGCGGGCTCATTGGCTGGGCCAAGGCGACGGCCGACTGCGGCAAGGGGGTGCGGCTGGGGATGATCGACGCCCCGGTCGACGTGCGGCACCCGGCGCTGGCCGGTCAGCACATCCGCTTCCGCTCCTTCCATAAGGCCCGGCGCAAGCCCGGCCCCGCCGACCACGGCACCGCCATCGCCGCGATGTTGGTCGGCAAGCCGAGCTGGGGCGGGCTGCTGCCCGGGGCGGAGCTCAGGGCCGGCAACATCTTCGAGGTCAACGAGACCGGGCAGGTGGTGGGCAACGCCGTGGGCCTGCTGAAGGCCATCAACTGGCTGGCCAAGGAGCGCGTCCACGTCATCAACCTGAGCGTCGCCGGCGCCGACAACAAGGTCATGCGCATCGCCTTCAAGCGGGCGCAAAAGAAAAACCTGGTCATGGTCGCCGCCGCCGGGAACTGGGGCAGCGCCGACAGGCCCGCCTATCCCGCCGCCTACAAACAGGTCGTCGCGGTGACCGCGTTCGGAAGACAGTGGGTCGTCTACTTCAAGGCCAACAGGGGGCCCTATATCGAATTCGCGGCGCCCGGCGTGCGCGTGTGGACGGCGGTGCCGGGCGGCGGACGCTTCCAGAGCGGCACGTCGTTCGCGGTGCCCTACATCAGCGTCCTGATGGCCCTCGAGATCGTGCGCCGTCCGGGCCGCAGCCCGGCCACGCTGCGCCGGTTCCTGCGCAAGCACACCATCGACCTCGGCGCCCCGGGCCGGGACGACATCTTTGGATGGGGCTTCGTCGACCTGCGACCCGACTGCGCCGGTTGAGCGCGACGCCGGCAAACCGTCGCCCGTCGCTCCCCCCGTTCACCCCCCCCCTCCCCCGCACCGCCAGACCGCCAACCGTTCACCGGCGGCCGGCACTCCCAAGAAACAAAGAAAATTTTATGTAAAATATATATAATAATAATGTTAAATAATATACGGAACAATTTCCAATATTTTAAGTGAAAAATTCCCATTTGCAAATAATCGTCCGAACGTGTATTTTAGCCCCACGCGGTGCGGTTTAGGCGACGGGGCGACGCCGGCCGGCGTCGGCACGAGCGGCCCCGTCGCCGGCGACGTTGATCTTCTCAATCTTCCACCAAGGCGCGGGAGCCGAGGCCGATGAGCCGAAGCGGCGAAAGGAAACAGGTGGCGGCGGACCCGTCGCCGCTGCATACCGTAACCAGGGCCTGCCGGTCCGCCTTCGTCACGGTGGGGGCGTTCAGTTTCTGCATCAATCTTCTGGTCCTGACCGTACCCGTCTACATGGTGCAGCTTTTCGACCGGGTCATGACCAGCCGCAGCGAGGACACCCTTATCGCCTTGACGATCGCCGCGGTCGCGGCCTTCGCCGTGATGGCCGCCCTCGATCTCATCCGCTCGCGCATGCTGGTGCGCATCGGCCTGTGGCTCGACGGCAGGCTGAGCCCGGCCCTGTTCGTCGCCGCCCTGGCCCCGGCGGCGGGGGCGGGACGCTCGACCCGGTGCCTCAGGGACCTTTCCCAGGTCCGCACCTTCCTCACCGGCGCCGGGGTGCTGACGCTCATGGACGCCCCCTGGGTGCCCCTGTTCATCGGTCTCATCTTCATCCTGCACCCGCTGCTGGGGCTGGCCGCCGTGGCCGGTGGCGGCCTCATGATGGTGCTTGCCCTGCTCAACGAGGTCCTGACCCGCGCCCCGCTCAGGGATGCCAACGCGGCGGCGTTCCGCGGCATGACCGCCGCCGAGTCCATGGTGCGCCAGGCGGAGACGGCCGACGGCATGGGCATGGGGAAGACTCTTTCCCAGTGGTGGAGCGTCGAGAACGCGCGCGCCTTGCGCTTCCAGGCGGTGGCCAGCGACCGCGCCGGGTTGGTCATGGCGCTGAGCAAGTTCGTGCGCCTGGTGCTCCAGGTGCTCATCCTCGGCCTGGCGGCCCTGCTCGTGGTCCGCCAGGAGCTCTCGGTGGGGGCGATGATCGCCGCCTCCATCATATTGAGCAGGGCCCTGGCGCCGGTGGAGCAGTCCATCGGCGTGTGGCGGAGCCTGGTGATCGCGCGCATGGCCTTTCGCCGGGTCAAGGACACCCTGCTCAGGGCGGCGGCGGAAAGCGGGCATATGGTCCTGCCCAAGCCGGCGGGCAGGCTCGTGGTGAGCAAACTCGCGTTCATCCCCGAAGGCGTGGACGAGCCGGTGTTCAACGGCCTGTCCTTCCAGGTGAATCCGGGCGAGCTGTTGGGCGTCACCGGGCCCACCGGGGCGGGGAAATCGACCCTGGTGCGCCTGCTGCTCGGCGTCGCCAAGCCGGCCCGGGGGACCGTGCGCCTGGACGGCGCGGACGTGTTTGCCTGGAACGCGGATGATCTCGGCCGCCACGTGGGGTACGTCCCCCAGGTGGTCGAGCTCCTGCCCGGAACCGTTCGCGACAACATCGCCCGGTTTTCCGACGCGCCGCCCCTGCGGGTCGTCGAGGCGGCCAAACGGGCCGGCATCCACGAACTCATCCTGCAGTTTCCGGAGGGCTATGACACCGTGGTCGGCGGACCGGCCGACAGGCTCTCGGTGGGCACGCGCCAGCGCGTGGCGCTGGCCCGGGCCCTGTTCGGAGACCCGACCCTGGTCATTCTTGACGAGCCCTACTCGAACCTGGACACCGACGGAGTCACCGCCCTGATCGGAGCGATCCACGGCCTCAAGGCACGGGGCGCCACCACCATCATCGTCGCCCACCGGCCGAGTATCCTGGCCCACGCCGATAGGGTGCTGCTGCTTCAGGGCGGCTGCGGAAAGATCGTCGAAAAGGGCGCGCGCACCAATCTGCGGGTGCTCTCCGGCGACGACAAGCCCGCCGACAAGCCCGCCGGCAAACCGGGCGCGGATGACGCGGCCCGCTCGGTGGCGTGAGCGCCATGTCCAGGACCTCGTTCGGCAAGAGGCCCGCCCTGGCTCCGGAAACCGGGCGCCAGGACCGCCCCGGTGCGGCGGCGCAACCGGACAACACGCCCCGGGCCGTGGCCGTGCCCGACAATACCCTCGACAGCGTGCTCGGCCGGTGGCGGCGGCGGGGTTGGGCCGTCATCATCATCTTTATCGGCGGTTCCGTGGTGTGGGCGGCAAACACCCGGCTTGACAGCGCCGCCATCGCCCGCGGCGTGGTCGGCGTCGAGAGCAGCCGCAAGACCATCCAGCACCTGGAAGGCGGCATCATCAAGAACATCCTGACCAACGAAGGGGACAGGATCAAGGCCGGCCAGATCCTGGTGCAGTTCGACGACACCTACGCCCGGGCCCAGTTGGATCTGTTGCAGGGGCGGTATGCCGCCGCCCTGGCGCAGCAGGCGCGGCTGCTGGCGGAGCGGGAGGGCCGCGAGGACATCGACTTCCCCGACGAACTGCTGGGCCGGGCCAACGACCCCGTGATCGCCGAGATGATCGCCGGCCAGAAGGACCTCTTCCAGGCGCGGCGGATCAAGATGGCCAACGAAGAATCCATCCTCAGGGAGCGGATCGCCAAGCACCGGCAGGAAATCACCGGCCTCCGGGCCCAGGTCGTCGCCGGGAAAGAGCACCTCCGGTTGCTGAAAGACGAGATCGCGACGGTGAAATCCATGCTCGAGAAGGGCGTCGCCAGCAAATCCGTCCTGCTCGCCCTGCAACGCCAGGCCGCCGATATGGAAGGCGAGATCGGGGACCACCGGGCGCGGATCGCGCTGGCCGAGAGGAGTATCATGGAGGTCAAGCTCCAGCTCACCATCCCCGGGACCGAGAGCCGCAACGAGGTCGCCAAGGCGTTGCAGGAGGTGCAGGGGGAAGTCGCCGACCTCAAGGAGAAAATCTACGCGGCCGAGGACGTGCTGCTGCGCACCGGCGTGAGGGCGCCCCAATCCGGCACCGTGGTCGATCTTCAGGTGCATACCGCCGGCGGCGTCGTGCAGCCGGGGGAGACGCTGCTCGACATCGTCCCCGACGAGGACCGGTTGATCATCGACGTGCGCGTCGACCCCCAGGACATCGACACGGTCTACGAGGGCATGCCCGCCAGGGCGCGGATCACGGCGTTCAACAGGCGCACCACGCCGTTGCTGGAGGGCTCGGTGACGTCGGTGTCGGCGGACCGCATGACCGATCCGGTGACCGGTCAATCGTACTTCACGGCCCGCGTCGTGCCGGCGGCCGGGACGCAGGGTTTCGATGTCTCGACCCTGAAGCCGGGCATGCAGGCCGAGGTTTTCCTGGTGACGGCGGAACGCACGGCGTTGGACTACCTCCTGCAGCCGATCGCGCGCAGCTTCGCCCGCGCCGGCCGCGAGCAGTAGACGGGCCGGCGGCCCGCCGCGCCCCGTCCCTTGACGGGCCGCGGGGCGGTAGCGATATTAAGGGACGATATCGGCGGTGCCTGACCATGGCCGCCGACGGGGCGCCTTCGTCAGGGCCCTTACCAGGCGGTGCTCGCTCGATTACAGAGGAGAACGCTCCCATGTCTCGGTTTACCGGCTTCGACAATCCCCTGTTGCTGGGCTTTGAACACTTCGAGCGGATCCTCGACCGCGTCGCCAAGACGTCGGGCGAGGGATACCCGCCCTACAACATCGAGCAGATCGGCGACAACGGCCTGCGCATCACCCTCGCCGTGGCGGGGTTTTCCGCCGACGACCTGAACGTCTCGGTGGAGGACAACCAACTGGTCATCCGCGGCCGCAGCAGCGACGACGAAAGCGGCCGGGCGTTCCTGCACCGCGGCATCGCCGCGCGCCAGTTCCAGCGCAGTTTCGTGCTCGCCGAGGGGATCGAGATCACCGGCGCGGCGCTCGATAACGGTCTTCTGCACATCGACGTGGAACGCAAGACCGTGGAACCCGAGGTGCGCACCATCAAGATCGAATGCGCCCAGCCCGCGGGCAAAAGCGGGCCCCGCGGCCCGAAGACCATCGACGTCGAGGCGGAAAAGTAACGGCGCGGAGATATCCGCTCAGGCGGCGCGGTTTTCCATGGATTCGGTGAGAAGGGCGAACAGTGCCTCCGCGTCGCTGGTTCCGCGGAGTTTCTCGCAGACGCTGCCGTCGCGCAGCAACCGGGAAACCCGCGCCAGCGCCTTGAGGTGATCGGCACCGGCGGATTCCGGAGCCAGCAGCAAAAAGATCAAATCCACCGGCTGCTCGTCGATGGACTGGAAATCGACCGCGCGCTCGAGGCGCGCGAACAGGCCGTAAAGGCGGTCCAGGTTGGCCATCTTGCCGTGGGGAATGGCGATGCCGTTGCCGACGCCGGTGGTGCCCAGGCGCTCGCGTTCCATAAGGACGTCGAAGATGGCCCGCTCGTGCAGCCCGGTGATTTCGGCCGCCCGCCGGGCAAGGTCCTGCAGGGCCTGTTTCTTGCTGGAGGCGCGCAAATTCGGGATAACGGACTCGGCACTGATGAGCTCGTTGATTTCCATGACCGTTTCTTAGCCCTTACACCTGTTTGGAACCGCTCGGATCGATCCACCCGACATTCCCGTCGTCACGCCGGTAGATCACGTTGAGGCCGCCGTGGGCCCGGTTGCGGAACATCATCAACGGCACATCGGCCAGGTCCATGCGCATGACCGCCTCGCCCACGGTCAGCGTGGCGATCTCGTGCGCCATCTCGGCGATGATTGCCGGCTGGGCATCCTCGGGCACTTCGTCGTTGTCGTCGCTTTCGGCGGCGATGATGTATTGCTGGGCCGCCAGGATCTCCTCGGGGTCACGCACCTTGTGGTGGTTGCAGAGCCGCCGCTTATAGCGCCGCAGCCGCTTGGCGATGCGTCCCAGCGCCCCGTCGAAGGCGGCGTAGGCTTCATCGGCCGCGCTCCCCCCCTGCATGACCATGCCGCGGCCCGCGTGCACCGAGATGTCGACGCGAAACATGCGGCCTTCGCGCGAGATGATCACCGTCCCGTCGACGGCACGGTTGAAATACTTCGCGACGGTGTTTTGTAGCTGATCCTCGACGTAGCCCCTGAGGGCGACGCCGACGTCCAGGTGCTTTCCTTTGACCGATATTTCCATAAGAAAGCCGACTTGGCCCGTAAAGCCTCACAGCTGTCCGGGGACGCACATTTTCTGCCGATCAGCACCGAAAGCGGCGCACCCATCACACCGTCAAATCCGCGGCAGTGGCGTGCGAACGCCGGAAGTTAGTGGGCACTCCGACCAGAGTCAATAGGCGCCGGGTACGGATTTATACCAATGACCGATCCCTTACAGCGATGCCTTGGCGCGGCGGCGTTGCACAGACGACGGTATGCGCATGGCTTCCCGGTATTTGGCCACGGTACGCCGGGCGATGCCGATTCCCTCCTTGCCGAGGAGGGCGACGATCTTATCGTCGGACAACGGCTGGCGCGGGGATTCGGCGTCGATCACGGCCTTGACGCGGTGGCGAACCGACACCGAGGAATAGGCCTCGCCGCCGGTGGAACTGCCGATCGCCGGGGTAAAGAAATACTTCAGCTCGTAGATGCCCCTGGGCGTCGCCATGTACTTGTTCGAGGTCACGCGGCTGACCGTGCTTTCGTGCATGTCTATGGCCTCGGCGATGTCACGCAGCACCAGGGGACGCAGGTGCTGCACGCCTTTGGCAAAAAAACCGTCCTGTTGGCGCACGATCTCGGTCGCCACCTTGAGGATGGTGGTCGCCCGCTGATGAAGGGATTTCACCAGCCAGTTGGCCGACTGGAAGCAGTCGCTGATGTACTGCTTGTCCTCTCTGGAGCGGGCGGCGCGGCGGATTTGCGTGTAGTAGTGATTGTTGACCAGGACCCTGGGCAGGGTGTCGCTGTTGAGTTCGATGATCCAGCCGCCGCCGCGCCGGGGGCGGATGAGGACATCGGGCGTGATCGGCTCGGCCGCGACCTGGTCAAAGGCGGTCGCCGGCTTCGGGTTCAACGCCCGGATCTCGGCCATCATGTCGGCCATGTCGTCCGCGTCGACGCCGCACGCCGCCACCAACGCGCCGAGGTCCCGCTTGGCCACCAGGTCCAGGTTATCCAGCAGGATCTGCATGGCCGGGTCCAGGCGGTCCCGGTCGCGCAGCTGGAGGGCCAGGCATTCGGCCAGGGAGCGGGCGAAGATTCCGGCCGGGTCGAATTGCTGGAGTTTGGCCAGGGCCGCCTCCACCCGCTCGACGCTGCAGTCCAGCAGGGCGGCCACCGGAGCAAGATCGCCGACGAGGTACCCGGCTTCGTCGACCATGTCGATCAGGTGCACGCCGATCAGCCGGTCCACCGGGTCGTTGAGGGTCAGGGACAGCTGGGCGGTCAGGTGCTGGCGCAGGGACACCTTGTCCGAGAGCGTCTGCTCCAGGCTGGGACCGGCGCCGTCGAAGCCGCCCCCTCCACCGGATCCCCAATCGGCGAAGGCCGTGGGCTGGGGTCCGTCCGCGACGGCGTCAAGGGGACTGTCGGCGTTCCACAGGTTGTCGTAATCCACGTCCAGGTCGGCGTCGTCGGGAAAGCGCGGGTCGTCGGCGGCGGCGAAGTTGATGGGCTCGAGGGGATCGGTTTCGTCGTCGACGCCGTCGTCCTGGCTTGCCTCGGGCGCCGCCTCCGATTGCGCCCCGTCGAGGCCGTCGCCGCCTTCGTCGTCCGCTTCCAGAAGCGGGTTCTCGGACAGCTCCTGCTCCACGTAGGCGACCAGTTCCAGGTTGGAGAACTGCAGCAGCTTGATCGCCTGCTGGAGCTGCGGCGTCATGACGAGGGCCTGGCCCTGCCGCAGTTCAAGGCGGGGGATCAACGCCATCTCGGGGTCCGTCCCGTAGCCGCCGGGCCAAGGCGCCGCCGGCGCCCGGCATCGCGCCATGGAGGCCGTTGGGGACTCCTGTCGCTGACGCCGTTTCGGAGAAGACCGAACGCCGGTCCCGGCCGCAGGTTAAAGACTGAAACGATCACCCAGGTAAACACGCCTCACATCCTCGTTGCCGACGATGTCCGATGGCGCGCCTTCCATCAACATCGTGCCTTCGTGGATAATGTAGGCACGATCGATGACATCCAGCGTCTCTCTGACGTTATGATCGGTGATCAACACCCCGATTCCGCGGTCCTTGAGATGCACGACCAGGTCGCGGATGTCGCCGACGGCGATGGGGTCGATACCCGCGAAGGGCTCGTCCAGCAGGATGAAATGGGGATTGGAGGCGAGCGCCCTGGCGATCTCGACCCGGCGGCGTTCGCCGCCGGAGAGGGCCAGCGCCGGTGTGCGGCGCAAGTGGGTAATGGAGAATTCCGCCAGCAGCGCCTCCAGAATCGCCTCCCGCCGGTCGTGGGATTTCTCCACCACCTCGAGCACGGCGCGGATGTTGTTCTCCACGGACAGGCCGCGGAAGATGGACGCTTCCTGGGGAAGGTATCCGACGCCCAGCCGCGCCCGGCGATACATGGGCAGTTCGGTGATATCCTCGCCGTCCAGGTGTATGGTCCCGTAGTCGGGCGGCAGAAGCCCCATGATAATGTAGAAACACGTTGTCTTGCCGGCGCCGTTCGGCCCCAGGAGACCGACGACTTCGCCGCGCTGGATGGCCAGGCTGACGCCGCGCACCACGGGGCGCTTCTTGAAGCTTTTGCCCATGGATTTGGCGGAAAGCCCGTGGTTGGAGGCCACCAGGCGCGGGCCGGCGCTGGCGTCGTCCGCGCCTTCGCGTCCATCCACGGTCGGAGTCGAATGGTTCTTCTGATTCTTCATGAGGCCGGCTTGGACCCTACACACTCAGAGGTTTATTTTTTCTTTACGGGCTGGATAACGCCCCGCACCGGCTTGCCGCCGGAACCCGGTGGACCGCAGCCGAAAAGCTTGCTGATCCCCGTATTCAGGTTGATTTCCGCACGGCAACCGCGGAGCTGGTTTCCGCCCCGCATGATCTTAACCGATCCGGTAAGGGTGGCGATACCGCTTTGCACGTTGTAGACCGCCCGGTCGGCCCGGGCGTTGTCCTTGGCGGTCTTGATGCGGACGTTGTCGAAGGCTTCGACGCGGTGGATGGCGGAATTGCCGCTCTTGTCCTTGCGGAAATAGGCCGCCAGCACGTCGGCGCGCAACCGTTTGTCGCCGCGCACCGCGGAGGCGTCGCCCCGGGCCACCGCCATCTGTTTTTTCTCCCAGTATTCCAATTGCCTGTCGGCGGTGATCTCGTCGTCCTTGGTGACCAGCCGGACGCGCCCGCCGCTGAGCACGAGGATGCCGTTGTCGACGTCGTAAACCCCTTTTTCGCCGTAGGCCTTTTCGCCGGGCGAGGTGATCCGCACCGCGCCGTCGGCGTGAAGGCGCCAGATGTCCGTGCCGCCTTTCGGTGTTTCCCGGTAGTACGCGGTGAGCACCTTGGCGCGCACCTCGACCTTGCCGCGCACCGCACGGGCGTTGCCGCGGGCCAGGAAGAGCTGCCTCTCCTGCTGCCATTCGATGCCGTCTTCGGCATAAATCTCGACCGGCGTGTTTTCGCCGCCGCCGATCACGCTGAGGCTCTGGGCGAGGACCGGGCCGGCAATGGGCAGGGAACCCAGCCCCAGGCCCACCGCCACAACGGCGGCGCCCAGGCCGGCGCGCCGGCCGGTCACGGGCGGGCCGGCGGTCATTGCCCCGGCCTTCCGATCCCCGGATAGATGAACAGTCTGGCCTTGCCGGTGAAGATGATGGTCTTGCCCTTTTCGCGCAGGACGAACCCCTCGCCGCTGAGATCGCCGAACGGCCCCTGGCCCTCCACCGGCTCCGTGCCCACGGCGCTTCCGTCATCCAGGTCGATGGTGATTCTTTCGGTGCGGAACTCGTAGCCCGAGTCGTGGAACAGGTTGACCGCGCCGGCCAGTTCCAGGGTCTTGACGGTGCGCCTGAAGACCCCGGTCTCCGCCGTCAGGACAAGCCAGGATCCGTCTTCCAGCGTGATGTCGGCCTTGGGCATCACCATCTCCACCGTGGCGGCGTTCTTCATCGCGTTCCTGACCAGGTCGGCGGTGATGGAAAAGAGCTGATCGTTTTTGTCGCTGCCCACGTAGCGGGCATTGAGCATGCTGGGGTCTCCCGTCTCCCGCGCCTTCAACGCGGAAAACCCGATGCGAAAGCTGTTGTCCGTCGTCTTGAGGTGGGGCCACACCGCCACCAGGGCCACCAGCACCAACGCCACGGCCGGCAGCAGATACTTCATCATATGGACGAAGCGGCTGTACCCGTGGATATACCGGTGCCGCGCGGCGAGCCGTTTGGCGCCTTCGAGGATCGGGCGCGCACTCAGAACGTCCGCCGGACGGGCCCGCGTCCGGGCGGTGGCCTTCGCCGCGCGCCGGGTTTTTCTGGTGGTCGGCACGGCGCCTCCCCCCCTGCCTCACGCCACGCCGGCGCGCAGGCAGTCGTGGATGTGCAGGATGCCGACGGGGCGGCCGTCCTCGACGACGAACAGGTTGGTGATGGCGTTCGCGTTCATCATGCCCACCGCCTCGCTGGCCAGGGCATCGGCGCCGATGGTCTTGGGCGCCCGGGTCATCACCTCGGCGGCCGTCAGTTCAAGGAGACCGGGGCTCATGTGCCGGCGCAGGTCGCCGTCGGTGACGACGCCCTGGAGAACACCGTCGCCATCGACAATGGCGACGCAGCCAAAGCGCTTGTTGGTCATCACCAGAAGGGCATCGGCCATGGCCGTGTCGCCACCCACCAGCGGCACTTCCTCGCCCCGGTGCATGAGATCGGCCACCTTGAGCAACGTCCTTCCCAGCCTGCCGCCGGGGTGCAACGCGTGGAAGCGGTCGGGCGAGAACCCCTTGCGCTCGAGCAGGGCGACGGCGATGGCGTCGCCGAGGGCCAGCATCACCGTGGTCGATGTTGTCGGCGCCAGGCCCATGGGGCTGGCCTCGTCGCTGGCCGGCAGGATCAACGCCACGTCCGCCGCCTGTGCCAGGGCGCTGTCGGCGCGCCCGGTGATGGCGATCAGGGGAATGTGAAACCGCTTCGCATAGGCCACCAGATCGGCCAGCTCCGTGGTTTCGCCCGAATTGGAAAGGGCGATCACGGCGTCCCCCTCGGGCCCGATCATGCCCAGGTCCCCGTGGGACGCCTCCGCCGGGTGCACGAACAGCGCCGGCGTGCCGGTGGAGGCCAGGGTGGCGGCGATCTTGCGCGCCACATGGCCGCTCTTGCCGATGCCGGTCACCACCACCCGCCCGCTCCGCCCGTCGAGCAGGTCCAGGACCCCGGTGAACGCCTCGTCCAGGCCCCGCGCCAATGCCTCCAGCCCCTCGGCCTCCAGGCGCAGGACGCGCTGGGCGCAGGCGAGATCGGCGTTGGCATGGGCGGCGTCCTGACGGCGCATGGCCTTGGTTGAGCTCATATCAGACCGTCACCCGTTTCCTGTCTGTGTTGTGGGCCGGGCGGGGGTGCGATGGCCTGTCCCGATCAACCCCCGTCCCCGTCGGCAAAGGATGCATGAAATAGCCGTCCCCGGCGATGGGAGAGTATGCGCCCGGACCGCTGAATCGTCAACAAAACCAGCCGGTTTTGGGCGCCCCCCGGGGGCCGCGGGGGCGTCCCCCGCCTATCGTTGCCGGGGGGACACCCCCCTTTTCCCCCGGGGGCCGCGGGGGCGTCCCCCGCCATC
>JBHHXI010000062.1:0-17372 GCA_046756945.1 Rhodospirillales bacterium
AAGGCCGTAAACCGGACAAGCCGGTCCTCGGCCTGGGCGATCACACCCCGGCCTTCCTCCTGCGTCCATCGAAGCCGCGGAGAAAGCGCTGAACCGGGCGGCGGGTTTTCAGGCCCGCCCGACGGCGCCGGACTCGAACCACAGAGAACACAGAGATCACAGAGATCATTGTTTTTAACCACCGAGACACGGGGAACACCAGGGGAAATAGACAATAAAAAATTTACGAACGTGATCGTCCTGTTATTTTCTTTTACTCTATTCCCTTTGTTTATTTGTGGTGAGTCATTCCTTTCTCTGTGTTCTCTGTGTTCTCTGTGGTAATTCCCGTCGGGATACCAGGCCGCCGGGTTAGCGGCGCTTCGACAGGCGGGCATGCAGCGCCCGCAGGTACTTGCGGTCCATGTCTTCGAATTCGCCTTCGGCGATGTCTTCCTTGTAGCCCTGAAGCTCCTCGCGCATGTCCTTCGAGATATCGGACTTGGCGAGCAGGCGGGCGATCAGGGCCAGGGACTCCTTGTTGCCCCCATCCCGGGCGGCGGGGGGCGCGGCGTCTTCGCCGTCGGCGTCTTCGCGCCCGGCCGCGTCTTTGTCCGACGTCTCTTCCTCGAACGCTTCTTCCTCGAACGCTGCGTCATCCGCCGCCGCGTCGGGCGCCAGCAACGCGTCCCAGGGGATGCCGGCGGCCGTCACCTTGGCGTGAATCTCGCGCGCCGCCTCGAGGACGTCCTCGTCGCGCTCGCTGCCCAGGCGCTCGAGAAGCCCGATGATCCCGTCCCTGTCCAAATCTTCCGCCATCACCGACCTCCCTTGTGCGCCGTTTCAACGATCGCTCGCCGCAAGGAGCGAGGGTATAGCGCACTTTGGCGTCCGCCACTACACCGCCGCCCGCCGCCCGCTCAGATGTAATACGCCTTGAGCGGCATGTACCCGTTGAACCCGACCGAGGCATACGTCGTGGTGTATGCCCCCGTGGCCAGCAGGCGGATGCGGTCGCCGGGCCTGAGGTCGAGCGGCAGGGTGTAGCCGGCCTTTTCGTAAAGGATGTCGGCGCCGTCACAGGTCGGCCCGGCGATCACCACGGGGCCGTGCCGGGCGCCGTCGCGGGGCGTGCGGACGGGATAGCGAATGGCCTCGTCCATGGTTTCGGCGAGGCCCGAGAACCTGCCCACGTCCAGGTACACCCAGCGCAGGTCGTCCCCATAGGCCTTGGTCGAGATGAGCACGACCTCGCTCTCCAGCACGCCCGCCTCGGCGGCGACGCAGCGCCCCGGCTCGATGATCATGGCGGGCAGGTCGTTGCCGAAGTGCCTGGTCATGGCCTTCATGATGGCGTCGGCGAAACTGTCCAGGCCGGGCACGTCGTCGCGGTAGCGCACGGGGAAGCCGCCGCCCAGGTTGACCATCTTCGGCTCGACGCCGGCGTCGCGGAGGTCGGCGAACACCATCGCCGTCCGCGCGATGGCGATTTCCCACTGGCCCGGGTTGGTCTGCTGCGAACCCACGTGGAAGGAGATGCCGTGGGGCTCCAGGCCCATGTCGCGGGCCCGCAGCATCAGGTCCCGGGCCATGTCCAGTTCGCATCCGAACTTGCGCGACAGCGGCCATTCGGCCCCTTCGCCCGACGTCAGGATGCGGCAGAAGACCCTGGAGGCGGGGGCGGCGGCGGCCAGTTTCTCCAGCTCGGCCGCGCTGTCGAAGGCGAAAAGCCTGAGCCCGCGGGCGAAGGCATGGGCGATGTCCGCCGTTTTCTTGATGGTGTTGCCATAGGAGACGCGTTCCGGCGCCGCGCCGGCGCTCAGGCACTGGTCGACCTCGTGGACGCTGGCGGCGTCGAAACAGGACCCCAGCCCGGTCAGGGTTTTCAGGATCTCCGGCGCCGGATTGGCCTTGACCGCGTAATACACTTCGGCCAGCGGGAGGGCGCGGCGAAGCCGCCGGTAGTTCTCCTCCACCACGTCCAGGTCGACGACGAGACAGGGCGTCGGCGGACGGTGTTCGGCGAAAAAGCGCTCGATCTTCGGGGTCATGGGCCCCATCCATCGCGCCCGGCGACGCCGGCGCCCCGCTAGATCAAACCGGCCAGCGGCGAGGAGGGATCGGCGTAACGCTTCTTCCCCATCCGTCCCGCCAGGTACGCCAGCCGCCCGGCCTCCACCGCCAGCTTCATGGCCCGGGCCATCTTCACCGGGTCCTTGGCCTCGGCGATGGCGGAATTCATCAGCACCCCGTCGCAACCCAGCTCCATGGCGACGGACGCGTCCGACGCGGTGCCGACGCCGGCGTCGACCAGCACCGGCACCGAGGCCTGCTCGACGATGAGGCGGATGTTGATGGCATTCTGCACGCCAAGGCCCGACCCGATGGGGGCGGCCAGCGGCATGATGGCGACGCAGCCCAGATCCTCCAGGCGCTTGGCCATGATCGGATCGTCGCTGCAATAGACCATGACCTGGAAGCCCTCCTTGATCAGGACCTCGGTGGCGGCCAGGGTCTCGATCATTTGCGGATAGAGCGTCTTCTGGTCGCCCAGGACCTCGAGCTTGACCAGGTCCCAGCCGCCCGCCTCGCGCGCCAGGCGCAGGGTGCGCAGGGCGTCTTCGGCGGTGTAACAGCCCGCCGTGTTTGGCAGATACGTGTAGGTTTTGGGGTCCACGTAGTCGACCAGCATGGGCTGGCCGGGGTCCGTGACGTTGACCCGGCGCACGGCCACGGTGACGATCTCGGCCCCCGAGGCGACGATGGCGTCGCGGGTCTCGGCGAAGTCCTTGTACTTGCCCGTGCCGACGATCAGGCGCGAGCGGAAGCGCCGGCCCGCCACCTCGAAGGTATCTTCCTCGCGCACCGTGGCCGCGTCGTCGGGGACGCCGCCGCCGATGAAGTGGACGATCTCGAGCCTGTCGCCGTCGCCGAGGGAGACGCGCCGGTACTGGGACTTGGGAACGATCTCCAGGTTGCGTTCCACCGCCACCTTGCGCGAATCGACGCCGATCTCACCGAGAAGTTTTTCCACGGTGAGCGCGCGGTCAAAGGTCCGATCTTCGCCGTTGATGGTCAAACGCATCGAAGGCATCCGCCCGCACAGGAACCACCGGCCCGCCGTTCTTAGCCCAACCAGCGGGAACACGCCCCAAGTATGGGGGCCGCGGACCGCGCTTTCAACCCGGTACCATACGGGAAAGTGTGTGTTACACAAGACCGCGCGCGTGCTATAAACCGTCAACGTCCAGAGGATTCCTTGGCGATCATGGCCCCCACAATCCTGGTCCTGAACGGACCCAACCTCAACATCCTGGGCGCCCGCGAGCCGGACGTTTACGGTCACCGGACCATGGCCGAGATCGAGGCCGCCTGTACCAAGCGGGCCGCGGCGTTGGGCCTGACGGTGGAGTTCCGTCAAAGCAACAGCGAGGGAGAACTGGTGGACTGGATTCAGGGGGCGCGCAACGGCTACGCCGGCCTGATCGTCAACGCCGGCGCCTACACCCATACCTCGGTCGCCCTCCTCGACGCCTTGCTGGCCTGCGACGTGCCGGTCATCGAGGTGCACCTGTCCAACATCCTTCAACGCGACGACTTTCGCCACCATTCTTACGTGTCAAGGGCCGCGCGCGGCTTGATTTGCGGGTTCGGCGGCTTCGGCTACGAGATGGCCCTGGAAGCGGCGGCGCGGACGCTGGGAACGACCCGCGAGGCGTAAATGCCCAAGTCCCGAACAAAAGCCGACGTGGACGAGAACCTGGTCCGCAAGCTCGCCGACCTTCTCGAGGAAACGGGCCTGACGGAGATCGAATACGGGACCAAGGACTGGCACCTGCGGGTCGCCCGGGGAACGTCCCCGTCCACCGGCGGGACAGGAGCCAACCCGGCGGCGGCAACGGTGGCCGAGACGGCGGCCGCGCCCGAAACCGCCGAGCGCGTCGCCGATCATCCCGGGGTGGTGACCGCGCCCATGGTCGGCGTCGTCTACACGGCGCCCGAGCCCGACGAGCCGCCCTTCGTCAAGGTCGGAGACACGGTTGGCGAAGGGCAGACCCTGCTCCTGATCGAGGCCATGAAGGTGTTCAACCCGATCACCGCCCCGCGCGCCGGAAAGGTCGCCCGAATCCTGATCGGCAGCGGAACGCCGGTGGAATTCGGGGAGCCCCTCTTGATCATCGAGTAACCAGGGGGCCGGGCCTCCCGATGTTCGAAAAGGTCCTCATCGCCAACCGCGGGGAGATCGCGCTGCGCATCCAGCGCGCCTGCCGCGAGATGGGCGTGCGCACCGTGGCCGTGCATTCCACCGTCGACACCGAGGCGATGAACGTGCGCCTGGCCGACGAGGCGATCTGCATCGGACCGCCGCCGGCCGCGGAAAGCTACCTCAACGTCCAGGCCATCCTCGCGGCGGCCACCATCAGCAACGTCGACGCCATCCATCCCGGATACGGCTTCCTGTCGGAGAACGCCGACTTCGCCGCCATGGTGGAGGAACACGGGTTCACCTTCATCGGGCCGTCGCCGGACCACATACGCCTGATGGGCAACAAGATCGCCGCCAAGAAAGCCGTCTCCGCCGCCGGCGTGCCGGTGATCCCGGGCTCGGACGGGCCGGTGAAGGACGAAAGGGATGCCCGCGCGTTGGCCGGGGAGATCGGCTACCCGGTGCTGATCAAGGCCTCCAGCGGCGGCGGCGGCAGGGGCATGAAGGCGGCGGCTTCGCCCGACGAGTTGGGCGCGGCCCTGGAGATGGCGACGCGCGAGGCCCGCGCCGCCTTCGGCGACGGCGCGGTCTACCTGGAGAAGTACCTGAGCGGGCCGAGGCACATCGAAGTGCAGATCCTCGCCGATGGCGAGGGCAACGTGGTGCATCTGGGCGAGCGGGACTGTTCGCTGCAGCGCCGCTACCAGAAGGTGTTGGAGGAAGCCCCCTCGCCCGCCCTCAACGACACCCAGCGCGAAGAGATCGGCCGCATCGCCAGCGAGGCCACGGTCAAGCTCGGCTACCGCAGCGTCGGCACCATGGAGTTCCTGTACCAGGACGGCGCCTTTTACTTCATCGAAATGAACACCCGCCTGCAGGTCGAGCATCCGGTGACGGAGATGATCTGCGGGTTGGACCTGGTGCGCGAGATGGTGCGCGTCGCCGCCGGCGCGCCGCTCGGCTACACGCAGAAGGACATCCGGTTCTCCGGCCATTCCATCGAATGCCGCATCAACGCCGAAAATCCCGACACCTTCGTCCCCGCCCCCGGCCGCCTCGGGGATTACCACGTACCCGGGGGCCTGGGCGTGCGGGTGGATTCGGCGCTCTATGCGGGCTACCAAGTGCCGCCCCATTATGACAGCATGATCGCCAAGCTGATCGTGCACGGCGCCAACCGCAACGAGTGCCTCATGCGCCTGCGCCGCTCCCTCGAGGAGTTCATCATCGATGGCCTGGAGACGACGATCCCCTTCCACCAGCGTCTGATGTCGGCGCCCGAATTCATCAACGGGGAATACGATATCCACTGGCTCGAGAGGTTCGCGGGAAACCATGAGCAGACCGGGTAAAGGCCCCAAACGGCTGACACCGAAGCTGTTGCTGCGCGCCTACGCCGCAGGCATCTTCCCCATGGCCGAGAGCCGCCACGCGGACACCATCTTCTGGGTCGACCCCGAGCTCCGCGGCATCCTGCCCCTGGATACGTTCCACGTGCCGCGGTCCCTGCGCAAAAAGGTGAGCCGCAAGATTTTCGACGTGCGCTGCGACACCGCCTGCAAGGCAGTCATCCACGCCTGCTCCGCCAGGGCGCGGGGCCGGCGGGAAACGTGGATCAACGACGAGATCGTCGAGGCCTACGCCGAACTCCACACCATGGGTTTCGTCCACAGCGTGGAAACCTGGCAGGACGGCCGGCTGGTGGGTGGATTGTACGGGGTCGCGCTGGGCGGGGCGTTTTTCGGCGAGAGCATGTTCTCGGCGGTGACCGACGCCAGCAAGGTGGCCCTGGTGCACCTGGTGGCGCGCCTGAGGCGCGGGCGGTTCGTGCTGCTGGACAGCCAGTTCGTCACCGACCACCTGAGGCAGTTCGGGGTGGTGGAGATCCCCGCCCGGGAGTACCTGACGCGGCTCGAGGACGCCCTCAAGATCCGCGCCGTGTTCTATTCGGCCCTGGAGCCCTGGGAGGTCGACGCGGCGCTGGCGGAGGTGTTCGCGCAATCGACGACCCAGACGTCGTAGACCGGGTGCTCGAGGGCCGAAAGCGCGGGACTGGAGGCGAACATCCAGCCGCGGAACAGGGTGACCGCCGGCTCTCCGGGCCGGACTTCCCAGATGTCCACGAAGGCGGCGCTTTCCGGGGTTTCCTCGGGCGGCCGTTTGTCACAACTGCGGGCGACGATCTCGAGGGTACCGAAGCGTACCACCTGGCCCACGGGCGCCTCGATGGTGGACACCCGCGCCGTCACCTTGTCCAGGCCCTGCAGCACGGCGATCTCGTAAGGCGCGGCGAAGGCCGGCGCCGGCGCCGCCACGGCCGCCGCCACAAAGGGGCCCAGAAAGCGATGCGGCAACGGAATCAGGCCTCCTCCGGTTTTATGCCGATGGTCAATACTATCGGCATTGCCGCGGCAAAGCGCGAACGGACGTCATCGGCGGCCCTGCGTCCTGTTGCCGGGGAGCGCCGCCGGGAGCGCCCCGGCGCCGAAACGGGCATCGCCGGCGTCGCCTCCGTGACCCCGCCCGCCGGCGCTATTTCGCGCCCTTCTCGGCACCGCCGGTGGCGAGGAATATGATTTCCCCCACCTGGTCCTCCAGCGACCGGAAGTCCTTGGTCTTGGTGATGGTGCCGCCGGGCTTGATGAACGACTTTTCGGTTCCCGGCTCCAGGCGCACGTACTTGCCGCCGAGCAGGCCTTCGCTGGCGATGGAGGCGACGGTGTCCACGGGCAGCTTGACCTCGCGCGTGATCGACATCCTGACCTGGGCGTCGTAGGACTCGGAATCCAGGTCGTGCTCAACGACCGTGCCCACCTTGATGCCGCTGATGCGCACGTCGCTGCCCGCGCTCAGCCCGCCGATCTTGTAGAACAGCGCGGTAACCTCGTAGCCCTCCACGGCCTTGACCTGGGCCATGTCGTAGGCAAAGAAGACGAACACCCCGGCGACCAGCAGAACGACGGCGCCCATCACGGTTTCGATGGCATTTCTACGCATGGCTGCGTTACTCCTTGGCCCCCGCGGCCTGCTTTTTCCGGTTCGCCTTGCCCTGGGCGATGATCAGCTCGAGCAGCTCGGCGACGATCACGGCGTCCTGGGTAAAGTTGATCTCGTCACCGGCACCCAGATATTCCTCGTCTCCGCCGGGCTCCAGCACCACGTACTTGGCGCCGAACAGGCCGTCGGTGTGGATGGCGACCGAGGTGTCCGTGGGCAGTTTGACGTCCGCATCGATTTTCAGGGTCGTCACCGCCCGGTAGTGGACATCGAGATACTGCCCGTCCACGGTGCCGACCTGGATGCCCGCCAGGCGTACCGGGGCCCCCACGAGAAGGCCGTCGACCCGGTTGAACGTGGCGATGACAGCGTAGTCGTTGCTCGCCGCTTTCGCCGTCATTTCGCGGCCCCCGTACAGGAACCCGAGCATCAGGACAAGCGCCAGGAACGCCAGCCCGCCAACGGCAATTTCCCTGGCGTTAGGGGACATCGGCACCCCGGTTCGCCCCATGGAAGGGTCTGTCGGGCAAGGGAATCGCCATCACTCCGGTGTCCACGGCTCGTAGTCGCCGGCGGCCGCGGCGCGCCTGCCGCCTTTAAGTTCATGGCCGCGCGGCCGATAGGCGTTGGGCGTGCCGGTCAGGTTGGGCAGATGCATCTTCTGCCAGGGCAGGGCCTGGGCCGCGCTTTCGGTCAGCGGGGCGTCCGTGGTGTGATGGAGCCAGGCGTGCCATTCGGGCGGCACCTTCGAGGCCTCCACCTTGCCCTTGAAAACGACCCACCGGCGCTCCCGCCCGTGGAGCCGCTTGCCCTTGCCGCGGTAGTACCGGTTGGAGAACTCGTCGATGCCGACCAGTTCCCCGGTGAACCACGTGTACAGAAGAGTTCCGATATGCATTGCAATCCAAACCAAGGCTTGACCGGGCGCGCCCTGGCCACCCACCAACCGGCCCCAGGGGCGACCGCGGAATGCCTACGCTGAAGACGGCGAGCCGGCAAGGGAAATATGGCACCTGCCCAACCCGTCGTCCAGTCCGTCCGGCGCCCCAGGGCGACCGGCCGGACGGCGGCCGCGCCGCCGCGTCCGGGCCCCGCCCCCTTGGTTCGCCCGCGCCGTCGCCGGGGACCATTGATTACGCCGTAACGCTATATCCAGTACTTAAAATGCGCCAAACCACAAAATCTTGAAAATATCGGTTGCGACCCGCGGGCATCATACGCTACATATCGTACGTGTCGTCTTCACGGACACGTGATGTTGTGGTGAACACCATATCTCGTGGCGACGGGGACGGCAAGGGGGCTCAATGGCTCGGAACGGCCGAAAAAACGGCCAGCCGAAGGGAAAGTGGGGGAGACATGCGGATCGCGCGGCATTTCACAAAAGAAGGCCTTTCACCGTACGACTCCATGGCCTTTGCCGCCGTTTCCAGCGAGATCCGCAACCCGGACGGCTCGGTGGTGTTCCGGCTGGATGAATTCGAGGCGCCGGCCGCCTGGTCCCAGGTCGCCTGCGACGTGCTGGCCCAGAAGTATTTGCGCAAGGCCGGGGTCGCCCGCAAGCTCAAGCCCGTCGAGGAGACCGACGTCCCTTCGTGGCTGTGGCGGCACATCCCCGACGAAAAGGCCCTGAAGGCGCTGCCCAAGGACGAACGCTACGGCAGCGAGACCAGCGCCAAGCAGATCTTCGACCGCCTGGCCGGCACCTGGACCTATTGGGGCTGGAAGGGCGGCCACTTCGATTCGGAGGCCGACGCCCGCGCCTACTTCGACGAGATGCGCTACATGCTGTGCGCCCAGGCGGGCGCGCCCAACTCTCCGCAATGGTTCAACACCGGGCTTCACTGGGCCTACGGCATCGACGGGCCGGCCCAGGGCCACTGGTACGTGGACCACCGGACCGGCGAAACGGCCCTGTCGGAGTCGGCTTACGAGCACCCCCAGCCCCACGCCTGTTTCATCCAGGGCATCAACGACGACCTGGTCAACGAGGGCGGCATCATGGACCTGTGGGTGCGCGAGGCGCGCCTGTTCAAATACGGGTCCGGCACGGGCACCAATTTCTCCCGCCTCAGGGCCGCCGACGAGCCCCTGTCGGGGGGCGGCAAGTCCTCGGGCCTGATGAGCTTCCTGAAGATCGGCGACCGCGCCGCCGGCGCCATCAAATCCGGCGGCACGACGCGCCGCGCCGCCAAGATGGTGGTCGTCGACATCGACCACCCGGACATCGGGGCGTTCATCAACTGGAAGGTCCACGAGGAGCAGAAGGTGGCGTCCCTGGTCGCCGGATCCAGGCTGGCGGACATCCATCTGAACGCGGTCATCCGCGCCTGTCACGACGGCGAGGGCGACGGCGACGACCGCTTCGACGTCAAGGCCAACGGCGCGCTGCGCAAAGCCGTGCTGGCGGCGCGCCAGGTGATGATCCCGGCGAACTACGTCCAGCGGGTCATCCAGTTCGCCCGGCAGGGATACACCGAGATCGCCTTCCCGGTGTTCGACACCGACTGGGAGTCGGAATCCTACAAGACCGTGTCGGGGCAGAACGCCAACAACAGCGTCCGCGTGTCCAACGCCTTCCTGGAGAGAGTGCGCGCGGACGGCGAGTGGGAACTGACCCGCCGCACCGACGGCGCCGTGGCCGAGCGCCTGCGCGCCCGCGACCTGTGGGAGGAAATCGCCCATGCCGCCTGGGCGTGCGCCGATCCCGGCCTGCAGTACGACACCACCATCAACGAGTGGCATACGTGCCCCGCCAGCGGCCGCATCAACGCCTCCAACCCGTGCTCGGAGTACATGTTCCTGGACGACACGGCGTGCAACCTGGCCTCGCTCAATCTGATGGCCTTCCGCAACGACGACGGCGCGTTCGACGTCGGCGCCTTCGAGCATGCGGTCAGGCTGTGGACGGTGACGCTGGAGATTTCGGTGCTGATGGCCCAGTTCCCGTCCCGGCGCATCGCCGAGCTGTCCTATCGGTTCCGCACCCTGGGCCTGGGGTTCGCCAACATCGGGGGCTACCTGATGGCGTCGGGCATCGCCTACGATTCGGACAGCGGCCGCGCCGTCTGCGCCGCCGTCTCCGCCCTCATGACCGGCGTCGCCTATGCCACGTCGGCCGAAATGGCCGCCGAGTTGGGCGCTTTTCCGGGTTTCGGGGAAAACCGCGAGGCCATGCTCCGGGTCATTCGCAACCACCGCCGCGCCGCCCTGGGCGAACGCGACGGGTACGACGGCCTGTCGGTGCCGCCGGTGGCGCTGGACGCCGAGGCGTGTCCGGAGGCGGACCTGGCGCAGGCGGCCCGCCGGGCCTGGGACAGGGCGCTGGAACTGGGCCAGGCCCACGGCTACCGCAACGCGCAGGTTTCCGTCGTCGCGCCCACCGGCACCATCGGGCTGGTGATGGACTGCGACACCACCGGCATCGAGCCCGACTTCGCCCTGGTCAAGTTCAAGAGGCTGGCCGGGGGCGGCTACTTCAAGATCATCAACCGCATGGTGCCGGCGGCCCTGGACCGCCTCGGCTATAGCGAGGAGCAGATCGCCGAAATCGTCCGCTACGCGGTCGGCCACGGGTCGCTGAAGGCGGCGCCGGGCATCGACCACGCGGCGCTGAGGACGAGGAAATTCACCGACCAGGCCATCGCGGCCGTGGAAGGGGCGCTGGCCGACGCCTTCGACATCAAGTTCGTCTTCAACAAGTGGACGCTGGGCGAGGCGTTCTGCACCGAGACCCTGGGCCTGGCGCCCGAAAGCCTGGATGACATGTCCTTCAACATGCTGGAGGCGCTCGGCTTCACCGCCGACGAAATCCAGGCCGCCAACACCTACGTGTGCGGCGCCATGACCCTGGAGGGCGCCCCCCATATCAGCGACGGGCACCTGGCGGTGTTCGACTGCGCCAGCGCCTGCGGCCGGACCGGCAAGCGGCATCTCTCGGTGGAGAGCCACATCCGCATGATGGCGGCGTCCCAGCCCTTCATCTCCGGCGCCATCTCCAAGACCATCAACATGCCGGTGCGGGCCACGGTCGCCGACTGCAAGGACGCCTACATGCTTTCGTGGCGCCTCGGCCTCAAGGCAAACGCCCTGTACCGGGACGGATCCAAGCTGTCCCAGCCGCTGCAGGCGGCGATCCTGGACGATGCCGAGGCCGGGGAAGTGACCGAGCGGCCGGCCGCCGCCCGCACCGAGGTGGTCGCCGAGCGCATCGTCGAGCACGTCATCGAACACGTCCTCGGGGAACGCAAAAGGCTGCCCCAGCGCCGCAAGGGATACACCCAGAAGGCCATCGTCGGCGGCCACAAGGTCTACCTGCGCACCGGCGAGTACGACGACGGCAGCCTGGGCGAGATCTTCCTCGACATGCACAAGGAAGGCGCCGCCTTCCGCAGCCTCATGAACAACTTCGCCATCGCCATCTCCATCGGCCTGCAATACGGCGTGCCGCTCGAGGAATTCGTCGAGGCCTTCACCTTCACCCGCTTCGAGCCGTCGGGAATCGTCGAGGGCAACGATTCGGTGAAAATGGCCACCTCCGTCATCGACTACATCTTCCGCGAGCTGGCCGTCTCCTATCTGGGACGCACGGACCTTGCCCATGTCGAGGCCAACGATCTTCTTCCCGACAGCGTCGGCCGCGGGCAGACCGAAACCGAAGGCAGGCCGGCCGCGCCGGGGACGGCGAACAGGGCCCTCGACGCGGTGAAGCTGGTCACCAGCAGCGGCTATGTGCGCAACAAGTTCGTCGTCTTCGAGGGCGGCGTCGCCGCCGCCGAGGCCCGCGCCGGGGACAGCGCCCTGGCGCTGGTGGGCGGCACCGCGACGCCGGCCGGCGCCGCCGGGGCGGCCGGCGTGGATGCCCGGATCGAGCAGGGCGCGGCGCCGCGCACCACACCGGTCCGCGAGGCCAGGATCCAGGGCTGCGAGGGCGACCCGTGCTCCGAATGCGGCAACTTCACCCTGGTCCGCAACGGCACCTGCCTGAAATGCGTGACCTGCGGCACGACCAGCGGATGTTCGTGATGCGATTCTCTCCCGAGATCCTCCCTGGGAAACTTGGGGCGTGTTCCAGTGCCCGGCACTGGGACCGCCCCGTTTTTTTCTCCCGGGGCGGACAGACGCCGGGGCGTGGTCGCCGATGACCGCCGAGTGGCGGCACGTCACCGCACGGTTCCACCAATTCATCGCCAACCTGCAGCCGCCGCCCGAGCGGCGCTGGGCGGCGCGAAAAGCGGCGGCCGACGTGGCCATGTGCCTGCGGCAGCGCTTCCGTTCAGGGGACGGCTTTCCGCCCGCCGATTCGTCCGCCGCCGTCCCCGACGACTACGCGGTGATCGGCGGCCACGCCAAGGGGACGGCCATCCGCCCGGGGCGCACGGTGGACATGCTGTATGTCCTGCCGGCGGCGTTGCGTCCCGACGGCGGCCCGCAGGAGGGCGCCGGGCCGGGGCCGCTGATCCGGGACGTGGCCGCGGTTCTGAGCGCGCGCTATGGGGCCGTCGACGTCGCCGGGGAAGGCTGGATCGCGTGCGCCGGCGGGGCAATCGGCGACGGCACGGCGGTGCGCGTGATCCCCTGTTTCCCGTGCACCGAAGGCGGATTTCTCATCGCCGCCCCCGGCGCCGGCTGGCGCCACGCCAACCCGCTCGCCGAGGCGGCCCGCCTGCGCCTGGCGGACCGGGTCAGCGCCAACAAGGCGACCCACCTGATCGTCATGGCGAAGGCCTGGCGGCAGGCCCACGGCGTCGCCATGGGCGGATTGGCGCTGGAACTGCTGGCCTGCGAGTTCGTCGGCCTGTGGACCTATCAGCGCCGCAGCCTGCTCTTCTATGACTGGATGGTCAGGGATTTCTTCTTCTGGCTCGGCCTCCAGGGCCGGCGCGCCCTCCCCGTGCCCGGCGCCATGGAGACCGTGCACGCCGGCGACGGGTGGCCGGACGACGCCCAGGCCGCCTATGCGACGGCCCGGCACGCCTGCCGCCTGGAACGGGACAACCGGGACGACGAGGCCCGGGAACACTGGGTGGACATCTTCGGCCCCGCCTTCGCCGACGCGCCCGCCGCCGCCCGGCCCGACACGTCGCTTCCCGGCACGGCGCCCTGGCGCGCCCCGCCGCCGCCCCTGATGCCGTCGTCGGAGTCGTCGCCGGAGTCGTCGTCGGCCCATTCCTGAGACAGGGTTTGGCGCCGGCGAAGGGCTCTCTGCGAAGATTTCCCGTGATTGACGGGTGGTGGCCTTGCGGCCATGGGGGGGCTCCGCCCCCGCCGCCCCCGCCAGGGGTTTAAAACCCCTGGACCCCGATTATCGGGATCCAAGGGCCGTTGGCCGCGCCGGGCCGGGCGGTGCTATGCTGGCCGCCCGCCGCCACCATGGAAAAAGGAATCAGCGTCATGGCCGGAGAAATCGAATCGCGTCTCGCCGAGCTCGGCATCGACCTGCCCAGGCCGACCGCGCCGGCGGCCAACTACGTGCCCTACGTCATCAGCGGCGCGTTGGTGTTCGTCTCCGGCCAGGTGACCATAGGGGACGGCGGGCTGAAATTCCGCGGCCGCCTGGGCGAGGACTTCTCGGTGGACGAGGGCTATCAGGCGGCGCGCCTGTGCGGGCTCAACCTGATCGCCCAGGCGCGCGAGGCGGCGGGCGGCGACCTCGACCGCATCAGCCGCGTCGTCAAGCTGGGCGGCTTCGTCAACTGCACGCCCGACTTCACCGACCAGCCCAAGGTCATGAACGGGGCATCCGACCTGATGGTCGAGGTGTTCGGAGAGGCCGGCCGCCACGCCCGTTTCGCCGTCGGCGCCCCGGCGCTGCCGCTCGGCGTGGCGGTCGAGGTGGACGGGGTGTTCGAGGTGGGGTGACGTCGCCCCGGCGCACTTGCCGTCAAAGAAACGTGGCGATGAATTCGGCCGCCGGCCTGGTGAAATCGTTGTCCGTCCAGTACTTGGAATGGGATATGGGGTTCCAGCTCGAGAACAGCCCGCCCACGTTGATGGGGATGTCCTCGTCGACGACGGCATCGTATGCCGTGTTGATGCTCTTCAGCGGGTACCCCAGGACATCGTCCGGATCATAGTAATTGAGCCACCTGGCCTTGTCCCTCGCGTCGCCCGGGTCCGGCAACTCGGCGGCCGGAAAGACAATCGGCACGACGTTGGTGTAGGCGAACGTGAAGAGCGGGATGTTGCAGCCGAAGGTGACCATCCCGGCCAGGGTATGCATGCGCTCGAACGGGCTCAGGCCCGGCGGTGGACTGCCGCCCGGATGCTGCATGTCCCAGATGTAGTTGGACATGATGTGCCCGCCCAGGGAATGGGCCATGACGATCAGGGGGGCGTCATCCACGTCCAGCGCGTCATCGAGGGCCTTGATCCCATCCCGTACGCGCCGGTGGATCAGGTCGTAGGGTGTGGTCCCCGGACTATCCACTTTCCGGTATGCCGACGCGTCCCCCAGGGCGCTGAGGATGAATCTGCGCAATCCGATGTAATCGAGATCGTTGTTCTGGTTCGCCTCCCGCAGGTATTCCTCCTGGCGCGGCGCCAGGATGTCCGCCCAATAGATCGACCGCCACGCAATCTCGTCGGGGTCCTTGTTCAGGTCCCCGACCCGGTCGTTCAGTTCATCGGTCATCCCGTCGGCAAAATCCGGCTGCTGGGATCCCATGCCGTGGATCACGGCGATCGCTAGTTTTTTGGCCATCGGCGTACTCCTTTCGCGTGTCGGAGAAACCCGTTTCCACGGACTATATCAGCGACGCCCGACCCGGTGTACACAGTGGAAATGCCGATGCGCGCCTTGTCCGGGGTCAGGGCCACGGGCCGGACGAAACCCTTCGCCATGCCGGTCATCCCGCTGCCTGGTCCACCCCCCTTTCCCGCCGGAAGGAACGATGTAAGATTGCATATGGAGCGCCGCAGCCCAATCTTGGTGGCAGACGGCGACAGCGAACGACATCACGGCCATGCCCGACGGACGCGAACCCGCCACGGTCAAGGTGCTCGGCTCCCTCGGCGAGGTGCCGGCGGCTGAGTGGGACGCCTGCGCCGGCGCCGACGATCCGTTCCTCCGCCACGCCTTCCTGAGCGCCCTGGAAGAAAGCGGATCGGCCTCGCCCCGCTCCGGCTGGCTGCCCCGGCACCTGGTGGTGGAGGACGGCGCCGGGACCGTGATCGCGGCGGCGCCGTTGTACTTGAAAAGCCACTCCTACGGCGAGTACGTGTTCGACTGGTCGTGGGCCGACGCCTACGAGCGGGCCGGCGGGCGCTATTACCCGAAACTGCAATCGGCGGTGCCGTTCACGCCGGTCACCGGGCGGCGCCTGCTGGTGCGCCCCGGCGCCGACGCGGAGACCACCTCCGAGCTCGCCGACGTGCTCGCCGCCGCCATGGTGACGCTGGGCGAACGCCTGGGGGTCTCGTCGGTGCACGTGAACTTCCCCACCGAGGCCGAGTGGCGGCGCCTCGGCAACCACGGCCTTCTGCTGCGCACCGGCCAGCAGTACCACTGGCGGAACCGGGGCTACGAAAGCTTCGACGATTTCCTGGCCTCGCTGTCGTCGCGCAAGCGCAAGGCCATCCGCCGGGAGCGCCGCGCCGTCGCCGACCAGGGCATCGCCCTCTCCACGTTGACCGGCGACGCCATCGCCGAGCGCCACTGGGACGCCTTCTACGGTTTTTACCGCGACACCTCGAACCGCAAATGGGGCTCGGCCTACCTGACCCGCGCCTTTTTCTCCCTCATCGGCGAAACCATGGCCGAGGCCGTGGTGCTGGTGCTGGCCGAGGCCGACGGCCGCTATGTCGGCGGGGCGCTGAACCTGATCGGCCGCGATACGCTCTACGGGCGCTACTGGGGCTGCGCCGAGGCGTACCGGTTTCTCCACTTCGAGGCCTGCTATTACCGCGCCATCGACTTCGCCATCGCCCGCGGCCTGACCTGGGTCGAGGCCGGCGCCCAGGGCCCCCACAAGATCCAGCGCGGCTATCTGCCGCGGCGCACCTACAGCGCCCACTGGATCGCCGATGGGGAATTCCGCCGGGTGATCGAACGCTACCTGGCGGACGAACGGGCCGCCGTCGAAGACGAAATGGAGCTTCTCGGCCAACGCTCCCCCTTCCGCGGGGCCGACGATGGCTGAGAGGCGGGCGCGCCTTTCACGGGCGGCACATACAGTCCTCGCCGTCCTCGCCGTGGCCGCGCTGGCCGGGCCGGGCGGGCCGGCGGCCGGCGGCGAAGGGCCGGCGGGCCCGGTCTACGAAATCGCCAGGGCGCAGAAATGCGTGCGCCTGGGGACGCAGGCGGGGCGCGAAATCCTGCTCAACGGGTGTGCGGCGTGCCGCATCGTCCATCTCGAGCGCAAGCGTCCGGGCGGCGCCCTCCCCTCCCAGCGCACCTACACCGTGCCCGAGAGGTCCCGGGTGACGCTGTCGTTCCGCGGCCCCGGCCGGACACGCATCCTCACCGACGGGCCGTGCCGGAGCGCGGCGCCCGCGGAGGCCGGGGAGAAACCAGCCGGCGACGGGCGCCAGGCGACATGCACCCAGTTCCGGCGCGCCAAGGGCGGCCCGCTCGTCCTGTTCAACCGCTGCCGGGTGTGCCGGGCCGTGGTCGTGGAACGGGCCGGCCCGGGCGGCGCGCGCAGAACCCAGACCTTCGCCGTCGCCGGCGGATCGTCGGTGCCGGTGGCCCGGCCCGGCGCCCCGGTGAGAGCGCGCATCGTCGCCGAAAAACCCTGCCGATAAAGGTAGCGGCAGGCACGCGCAAAGCGGAACGGCGACGGGAAAACTTACAATTAAGGGGATACCTTACTTGATTGCCCCTTCCTCTGCGTCCCCTGCGTTTTTTTTTGACGCCGGGGGCGCCGAGGTGCGCAGAGGCACGCCGAGAATTTTGGAAGCGCCCGGCGCTTCGCAAGAACGGCGTTTGCCGGAACGACGAAACGTGTCACCGGCTTGAGTCGGTTGGTGCTAGTCGACGGCCACCGGCACGGGGCCCTTGCGGCGCTTGGCGGGCGGCTTGGGGCCGGACGGGCGGGGATAGGTGAAGGCGATCTTGCCGAATTAAGGGGACGGAATTAAGGGGACACCTTACCTAATTGCCCGCCAACATTCTTCGTCCATCCGTGTCCATCCGTGGCAAATGGTCACGCACCTATCACGCGGAAGATCATCGGCGCGGGACGGCGAA
>JBHHXI010000063.1:0-17256 GCA_046756945.1 Rhodospirillales bacterium
AACGGCGTGACCGGGCAATGGACCGCCGGCGCCGGTCCGTTGGGCGACGTGGTCGCGCTGTCGCGGGCCGAAACCAAGATGGTCGAAGACGAATACGCGGAGGCGCGGCGGATCGCGCGGGAGGTGCTGTCGCGCAGGCCCGAGCACACGCGGGCGCTCCGGATCGTCGCCTGGAGCGAATACAGGCTCGGCAATTTCCGCGCCGCACAGGAGGCGTTCGGCCGCCTGGAAGAACTCGATCCACGGCACGTGGACGCGCCCATCGGTTTGGGCTGGACCAGTTTCAAACTCGGCGACCTGAATGACGCCGAGTCCCACTTCCTGAAGGCCAAGGACCTTCCCACGGAATACTTCGAGGAATGGGACATCAATGACGGTCTCGGTTGGATTGCCTACGCACGGGGGAACCTGGACCAGGCCGAAGCCTACTTCCGGTACACGCCGCAACCCGAAATATACAACAATAACGTCGACTGGGGCTGGCAGAAGGACAGCCTGGTGGGACGCGGCATGGTCGCCCTTGCCCGCAGCCAACTCGCCGACGCCCGCGACCTCTTCGCCGAAGGCGTCAGACAGGACCCCGCGTACTTCCGCCCCTACGACGGCCTTGCCCGCGGCGCCCTCCTGGAACGGCGCTACGAGGCCGCCCTTCGCCACGCCCTGGCCGGCCTCGACCGGGTGCGCTACCACGCCGGCCTCTTTTTTCTCCTTGAGGCCATCCTCGAGAAGCTGGACGCGCCCGAAAGAAGCGCCCGGATCTACGCCGAACTCGCCGAACGCCACCCGGACGTTCCCGCCTACCGCAATGGTGTCGGCAAGAGCCAGCTCGCCCTGGGCCGCCTGAAAGAGGCCGAGGCCAGCTATGTCGCGTCCCTGAAGGCGGACCCGGACAACCCGCGGGCAAAGGAAGGCCTGGTGCTGGCCCGCGCCCGGATGAACAAGTTCGTCGCCGACGGCTGGACCCGCTACTTCGAGGGCGACTACGAAGGCGCGCTCGCCGCGTTCCGCGCCAAGCGCGCCCAGGCGGCCGGGGCGGACAACCCGGCCGCCGAAACGGGCCGCGGCTGGGCGCTGCTGGCGCTCGGGCGCATCCCCGAAGCGGGGAAGGCGTTCGCAGCGGCGGTGCGTATCGACCCGCACTTCGCCGCCGCCCGGGACGGAATCGAGGCCCTGGCGCAACCCCATCTGAAACTCTACGAGCAGGCCTGGGCCCTGGCCGAGGCCGGCAAGTTCGAGCGCGCCCGGCGGCAGTTCCTGCGCGCCGGAAAACACGCGCCGGCCGATTTCCTGTGGAAGATCGACGACGGCCAGGCCTGGCTGGCCTTCTACAAAAAGGATTTCAAGAAAGCGGAACGGGCGTTCACGGACATCCTGCGCAAGTCTCCGAACGCCTACCTGTCGCGCAAGGGACTGGGCTACATCGCCCTCAAGCGCGGCCAATATGCGGTTGCGAAGACGCACCTGCTCGCGGCGCTTAACCAATCGCCCAAACAGGTGCTGACGTCGTACACGTTTCCCGCCGTGCACCTTCTCGCGGCACGGCAGTACAAGACCGCGCTGGCGATCCTCGAGCTGGGCGAGAAGACCTATCCCCAGTCGGCCGACATCCAGTTCCTTCTGGCCAAGGCGTACAAGGGCCTCAAGGACCACGCCAGGGCGGCGGCAAAGGCGGTGAAATCCGCGACCCTCGCGCCGGTGTACATCCATCCCGCCTTCGACGACATCGGGCTCAAGCCGTCCACCGTCACGGACGCCTATCTGGCGATGGCGCGCGGCCTGTTCTTTGCCGGCGACACGGAAGGAACGAGAAAACGGGTCGAGGCGTATTTCAAGGCCGGCGGCAAGGACCCGGAAGGATTCCGGCTGCGCGGGTTCGTATCCTTCCGCCAGGGCCGGTTCCGTGAGGCCAACGCCGACCTGAAGCTGGCGGCGCCGCACGAGCCCGAAGCGCTGTCCCCGGTCACCCAGGTGGTGCCCATTCCCGGTACGGACCGGCGTTGGCAGATCGTCTACAACGCCCGCTCGACCCTGGCATGGAGTCACCTGCGCCTGGGCAACGCGCGCCGGGCCGCGGCCGAGTTCCGGAAGGTTCTGAAGACCTATCCCAACTGGATCGACGCCCTGACCGGCCTGGGCTACAGTCTGCTCGCCCTCGGCGACCGGGAAGGGGCCGTCCGGTCTTTCCGACGCGCCCTGGTCATCTCACCCGCCTATCCCGACGCCTGGCAGGGCCTGGATCTGGTGAAAGCGCGCGCATGAGGGACCGCCGGTTCATACTGAAACCGTTCATCGACCTGGAAGGCGACGGCGGCGATCCCGACGGCGTTCTGGTCGATACCCACAGCGCCACCATGTGTTCGTGTAACGAGGCCGCGTGGATATTGCTGCACGCCCTGAAACCGGGGGCGAGCGTTTCCGATCTGGTCGCCAGACTGGTGACGACCTTCGACGTCGCCGAGGCGGACGCCCGCTCGGACGTCATGAATTTCGTTCAACGCCTTGCCGCCATGGGGATGGTCGATGAAAACGCGTGACCTCCATGTGGCGGTGTCCGGTTTCGGCGGCCTGAACAACCCCCACCCGGGGACCCCGGTCGCCCGCGCCCTGCGCGAAGGCTGGCACGGGTCCATCGAGATCCATGCGCTCGGGTACGACTCCCTGATGACCGGAGCCTGGATGCCGGGGGTCGCCGACCGGCTGCACCTGGTTCCGTCGCTGGCGGACGGCGACGAGGCGACGTTGGAGCGGCTGGTGGAGATTCACCGGCAGCACCGGCTGGACGCCGTCATCCCCTGTCTCGACCTCGAGATGCCGGTCTACGCCCGCCTTGCCGACCGCCTTGCCCGCGAAGGCATCAAGACCCTGGTGCCGTCCGCCGAAACCGTGTACGCGACGGCGAAGCTGAGGTTGCGCCAGTTCGCCTACGAAAACGACATCCTGACGCCGAAGACGATCCACGTGCTCGACATGGGCGACGTGGCGCTTCACGCCGAACAGTTCGGCTTCCCGCTCATGGTCAAGGGGACCGTCACCGGGGCCAAATGCGTCTCCAACGTCGACCAGGCCTGCGTCGAAGCGAAAAACCTGAACGCCCGGTGGGGCGGCGGCGTATTGCTGCAGGAGACCCTTGCCGGCGAGGAGTTCGTCGCCGGCGCGGTCATTGCCGGCTCCGGGTCCTGCCTGGGCCTCGTCTGCATGCGCAAACTGGGCGTAAACCCGGACGGCAAGGGCGTGTTCGGGTCCGTCGTCGACGACCCTGAACTCGTGGGCGAGGCGGAACGCGTTCTCGGCAAGCTTGCCTGGCGCGGCCCCCTGGAGCTGGAGTTCATCCGCCCCCAGGGCTCCAAGAGGCTTCACCTGCTTGAGATCAACTGCCGCTTCCCGTCGTGGATCATGCTGTCCCATTTCGCCGGCTGTAATCTGCCGGTGGTGCTTTTGCGCGAGGTCCTGGAACCGGGGGGGCGGCATTCCCCGCCGCCGAAGCCGGGCACCATGTTCGTCCGCAACGTGCGGGAGACGGCGGTGCCCATGGACCGGGTCGCCCGCCTTGAACGCTTCGCCAGCGAAGACGGCGTCCCGCCAACGCGCCGCCGGAACAGGAAAAGCGCCAACGGCGCCATACGGGTGGCGGTCACCGGCGTCGGAACGTTCGACGTCATCAATCCGGGCCTGGGCGCCGCCACCGCCTTGCGCGGGGCATCGGACGTGGGACGGATCTACGGTCTGGGGTACGGGTCGTTCGACTCCGGCCTGTACCGGGGCGACGTTTTCGACGCCATCTTCCGCCTGCCCCAGGAAGACGACGCCGGCGCCCTGCTCGACCGCTTGCGCGCCATCCATCGGGACGCGCCGTTCGACGTGATCCTGCCCTGCCTGGACGGGGAACTCCCACGGTTCTTGCACATCCGGCCGGACCTCGAGAAGCTCGGCGTACGCACCCTCCTGCCGTCGCGCGAAGCCCTCGACGGGAGGGCGAAGCCCAATCTTTTCGCCGGCGACATGCGCCGTGACTGGGGTGGATTCGAGATTCCGGAAGCCCGCCGGGTGCGCTCGGAAGAAGACGTCGAGCGCGCCGTCCACAGCCTGGGCCTGCCCGTCGCCGTCAAGGGACCGGTGTCCCATTGCATCGCCGTCCATGACGCCGGGGAGGCGAAAGCGGCGTGGTTCCAGTTGCGCGAGAAGGGCTGTGAGGAAGCGCTGGTGCAGCCCCTTATCACCGGCGACGATTTCGCCGTCGCCGCGGTGTGCGGCCGGGACCACGAGCCGGGCGCCATGCTGACCGTGAAAAAGCTGCTCAAGTGCGACCGCGGCAGCACCTGGGGCGCCGTCAATACGCCGCAACCCGGGCTGGAGGCGGCTTTCGCGGACTTTCTCGGGCATCTGGGCTGGTGCGGGCCCACGGAAGGGGAATTCATCCGCGACGAAACGCGGGAACGGTTTTACCTGATCGAGGTAAACCCCCGGTTCACGGCGTGGATTTCCTTTTCCGCCGCGCTTGGCCTCAACCATCCCCTGCGCGCCGTCTGCCTTGCCCTGGACCGGCCGTGCCCGCCGCCGTCCGCCGCGTCCGAGATGGTCTTCATGCGCGGCTGTGAGGAGCTGCCGGTCGGCGCCCGCGATTTCGCCGCGATCGCCAAGAAGGGATGCCTGCGTCATGGCTGACCGGAGACCCTACCAGGCGCCCCTGATCGAGCCCCTGACGTTTACCGCGGTCAGCAAGCACCTGGCCGCGGACATCCTGCCCGGCACCGAATTCGATGAAGACTATGAAACGGCGGACCTGCTCGACCGGTTCGGATCGCCGCTTTTCATCGTCTCGGAAAGCACCCTGCGCTCGCTGTACCGGGGATTTTGCGCCTGCTTCACCGAGGCCAGCATCGACACCCGCGTCGCCTATTCGTACAAGACCAACTACCTGCCCGCCGTGTGCGCCATCCTGCACGAGGAAGGGGCCTGGGCCGAGGTGGTCTCGGGCATGGAATATTCCCTCGCCCGCGCCCTTGGCGTCCCGGCCAACGAAATCATCTTCAACGGGCCCTACAAGACGCGCAATGAGCTTGAGACCGCCCTCGGCGAAGGCGCGATCGTGAACGTCGACGGGTTCGACGACCTGGCCGCCGTCGCCCAGGTCGCGGCCACCCTGGGCCGGCCGGCGCGCATGGGAATCCGCATCAACTTCCGCCACGGCCCGGCGCCGTGGACCAAGTTCGGGTTCAACGATGAAAACGGCGACAGCCAGCGGGCGCTCGAACAGATCGCCGGCGATCCCAATCTGGCGCTCGAACTGCTGCACAACCACAGCGGAACCTTTCTCCTGTTCCATGACGTGTACGCCAAGGCGGCGGACGTCCTGATCGACGCCGCCAAGCGTGCCCGCGAGCTGGGCCTGGCGCCGACCACGGTCAATTTCGGCGGCGGATACCCGTCGACCAACCGGCTGAAGCCGGTGTACGACGTGCCCGGCGGCACCAGCCTGAAAGGGGACATCCTGTTCCCCTTTGCCGAGGCCATCTGCAGCCGCGTCAGCCGGGCGAAGGAGCTGTTCGGCGGCCGTCCCATCCTGATGCTGGAGCCGGGCCGGGCCCTGGTCGATTCGGCGGTGCAACTGGCTTGTACCGTGATCGCGAAAAAGGACATACCCGGCCAGGGCAAGGCCTTGGTCGTCGACGCCGGGGTCAACCTTGTCCCCACCGCCTATTGGTACGATCACAAGGTCGACAGCCGGCCCCGGGACGACGGCAGCCGGCCCGCGGACGACGGCCGGACCGATGAGTCCATGGAGCCGGTCAATATCTACGGTCCCCTGTGCATGCAGATCGACGTTCTGCGCGAACGCGCCCTGCTTCCGCCGACCCGCGTCGGCGAACCGGTCGTCATCTCCAACGTCGGGGCCTACTGTCAGACCCAGTCCATGCAGTTCATTCAGCCCAGGCCGGCGACGGTGCTTCTCGGCCCCGAGGGGCCGGAAGTCATCCGCCGCCGGGAGACCTGGCGCGACATCTTCCTGCGCGACGCGATTCCCCAACGCCTGCGTCACCATGATTTCGCATTTTAAATGCTGGTTCCAGGTCGTCCTGCGCGGTCTGGCCCAGGTGGCGTTCGCCGAGAGGCCCATCGCCGGTGTCCTGGTGCTCGCCGGCATCGCCGTGCTGGTTCCGGCGAGCGCGCTCGGCGCCCTCGCCGGCGCCCTGGCGGGAACCGTCGCCGGGCGCCTTCAGGGCACCCTGAACCGGGCCCAGTGGGAAGCCGGCCTGTCCGTTCCCAACCCGGCGATCGTGGGCATCCTGTGGGGCGGCGCGTCGGCCAGCGGTGACGCCGGCATTCTCGCGCTCGCCCTGGCCGGCTGCATCGGGCTGGAGCAGCTTTTTCGCCCGGTTCTGGACAAGGCGCGCCTGCCGGTGCTCTCGGCGCCGGCCATGGCGACGGCCTATCTTGTCGCGTCGGTCTATGGGGTCTTCGGGGAGGCCTTTTGGCACGGTCCGCCGGCGCTGCCCTTCGGCGACGCCGGCATGGCAGCCGCCATTCTGCTCATCGGCGGCGCCATGGCGACGAAATCGCCGATCGCCACCGTGCAAGTGGCCGTTCTCAGCGGCGCCACGGCCCTGATCTCCGGATGGGCGACGGACGGCGCGGCGGTGGGACTGGTGGGACTTTGGGGGTTCACCGTCGCGCCGGCCGCGTTCGGCGTGCACGCGGTGTTCTTCGCCGGGTCCGCCGCCGGCGCGTGGGCGGGTCTGGCCGCCGCCGGCCTCGGCGCGGCGGTCTGGGTCCTGTGGCTGGCGGGCCCGTTGGCGGCGGTGGCGCCGCCCCTTCTGGTGCCCTTCATCCTCGCCGTCTGGGTGATGATCGGACTCGTGGCGCGGGCCAACGGCCTCCTGGTCCTCGACCCGGGCCTGTGGGCGGCGGCCGGGCACATCAGGCGGGCCCAGGCGCGGGGCAGGCCGGTGGTGGCGCTGACGGGCGCCGGAATCAGCACCGCCTCGGGCATTCCCGACTACATTTCCGGAAGCTGGCTGCGCCCCGACTTTCCGGCCAGCGCCTATTCCTTCGAGCGCTTCCTGGCGTCCGCCCCCTGCCGGCGCGAATACTGGAACGCCTGCGACAGCTTCCGCAAGGCGGTGGACCAGGCGCGCCCCAATCCGGGTCACCGCGCCCTCGCCGACATGGAGCGCCACGGCTGGCTGTCGGCCACCATCACCCAAAACGTCGACGGCCTGCACCAGGCCGCCGGCGCCCGTTCGGTGATCGCCCTGCACGGCGAAATCGCCCGCGTGAAATGCCTGAGCTGCGGATGGACGGGAGGCTGGCCGCCGCCCGGCATGTGGCGGCGCTACGATCTGCATTGCTCGGAATGCTCCGGCTACCTCAAACCCGCGGTCATCTCCATGGGCGAAAACATCCCGCCGGCAGCCTGGCGGGAGGCCGAACAGGCCGTCGCCGACTGCGGCGTCATGATCGTCGTCGGCTCGCAGATGGCGGTCTCTTCGGCCCTCGAACTGATCTCGAGAGCGCGCCGGGCAGGCGCCGACATCGTCGTCGTTTCCCTCGATACTCCGGCCCAGTCCGTGGCGCCCGGCGACCTGGTCCTGTCCCACAAGGCGGAAGAGGTCCTTCCCGCCCTGGCCCTGCTGCTGGACTGCCCGAACGGACGCATGTGGGGGCGCGTTTCCCCGGCGCACCGGGAGTCCCGCCCGGGCAAGGACGGCCGGCATGCGACGGCGGCGGGGCCGGCCTGAAGGCTCAGCGCCCCCCCTGCCCGGACAGGGCGCGGATGGTACGGAAGATCCCGGTGGTCCAGTCCTCGCGCCCATGTCCTTGCGACTGGGCCACGGTGTAGATCTGGCGCGCGGCGGCGCCGGTCATCACCGGGACCCGGAGCGCCGCCGCGGCGTCGAGGGCGAGGCCGAGGTCCTTGTGGGCGAGGTCGAGCATGAACGCCGGCGCCGGGTCGTCCTTCAGGGCCTTGTCGGGCCACGTCGTCGTGATGTGCCCGAGTCCGGCGGGCGTCTGCGAGATGACGTCGACGATGGTTCCGGCGTCGATGCCCGCCGCCAGCCCCAGCGCCAGACCTTCCGCCGTCGCCAGGTTGACGACCGCCGAGATGTAGTTGTTGACCAGCTTCACCGTCGACCCGGCGCCGAGCGGCCCGCACTTGGTGATGCTCTCGCCAAGGCATTCAAGGAGGGGCCGCGCCCGCGCGATGTGCGCATCGTCGCCGCCGACCATGAACGTCGAGGTGCCCGCCGCGGCGTGGGCCGATGTCCGTCCGACCGGCGCGTCGATCATGGCGACGCCCCGTTCGGCGAGCCGCCCGCCGATCCGGCGGGTATCCTCGGGAAGGATCGTGCTCATGTCGATATAGAGGGCATCCGGCGAAATGCCATCGGCGATCCCGTCGCGCCCGAAGACCGCGTCTTCGACAATCTGCCCGACGGTCAGCATGGTGAAGACGAACTCGGCGCCACGGGCGGCGTCGCGGCCGCACGTTGCGGGCCTGGCGCCGGCATCGACCAACGCCGTCACCGCGTCCGCATCGAGGTCGAACACCGTGACATGGTGACCGGCCTTGACCAGATTGCGGCTCATGGCGCCGCCCATCTGTCCAAGTCCGATGAAGCCAATGTTCGCCATGCTCGACTACCCGCTTTCGGGGCGGCGGAATATCGGGTTCGGGTTCGGCAAGCCGTTTACTTCCCGTATATGAATGTCGGCAACCACAAGGCAATCTGGGGGAACAGCATGATCGCGGCAAGCCCCAACACCTGCAAGACCATGAACTGCATCATGCCAAGGTAGATATCCTTCAAATCCCATTCCG
This sequence comes from Rhodospirillales bacterium, assembly GCA_046756945.1. Taxonomy (GTDB): domain Bacteria; phylum Pseudomonadota; class Alphaproteobacteria; order Rhodospirillales; family 2-02-FULL-58-16; genus JACZQZ01. The sequence continues at coordinate 8,819 of JBHHXI010000063.1, forward strand.
GAACAACACCCTTCAGGAAGTATGCCGACAGCGCCACCGGCGGGGACAACCACGCGGTCTGCAGGTTGACGGCGACCAGGATGCCGAACCAGGTCAGATTGAATCCCAATTTGTCGACCAGCGGCAAAATGATCGGCACGATGATGAGGACGATCGGAACCCATTCAAGCGGCCACCCGAGCACGAAAATGAGGGCCATGATGATAAACAGGATGACCATGCGATGAAGCTCGAGATCGAGCAGGTACTCCGTGATCATCGTCGGCGTACCAAGCCGTGAGAACACCGCCCCGAAAAAGTTCGACGCGGCCACGAGAAAAAGGATCAGGGCCGAGATCTCGAGGGTCTTGATCAGGGCGTCGAAGAGCTTTCGCCAGGTCAATCGCCGATAGGCGAGTGTCAGCATCAAGGCGCCGAAGGCGCCGGCGCCGGCGCCTTCGGTCGGCGTGGCAAGACCGAACAGGATGCTGCCAAGCGCGGAAAACACGAGCGCCGCCGGCGGCACCAGTCCCATGAAAAACTCGACGAGCACCCCCCCCATGCTTGCGGCGCGGTCCTCCACCAGAAGCGCCGGACCGAGCGCCGGGTTCAACCAGCAGCGAATCGTCGTATAGGCGGCGTAAATGGACGCCAGCATGATTCCCGGAATGATGGCGGCCGCGAAGAGGTCGGTGACGGGAACCTCCAGGACGGGCCCCATGACAACCAGCATGATGCTCGGCGGAATCAAAATGCCGAGGGTCCCCCCGGCCGTGATCGTGCCCGCCGCCAGACGGACATCGTAGTGGGACCGGTTCATCGTCTTCGCCGCCATGATGCCAAGGATGGTCACCGAGGCGCCGACGATCCCGGTGGCGGCGGCGAAAATCGTGGAAACGAAGAGAACGGCCAGGAAAAGGGCGCCGTTGAGGCGGGACAGCATCAGCTGGACGGCGCGGAACAGCCGTTCCATGAGCCCGGCCTGTTCCATGAGAATGCCCATGAAGACGAACAACGGCACCGCCGCGAGCGTCTGCTCGAGCATCACGGACGAGAACTGGAATGTCATGAGATAGAAAACGACTTTGCCGAAGCCGATATACCCGAAAACAAACCCCAAGAATATCAAGGTGAACGAAATGGGAAAGCCGACAAAAATGGCAAACAACATAACGGTAATCATTACGAATCCGAGTACTTCAGGGGTCATTATTTGGGCCACCTCCCCCTGGTCGCGGCATAATAACTTTTCAATAGTTCCGAGATTCCCTGAATCAATAAAAGAACGATACCCACGGGAAGAACCGTCTTAATGGGGCCCATATAGGGCATCCACGCGGTATCCATTCCGCGTTCGCCCCTGAACCAGGACAGATAGGCGAAATCCGTCGCCATCCAGAGGAAAACCAAAAGGCCGGGGAAATAAAAAACAACGTAAAGCGTGGCGTCGATGATCCCCTGGGTTTTCTGGGACCAGTTCCGGTAGATGAAGTCGGCCCGGATATGGACGCCCTTGGACAGCGCGTAGCCGGCGCCGAGCATGAACAAGGCGCCGTACAGCATGCGGCTGATATCAAAGGCCCACATGGTCGGCGCCACGAACACATAGCGCGCCGTGATCTCGTATACCATCGCGCCGAACAGGGGAATGGTAAGCCAGCACACGGTACGTCCAACCCACAGACTGAACGTGTCGATCCAGATGATCGTGCGCGCCATCCAACGGGGCATATCGTCCGGCATCGCGCCCGGTTTGTCCGGCCGGCGTTCGGCAATCAGTTCGTCGGAAAACTCTGGCGTATCTGACATCGTCATGTCCCTGCCCATCGACGGCAGCGAAGGCGCTTCCAATCGTTCATCCGCCGAGCCACGCGGGCCAACGGAAGACAACCAATCGACTTTCCCCCAGGAGAAAAGAAGCGGGCCGGGTGGCCCGCTTCTTCCAAGTCAGGCGTTGTCGATGGACTACGGTTCCTATTTCTTTTTCTTGACCTGATTGGCGTAGGCCATGCCGAGCTTGGCATTCGTCGTTTGAGCGCCGGCCCAGAACGGAACAGCAAGGTCGGCAAAGGCCTTTTGTGATTCCCACACCTTCTTGAAGAAGGCGTTTTCCTTTTTGTACTTTTCCATGCTTTTCAAGACCGCGTTCATGTAAATCGGGAAGTAGTCTTCGGGCGTATCGTGAAGGATGACGCCGTGATTTTCCGTGAGCGCCTTCAACGCCTTGCCGTTTTCGTAGATCCGGTAGGCGAGCGACCGCATCAAAGAGGCGTCCGCGGCGACTTCCATGGCCGTTCGCTGATTCGGCGTCAAACTCTTCCACACATCGCCGTTGATATAGATATCGGCGTTCACCACGACCTGGTGCAGGCCCTGGAGATAATAGTGCTTCAACACCCTCTGGAAGCCGTACACCATGTCCGGCTTCGGACAGCACCATTCGGCGGCATCGATCACGCCTTTCTCGAGCGCCGGCAGGATTTCCGCGCCGCCCATGGCGACCGCGGCGACGCCGATGTCCTTGTAGGTCTGGCCGGGAATGCCCGGCGGCGTGCGGAAACGCAACTTGCGAAAGTCCGCCATGCTTTTGATCGGCTCCTTGAACCACCCGAGCGCCTCGGGGCCGACGGGCTGCAGTATCAGGCCGTGGACGTTCATGCCCATCTCTTTCCACAGCTGATTGTAAAGCGGCTTGCCGCCGCCATACATGTACCATGAGATCCAGGCGATGTTGTCGATGCCAAGCCCCGAACCGGCGGTCGGTGACCCGAAGAGCATGGCCGCGGGATGATAGCCGGACCAATAGTGTGTCCATGCGAAGCCGGCCTCGACGAGGCCCTTGTCGACGGCCTCGAGGGTTTCCTTTACGCCGACGACCGCGCCCACGGGCAGCACCTCAAGGGTGACGTCACCGTTGGTCAGCGCACTTACGTTCGCGCCGAAGTCATTCAACATCTTGACTTCGTCCGCCTTGGACGGAATGACCGACTGAACCCGTATCTTGATTTTCTTGGCTTGGGCCGGATGTGGCGCCGCAAAAATCGCCGCCGAAAATGCCACGGCGGCGAGCCCCACAATGAGTGCTTTCAGCTTACGCATATTGTTACCTCCCGTTAAACCGTCGGAGCCTTTTTTGTTCCCGCCGAAAACACCGTGTCGCGCCGGCGACGAAGACATCCGAACATTAAGATTGAAACAAGGTACACTTGTTTTTGCTAATATATCAAGAATGGTGATTTTTCCGATGCCAGATCCTTCGCCGGCAATACCGCCGCGCCGCGGGCGCCCGAAGGCTCCTCCACCCTATCCGGAAGGTTGGAATCAAGCGGTTTGATGGGAAAGCGGAAGGCGATATAATGGAGTTCGGAGCCTGCCGCGGGTGCCCGGGGCAGGCGAATGAGCATTTCCGGCCCTGTCGCCCTTCACTCGGCGGAGGCCGCTTCAAACACATAATAATTCCACCGGGGCAGGGGCGGAGAAGCAGACCGAGCCATGCAGATGCCGTTTGTCGATAGGTTCGCCCGCGCCGTCCGGGGTCTGCTCGCCCCGTTGCGGCGCCCCCCGGCGCCCGAGCCCGAGGTGCGCCGGCATCCCTGGGAGAAGGTCTACCCGGAAGGCGTGGCGTGGCGGACGACGATCCCGCCCAAGCCGCTCACCGCCCTGCTCGACGACGCCATCGCCGCCTATCCCGGGAACCCGTGCGTCAGCTTTCACGGCAAACGCACGACCTACGCCGAGGTCGGCGACCTCGTCGCCCGCGCGGCGAAGGGCTTCCAGGCGCTGGGCGTTCACAAGGGGATCAAGGTCGGGCTGATGCTGCCCAACTGCCCGTACGCCGTGATCTGCTTCTACGCCGTGCTCAAGGCCGGCGGCACGGTGGTCAACGTCAACCCGCTCTACGCGGAGCGCGAGATCGAGCGGCAGATCCGCGATTCGGGCATGTGCATCCTGGTGACCCTGAAGATGAAGGCGTTGTACGCGAAGGTGGCGGGCCGGCTTGATGACGGCGCGCTGGAGCGCATCGTGGTGTGCTCCATGAGCGGCATCCTGCCGTTTGCGAAGAAAGCGCTGTTCGCCATCCTGCGGCGCCGGGAGATGGCCACCGTTCCCGATGACGACCGCCACGTCCTCTATGAGCGTCTGATCGACAACGACGGGGCCGTCGATCCGGTGGTCGTCGATCCGGCCCGCGACATCGCCGTGCTCCAGTACACCGGCGGCACCACCGGCCTGCCCAAGGGCGCCATGCTGACCCACGCGAACCTGTACGCCAACGCGGTGCAGGTGGGGATGTGGGGCCCCGACACCAAGCCCGGCGAGGAGAAGATGCTGGGCGTGCTGCCCCTGTTCCACGCCTTCGGCATGACGGCGGTGATGAACCTGTGCCTGCGCTTCGGCTGGGAGCTGATCCTGCTGCCCCACTTCAAGCCGATCGAGGTGCTGCAGACCATCGACCGCGAGCAGCCGACGATCTTCATTGGCGTGCCGACCGTGTTTTCGGCCCTCAACACCCACCGCGACCTGGCCAAATACGACCTCTCCAGCCTCGCCTATTGCATCTGCGGCGGGGCGCCGCTGCCCGAAGGCGTACAGCGCACCTTCGAGACCCTGACCGGCTGCACGCTGGTCGAGGGCTACGGCCTCAGCGAGGCGGGACCGGTGTGCACCGTCAGTCCGCTGCGCGGCGTCAAAAAGCCGGGCTCGGCCGGCCTGCCCGTGCCGGGCACGGTGATCGAGATCGTCGCCCTCGACGATCCGGACCGGCTGCTGGAGGCGGGCGAGCGCGGCGAAATCTGCATCACCGGCCCCCAGGTCATGCACGGCTATGCGAACCGCGCCCAGGAGACCCTGGACGCCCTGCGCGGCGGGCGCCTGCATACCGGCGACGTCGGCTACCTGGACGACGATGGCTACCTTTACATCATCGACCGCATCAAGGAGCTGATCCTGGCGGGCGGGTTCAACGTCTATCCGCGCATGGTCGAGGAGGCGATCTACCTCCATTCCGCGGTCGAGGAAGTCACCGTGTGCGGCGTCCCGGACGAACACCGGGGCGAGATCGTCAAGGCCTTCGTCAAGCTGCGCCCCGGGGAAAGCATCACCGCGGCGGAGCTGCGCCACTTCCTCAGGGACAAGCTGGCGCCCTTCGAGATGCCCCGGCAGATCGAGTTCCGCGACACCCTGCCCAAGACCCTGATCGGCAAGCTGTCGAAGAAGGAGCTGATCGCCGAGGAAATTGCCAGGGCGGCCGCCGCCGAAGCCCCGGGCGAACACCTGAGTGAACAAAAGACCTGATGGCGGAGCTGCAGCACATGGAAAACGTGGTCATCGCCGGGTACGCCCGCTCCCCGTTCACACCCGCCAACAAGGGCGAACTGACCAGGGTCCGGCCCGACGAGCTTGCGGCGCAGGTGATCAAGGGGCTGATCGAAAGGACCGGCGTCAATGCGGACGACATCGAGGACCTGATCGTCGGCTGCGCCTTCCCCGAGGGCGAGCAGGGACTGAACATGGCGCGCCTGATCGGGTTTTTGGCGGCGTTGCCCCTGTCGGTCGCCGGCGTCACGGTCAACCAATTCTGCGGCTCGTCCATGCAGGCCATCCACATGGCCGCCGGCGCCATGCGCATGAACGCCGGCGACGTCTTCATCTGCGCCGGCGTCGAATCCATGACCCGGGTCCCGATCATGGGCTTCAACCCCCTGCCCCATCCGGGATTGTACGAATCCCACCCCGAGGCCTACATGTCCATGGGCGAGACCGCCGAGAACGTGGCCGGCAAATACCAGATCCCGCGCCGGCAGCAGGAAGAATTCGCCCTGGCCAGCCAGACCAAGGCGGCGGCCGCCCAGGCCGGGGGAAAGCTGAGCGACGAGATCGTCCCCATCGTCCATAACGGAGTCACCGTGGACCGGGACGGCTGCATCCGCCCCGATACCACCCTGGACGCCCTGGCCGGGCTTAAACCCGCCTTCGACGAAAAGGGCACGGTGACGGCGGGCACGTCTTCGCCGTTGAGCGACGGGGCCTCGGCGACCCTGGTGTGCAGCGAGGAATACGCCGAAAAGCACGGGCTCGAGCCCCTGGCCCGCGTCAAGAGCATCGCCGTCGCCGGCTGCGCGCCCGAGATCATGGGCATCGGGCCCGTGGCGGCGACCAAGAAGGCCCTGCGGCGGGCCGGCCTTGGCGCCGCCGACATCGACATCGTCGAACTCAACGAGGCCTTCGCGTCCCAGTCCCTGGCCTGCATCCGGGACCTGGGCCTGGACGCCGACACGGTAAACGTGGACGGCGGCGCCATCGCCCTCGGCCATCCCCTGGGCGCCACCGGCGCCCGCATCACCGGCAAGGCGGCCCAGCTGTTGAAGCGCGAAGGCGGCACCTATGCGCTGGCCACCCAGTGCATCGGCGGCGGCCAGGGCATCGCCACCATCCTGGAAGCCGTTTAGATGGCGGAGATCAAGAAAGTCGGCGTCCTCGGCGCCGGCGTCATGGGCGCCGGCATCGCCGCCCACATCACCAATGCCGGCGTGCCGGTGGTCCTGCTCGACATCGTCCCCGAGGGGGCGGAGAACCGCAACGCCATCACCGAGAACGCGGTCGGGAAACTGCTCACGGCCGACCCGGCGGCCTTCATGCACAAGCGCAACGCCAAACTGATCACCACCGGCAATATCGAGGACCACCTGGGCCTCCTCGCCGATTGCGACTGGATCATCGAGGCGGTGACCGAGAGGCAGGACGCCAAGCACGCGATCTATGGGAAGATCGACGGGGTGCGCAAGCCGGGCTCCATCGTTTCGTCCAACACCTCGACGCTCCCCCTCGCCGTGCTGTGCGAGGGCATGCCCGGCGGCTTCGCCCGCGATTTCCTGGTCACCCACTTCTTCAATCCGCCGCGCTACATGCGCCTGCTGGAAATGGTGGCGGGGGAAAAGACCCGCGCCGACGCGCTTGAGGCCGTCCGCCGGTTCGCCGACGTGACGCTGGGCAAGGGCGTGGTGGACTGCAAGGACACGCCGGGCTTCATCGCCAACCGCATCGGCATCTACTGGCTGCAATGCGGCATGCTGGAGGCCATGGAGACCGGCCTGACGGTCGAGGAGGCGGACGCGGTCTGCGGCCGGCCGATGGGCATTCCCAGGACCGGCGTCTTCGGCCTGCTCGATCTGGTCGGGCTGGACCTCATGCCCCACGTGCTGGACAGCATGGCCGGCGCGTTGCCCGAGACGGACGCCTTCCACGCCGTCCGCCGGGAACCGGAGCTGATCGGGAAAATGATCGCCGACGGCTACACGGGGCGCAAGGGCAAGGGCGGCTTCTACCGGCTCGACAGGTCTTCGGGCAAAAGGGTCAAGGAGGCCATCGACCTCGACACCGGCGCCTACCACCCGGCCCGGAAGCCCAGGCTGGACAGCATCGAGGCGTCCACGGATGGCGGCCTGCGCGCCCTGATGGAACACCCCGACAAGGGTGGACGCTACGCCTGGCGGGTCATGGCCCGGACCCTCAGCTACGCCGCCCATCTGGTGCCCGAGATCGCCGGCGACATCGTCGCCGTCGACGAGGCCATGCGCCTCGGCTTCAACTGGAAGTCCGGTCCCTTCCAGCTCATCGACCGGCTGGGACCCGCGTGGTTCGCCGAAAAGCTGAAATCCGACGGCCTGCCGGTGCCCGATCTGCTGAAAACGGTGGGCGCCGGCACGTTCTACCGCACCCATGAGGGCCGACCCCAGCACCTGGCCCTCGACGGCGGGTACGCCGACGTGCGGCGCGCCACCGGCGTGCTTTTGCTGTCCGACGTGAAACTGCGCAGCGAGCCCCTGGCGCGGAACGCCTCGGCCAGCCTGTGGGACATCGGCGACGGCGTCGTCTGCCTGGAGTTCCACACCAAGATGAACGCGCTCGACCTGGGCACCCTGGCCATGGTCGGCAAGGCCGTCGACATCGTGGCCGACGGCTACCAGGCCCTGGTCATCTACAACGAGGGCAGCAATTTTTCGGCCGGCGCCAACCTGGGACTGATGCTGTTCGCCGCCAACCTCGCCGCCTGGCCGATGATCGAGGACATGCTGGTCCAGGGGCAGGAGGCGTACAAGGCCCTCAAGTACGCCCCCTTCCCGGTGGTCGGCGCGCCGGCCGGGATGGCGCTGGGCGGGGGGTGCGAAATCCTGCTCCACTGCGACGCCGTGCAGGCCCATGCCGAGTTCTACGTCGGCCTGGTGGAGACGGGCGTCGGCGTCGTTCCCGGCTGGGGCGGCTGCAAGGAGATGCTCCTGCGCTGGTCCGCCAGTCCCCTGCGCCCGCGCGGTTTCATGCCCCCCGTCATCAAGGTCTTCGAGACCGTGGGCACGGCCACGATGGCCAGGTCGGCGCCCGAGGCCAGGGATCTCCTGTACCTGGGCGCCGACGACGGCATCACCATGAACCGGGACCGCCTGCTGGCCGACGCCAAGGCC
>JBHHXI010000064.1:0-17209 GCA_046756945.1 Rhodospirillales bacterium
CCGCCGCGCCGGGCCGGACCCCAGTGTATCCGCGCCGGCGGTTTAAGGGAAATCCTGGCCGGCGGGCGCCAGGGCACGGTCATGCGCCGCGCCGCCCGGAAATATCCCTCCCGGTTAAGGGATTGCTAACCTTTGGTTCCTTAAAAGTTGCACTGTGGCGTAGTCTTCGAACCGTGCGGGCAGGCGGTCCGCCGGGAGGACAGAGTGGCCAACCGCGACACCATGGATGCCCTTGGGTATGCCCTGCAGGCGGACTCCCTGTTCGCGCGCCTGCCGGCCTGGGTCATTGACACCCTGACCGCGGAGCAGAGAGACGCCATCCACCAGGCGGTGTGCGATCCGTCGCTGCGCCATCCCCCCATCAACGTCCGCTTCAGCCTGCCGGCGTTCGGCCGGCGCTATTTTCTCACCATCATCGGTGGGGTCGAAAGGCGCGGCGCCCGGCGCCGGACCCAGGAACGGACGAAATATCCGATGCGTACCGTCGCCAACTTCCTGTTTTTCGTTTTCCTGGGCGTGCTGATCTACGCCCTTTCCATCGCCAGCATCCTCATCCACCGCTCCCTCACCGGTTTTTAGGCGCCGCGGCGCGACGGCATCCGGCGCCGTCGGGCGCCGGAAAAACTGCTGCCCGCCTACACCTTGCCCTTCCACGGGATCAGCGTGTGCTCCAGATAGCGCATGAGAAGGTCGAAAAGGTAGGCGAGGCCGCCGATGACGACGATCCCCATGATCACCACGTCGGTGACCAGGAACTCCGCGGCGCTCAGCACCATGTGGCCGAGCCCGGCCTCGGCGGCCACCATCTCGGCGGCGACCAGGGTCGTCCAGCCGAAGCCGATGCCGATGCGCATGCCGGTGAGAATCTCGGGCATGGCGCCCTTCAGCACCACATGCCAGATCACCTGGGCGCGGCTGGCGCCCAGGGAATAGGCGGCGTGGATCTGCTCTATCGAGACCGAACGCACCCCGGCCCGCGCGTTCAGCGCCATGGGCGCGAAGATGGCAAGGAAGATGAGGACGATCTTCTGTGTGTCCTCGATGCCCAGCCAGATGATGGTCAGCGGCAGATAGCCGAGCGGCGGGATGGGGCGGTAGAACTCGATCGGCGGATCGAAGATTCCGCGGAACACCCGGTTCACCCCCATGGCGATGCCGATGGGAATGGCCGTCGCGCAGGCCAGGAAGAAGGCGCTGAACACCCGGAACAGGCTCGCCATGGTGTGCTGCCAAAGGGTCGCGCCGGAAAATTCCTCGCGCGAGATATCGATGAACTTTCCAAGCACCGCCTCCGGCGTGGGCAGGAACAGGGGCTTGATCCATCCCATGTGCGTCGACACCCACCACAGCGCGATGAGGGTGACGGTCGTGACCACGCTGATCGCCGTGCTGTCCCCCTGGCCCGGCGCGCCGTACGCGTCTCCGGGCCTGGCCGGCCCGGCGGAGAACACACCGAGGATGGTGTCCTTGAGAGACAAGACTCTTTCAGTCATGACGCGCCCCTTCGGCGATTTCGTCGCCGTAAATGATGTTCAGAACCTTTTCCCGCATATCGATGAAATCGGCACTGGACTTGATCGCCCGCGCGTCGCGGGACTGGAAGAAGCGGTGACAGAAGTCCAGATCGTACTGATGGGTGATCCGTCCCGGCCTGGGCGACATGACGATCAGTCGGGTCGCCATGAACAGCGCCTCCTCGACGCTGTGGGTGATGAAGAACACCATCTTGCGTGTCTCCCGCCAGACGTCGAGGATCAGTTCCTGCATGGTTTCCCGGGTCAGGGCATCGAGCGCCCCCAGCGGCTCGTCCATCAACAGCGCATCGGGATCGCTGGTCAGCGCCCGCGCCAGCCCGACACGCTGCTGCATGCCGCCCGAAAGCTCGTAGATGTGGTGGTCGGCGAATTCCTCCAGGCCGACGAGCTTCAGGTTCCGGCTGGCGACCTCGATGCGTTGCTCCTTGGGCACGCCCTGGAGGCGCAGCCCGAAGGTCACGTTCTCGAACACCTTGAGCCAGGGCAGCAGCGCGTGCTTCTGGAACACGACGCCGCGGTCGGCGCCCGGCCCCGTGATCTCGCGGCCGTCCAACAGGACCTGTCCCCGGGTGGGCTGGATGAAGCCGGCCATCAGGTTAAGCAGGGTCGTCTTGCCGCACCCCGATGCGCCCAGCGCGACGACGAAATCACCGTCGTTTACGGTGATCGACACGTCCTCCAGGGCGTGGACCCCCGCGCCCCCGCCCATCGGATAGATGACCGTAATGTTTTGAACCTGCAGTCGCGCCACCGCTTGCCCCCCCGTGCACCTGGCTCCCGCCGCCGTCCGGCCGCGGGATTCGTGACAGGTCAAAAAAAGAAAGGTCCGGCCCGAACGGTTCGGGCCGGACCACGGGTTCGCCTTACTTGCCCAGGGCTTGGTTAACCCATTTCACGTTGACGGTGGCGCCGTAGTCGGGCAGCAGGCCGGGTATCTTCTTCTGTTCCTTGAGGAACTTGGACGTGAAGTACAGCGCCCGCGCGGCGCCGCCGTCCTTGCCGCCGCCGAGCCAGGCGCTGCCCGCCTGCTCCTGAATGGTCGGGAACCCATAGAGGGCGAGCACGCCGGGCACGTCCTTGGGATTGCCGCCGATCAGTTTGACGATCTTCTTGACCGGCGCCGAGTCCGCTGTCCACGCCGCCTTGTTGCCGCGGTAGGCTTCGTCGGCGGCGGCGATGGTCTTGATGAACCCGGCCATGAAATCGGGATGTTTCTTGGCCCAGGTCTTGTTGGCGACCATGCCGTCGAAGGTGCACTTGCCCCACTTGCACAGTTGGCCCGAGGTGATCAGGACCTTGCCGGTCTTCTTGATCCTGCCGAGCGCCGGATCCCAGACGAAGGCGGCGTCGATGTCGCCACGCGCCCACGCCGCGGCGATGGCGTTGGGCTGCATGTTGAGGACCTTCACATCCTTCGGGTCGATGCCGAACTGCTCGAGCGCGAACAAGGTGTGGAAGTGGGTGGTGGAAACAAACGGCACACCCAGTTTCTTGCCCTTCAGGTCCTGGGGCGAGACGATGCCCGAACCGTTGCGTACCACCAGGGCCTCGGCCGAGGCAATGTCCTCGACGATCCAGATCAGCTCGATGTCGAGGCCGCGGCTGACGCCGGCGGCGATCGGGCTTGAGCCGGCCAGGGCAAGATGCACGTCGCCCGAGGCCATGGCGTTGATCACCTTGGCGCCGGAATCGAACTTGCGCCAGTTGATCTTGTAGCCCGTCGCCTTCTCGAACTTGCCGTCGACGATGGCGACCTTCCACGGGTTGTAGATCAGCTGATAGCCGATGGTGACTTCCTTCTCGGCCGCCAGGCCGGCGGCCGCGGTCATCGCCAGGAGGATCAGCGGAACCCCAAGGAAACGGCCTGCGATGTTGAAGAATTTTCTCATGTCGGTGCCTCCTCAGTTTCTATTGCGGGGGGTGCCCGCGTTTTTTGATTTGGCCGTACCCGGTTCACCGCAAACGGAATTTCCGGATTGGTCTGAGCGGCCGCGATGATGGTAACATGATATTATGACGGGTGATAACCCTGGTAATACGCCCCATGGCGCCGCGACCCGCGCCGGTGCGGAAGGCCGCGTGGATACCCTTGATCTGCGCCCCGCCGAACCCGGCGACGAGGCCGCCGTCATCCGGCGCGCCGCTTACCGCGCAAGCGGAACCGGCTTGAAGGGGCTCCGGCACGGATGGGGGGCGCCGGTCATCCAGTGAACATCCCCGTCCCCGCCCGCGAGGCGCGACACCATGGAGGCGGTCGTCTGCACCTCTCCGTGCATGCAGATGCCGCTCTCGTGGTGGCGCAGGATGTCCATCATGGTCTCGGGGGTGAAGCGGCCGGGAGGGTTCTTCATCAGCCGGCGTCCCCACGCTTCGCGCGAGCCGGGGGCCGGTTCGTCCCCGGCGCCGCCGAACGCGGCGGCGAAATCGAACGCGCCGGTCCCCCCGTACAGCCCTTTTTCCGCCGCCCGTTGGGCCAGGTTTTCCGAGGCCAGATCGACGCGCGTGCGAATGGAAAGCGCGTTCGAGATGTTGCGCACGCCCGTCGTGATCCGCTCCGCCGCCCACAACCCGGCGGCGGTCTCCAGGACCCAGGCTTCCCGCCGGTCGGCGATGAGGAAGGAATTGTGATAGGCGAACCCGGGATCGTTCTCGGCGCAGGCGCCGCCCTGGCCGTGTTCCTCCAGCAGGGCGGTGATGACGTGCAGCGCCCGGTGCGCAGACTCCGCCCGTTCCAGGCCCAGGCGCACCAGGTCCATGCCGAGCAGCGCCGGCGGCCCCAGGTCTTCCCGCGTCCACACCGCCTCGTTGCCGATGACGACGCCGTGCTCGTTGGCCCCCATCTCGGCGCCCCACATCCAGTCGGGTTGGGAGAGCAGGACGGCGAAGGTGACCGGGGCCTGGGCGATCTCGATGTAGGTGCAGCGCACCTTGGCGCCCGCATCGTGGCGGCGTCCCGGATAGCGGGTGACGGCCTGCGCCTCGCCCCGGGGCCGGTCGCTGTTCTTGCCGAAAATGACGCAGCCGTCGGCGGTCACCGGCGGCAGCGCGACGAAGGTGTCACACATTTCCCTTGCCGGACTCTCCGCCTCAGAACTCCCGGCCGATCCTGGCGTCCAGCGACAGGCGCCCGCCGCCGCGGATGAAAATGGCGATGCACAGACAGGCCCACATCAGCGGATACTCGTAGCCGCCCTTGTTCCAGAAGAACCCGTTGATCAGGTGGACCTTGAAGGCGGCGACGCACATCAGGACGAACATCGCCGCCGCCGCCGGCCGGGTCCACAGGCCGAGCACCAGCAGAAGGCCGCCGAAGAACTCGGTGCCGCCCGTCAGGTAGGCCAGCGGCAAGGCCGGCTCGAGTCCGATCTTGGCGAAAAAGCCGGCGGTGCGGTCGATGTTGCCGCCGAACCACCCGAACAGCTTTCCCGCCCCGTGGGGCATCGCCCACAGGCCGGTGACGAAACGAATGAAGGGGTAGGCCAGCCCCGAAAGGCCGTCGTACAGGCCCGCCATGGCGGGAACGTAAAGATTGGTCGATGGATTCCGGTCGTTGCCCATGACTGTACCTCCCATGTGAACGCCCTTGTTCCCCCGCAATTCCCCACAAGGACACCATCCCATGCTGGCAGAAAGCAGGGACGGATTCCACACCGGCGCGCGCTCCCTGGTATTACCGGCCCTCGCGATACCACGCCGCCATCATGCCGCCGACGACGAGGACGAGGACCAGGAATCCCGGCAGCAGGGGCACCTGGGTCACGCCGGTGACCACGTACGAGCCGTTGCGCGTGAAGCCCATCCAGCCGTGACCCGACGTCGTGCGGCCCGGCCGGGTGCGCCGGAGGTCGGGGACGCCGTCGGCGATCCAGGCGACGCCGCCGCCGGTCGCCTTGGCCACGGGGGCCAGGCGTTCCGCCGTCGCCCTGAGGTCCGACAGCTCCACCGGGTTGACCGCGCCGGAGGCCACGAGAACCGTATGCGTGCCGTCGTCAAGCCGGTACAGGCCGGTTTCGCCGGTCTCCACCGCGGCCCTGGAGAGCCCGCCGCCGGCCGCCCGCAACTCCACCGTCCGGGTCGCCCCCGACGGCGCGCTCACCGTCACCTGCGGACGGGCCGGGCTCAGGCTGCGCCGTTCGATGATCAGGCGTCCGTCCCGGATGCGGCCGCGCAGGCCCTCCTCCTCCAGGTCCGGCTCCTTCATCAGCCAGTGGGCGAGCCGGCGCAGAAGCTCGGCCTGGGGGCCGCCGCCCTCGAAGCCGCGGGCCCACAGCCAGATGTGGTCGCTCATCAACTGGGCGACGCGCCCCGTCCCGACCCGGTCCAGGATGAGCAACGGTTTTTCGTCGAGGCCCCGCATGAGCACGACGCCGGTGCCGGGAACCGCCTCCACCTGCCGGAACCAGTGGCCCCACTTCGGCGTATCCGCCTTGCCGTTGACCAGGGCGGCGGTCACCGGATGGCGCCGCCCCACATCGGTGAGCGCCGGCACGAAACCCCGCTCCAGCACCCGGCCCGTCGGCTTGGTCGGCATCACCGCGCCCAGGGGGCTGTGGAAAAGGCTGCGCACGCCGGCGAATTCGGGCCCCACGGCGAGCAGGATGGCGCCGCCGTGGCGCAGGTATTCCGCGATGTTGCGCAAGTACGACGGCGGCACCACGTCGCGCAGCACGTAGCGGTCGAACAAGATGAGGTCGAATTCCTTGAGCTTGATCTCGAACAGTTCCTGGACCGGGAAGACGATCAGGGCGAGCTCGTTCAGCGGCGTGAAGTCGTCCTTCTCCGGCGGCCGCAGGATGGTGAAGTGAACCAGGTCCACCGAGGGGTCCGACTTGAGCAGGTTGCGCCACGTGCGCTCGCCCGCATGGGGCTGCCCGGAGATCAGCAGGACCCTGAGCCGGTCGCGCACGCCGTTGATGTTGACCACCGCCCGGTTGTTCAGGATCGAAAGCTCGTCCGCGACCGGCTCCACCTCCAGCTCGAGGACCGTCGGGCCGGCGTGCTCGAGGACGAACGAGAACCGCTCGCTCTTGCCGACGGGAACAAGGGCGGACTCCATCTCGACTCCGTCGCGGCGCAGGCTGACCCGCGCCATCCTCCGCTTGACCCCGGGCCCCTGGCCGGCGTCCTGGTCCTCGATGCGGTAGGCGACGCCGACGTCCTTGCCGACGATGCCGTAACTGGGCGCCTTCTCGATGACCAGGCGGCGGTCCGTCTCGCCGCGGGCCCCGGTCAGCAGCACGTGCAGCGGCCCGGCCGGCAGCGCCGCCGGACCGGCGGGAACGTCGTGGACCTGCCCGTCGGTGATCAGGACGGCGCCGGCGAAGCGCTGGCGGGGGACCTGGGCCAGGGTCTGGGTGAGGGCGGCGAACAGGCGGGTGCCGCGCTCGGCGTCGTCGGCGCTGGCGCCGCCCGTGCGGACGATCCTCAGCTCCAGATCGTCGAAACGCGAAAGCGCCGAGCGCACGGCGTCCAGCGCCGCTTCGCGTTGCGCCCCGCGCGCGCCCACCGCCTGGCTGTCGGACTGGTCGACCACGACCACGGCGACGTCGGACTGTGGCTCGCGGGTCTCGCGCACGGCGCGCGGATTGATCAGAGCCAGCACGAGGACGGCCAGGGCGGCGGCGCGCAGGGCCACGCCCCGCCCGCCGCGCACGGCGGCGACGGCGAGAAGCACCGCCGCCGGGACCCCGAGCAGGGCGATGGTGGCCCACGGGAGAAGCGGGGCGAAGCCGAGGCCGTTGCTCATTGCGTAAGCCTCTTCAGGATTGCCGGCAGGTGCACCTGGTCGGCCTTGTAGTTCCCGGTCAGCGTATACATCACCAGGTTGATGCCGAAGCGGTAGGCCATCTCGCGTTGCCGTTCGCCCCCCGGGACGACGGCGAAAAGCGGCCGCTGAAACTCATCCATGGCCCAGGCGGCGGCCCAGTCGTGGCCGCCGACGATGACCGAAGACACCCCGTCGTTGATGCGCTCGCCGGTGCGTTCGACCCACACCGTGCCGCCGGTCCAGCGCCCCGGAAATGCCCGCATCAGGTAAAAGGACCGGGTCAGCACGTGGTCCGCCGCCACCGGCACCAGCGGCGGGATGTCGAGCTGCCGGACCAGCCTGTTCAAGACATCGGAGCGCCGCGAAAAATCCGGCTGCGCCCCGCCGGCCCTGTCGTGGGTGTCGAACAGGATGGTGCCGCCATTGCGCATATACGCGTTCACCTTGGCCGCGGCCTGGGCCGACAGGGGCGGCTGGCCGGGCGTTATCGGCCAGTAGAGCAGCGGGAAGAAGACCAGTTCGTCGGTCTCCGGGTCGACGCCGACCGGATCACCGAGTTCGGCCGCCGTGCGCCGTCTGACGATGATGCCGAGGCCCCGCAACCCGGCGCCGGCGATCTCGTCCGCCTGTGCATCGCCGGTGAGCACGTAGCCCAGGCGCGTCGTCAGGCTGGCGGTGGGCGCGACATCGTCCGCCGCCCGCGCCCCGGCCGTGCCGGCGGCGGCGAGCACCGCCAACACCATGCCCGCGGCGGCGCCCGGGCGCAGCAATCCGCGCAGGAAAAGGCTGACCGCCAGGTCGACGACCGCCAGCAGCAGGGCGGCGCCCAGCAACCACGCCCTCAGGGCCACCTCGGAGGCCCGTCCGTAAGCGGCGCGGGAAACGCCGGAGAGGGCGGGCGCCAGGGAACGCACATCGGAGAGATTGGCGGTCAGGTTCAGCGCCCGCCGCGCCGTCTTGTCCCCGTAGTACCCCGGCGGATGTTCCGGCGCCGCGGCCGTGCTCTCGAAATCGCTCCCGGCAATGCCCAGGGCGCTCGCCGGCGCCGGTTTTAGCCGCCCGAAGCCGTCCAGCACGTCCAACGGCGGCAGTGGCGCCGCGCCCTGGGTCGCCACCACGCCGTGGCTCAGCCCCACGAGGCGCCGCAGCATCTCCACGAACAACCCGGACAGGGGCAGGTTGGACCAGGACGTGTTGCCGGTGGTGTGCACCAGGACCAGCCAGCCCTTTCCCCGCTTCTCGGCGGTCACCAGGGGCGTCCCGTCGCTGAGGCGCGCCCAGGTCCTGTCGCCCAGGTCGAGGGCGGGCCGCGCCAGGACCTGGCGCCGGATGGTGACGTCGGCGGGTATGGCCAGGCCGAAAAACGGGCTGCCCT
The DNA here is from genome assembly GCA_046756945.1 of Rhodospirillales bacterium. Taxonomy (GTDB): domain Bacteria; phylum Pseudomonadota; class Alphaproteobacteria; order Rhodospirillales; family 2-02-FULL-58-16; genus JACZQZ01. The sequence goes on from JBHHXI010000064.1 coordinate 8,678, forward strand.
CGGCGAACGCCGCCAAGGTGGCCGGCTTGTCCCACGACATGGTGCCCCCCATCACCCGGTCACCGGCGCGCAGGCGCACCGGCAGCAGGGCCTGAGGGTCCTGGGCCAGGCGTGGTCCGGCGAAGCGCACGGCCACGCCGCCGACCTCGATCCACCGTTCCAGCGCCCGCCGGGACACGATGTCCAGCCGGCCGGGATCGACCAGCATGAGGACCGCCAGCTCCCGGCGCAGGAGCTCCTCGACGGTGCCGCGGCGCACCTCGGTAAAGGGCTCGAGGGCCCTGTCCAGGTAGTACAGGTCGCTTAAAAGGGGCTGATCGGCGATGGTCCCTTCGCCCGTGACCAGACCCACCGGGCGGCGGCGCCACCGCTCGTCCATCAGCACCACGGCCGCGGCCGTGTTTTCGTTTTCGATCTCCAGGCGGGCGAGACGGTTCCGCAGCTCCGTGGGGAGCGTGAGGGACGTCTCCGCCCGGCGCTCGCCGTCGGCGAAGTGCAGCGCCTCGCGCGCCAGCAGCCGGCCGTCCTCGCCCAGCGCCCGCACCCATCGCTCGGTGGCGCCGCCCGCCGCCGCCCTGACGGCGCCAATGTTCAAGGCATCCCCCTCGGCGACGGGCGGGCGCAGCGCCGTGGCCAGCCGTTCGGGCGGATCGGCGACCACCGTGACCGGGCCCAGCCGGCTCAGCGCCGCCAAGAACGCCGTCGTGTCCCCGTCCTCCAGCCCGTCGCTCAACCACATCACCGGCCCGGGCCGGGGAACGGCGAAGCCGCCCAGGCGCTCCCGCGCCGCCGCGCGGTCGGTGGGCCACGGTTTGGGCTGCAGGGCCTCGATCACCGTCCGCGCCTCGCCGGCGCCAAGCATCCTGGCGCGTGGACGCAAAGCGCCGGTCTCGGCGGGCGCCGTGGTGACGAGGATCACGGCACGGTCGTCGCGCTCGGCGCGGTCGATGAGGCCGGCCAGCATCTCGCGGCGTCCCGTCCAGTTGCGGGCCGCGGCCCAGCCGTCGTCGATAACGAGGACCAAAGGCCCGTCGCCGCGCAAGCTCTGGGTGGCGTTGAGCAGCGGATGGGCGGCGCCTAAGATGACCGCGATGACCAGCGCCATGCGCAGGATCAACAGCCACGGGGGCGACTTGGCCGAGGTTTCCTCCCGCGATGTCAGGCCGAACAGCAGGCGCACCGGAGGGAACGCGATGCGAACCGGCTGCGGCGGCGTGACCCTGAGCAGCCACCAAAGCACCGGCAGCACTACGAACGCGGCCAGGGCCCACGGCGCGGCGAAGGAAATGGGGCCGAGCGTCAGCACTATTTAATATTCCTTCGCCGTCTGGGACAGCACCAGGAACAGGGCAAGCAATGCCGTCGCCGGCGATCGGTTCGTGTGGTGGGTGGCGAAGGTCCACCCCGCCGAGCGCGCCAGGGCCTTCAGCCCCTGGCGGTGGTTTGTCATGTTGGCGCGGTACGACGTGCGCATCGCCTCCGCCTTTCCGACCAGGACGTCGCCCTCGTTTTCAAGTCCCTCGAAGCGGACGCGGCCCGAGAACGGAAGCGTCTCCTCCGCCGGGTCGAGTACCTGCACCATGTGGCCGCGCACGCCGCGGCTGGCAAAGGCGGCGACGGCCGACTTGACGTCCTCCAACGGGGACAGGAAATCGCCGATCACGACCAGGCGGGCGTACCGGGGCAGAACCTCGAAGGCGGGCAAATTCTGCTCGTGGGCCGTGTCGTCCCGGATCAAGGCGGCCAGGGATCCCGCGCCCTCGTCGACGATGGCCGCCAGTGGGCGCGCCTCTTCCTGGAGCACGGCGGCGAGGCGGTTCAGCGCCGCCCGGTCCGCCGCCGGCGCCCTGCCGGTGCCGAGCAGGGCCACGTGTTCTCCGCCGCGCACCAACAGCGACGCCAGGGCGAGCAGCAGAAGGTCGGCCCGCTCGGCCTTGGCCGGCAGGGTGTCCGCGGAGCGGTAGTGCATGGAAGGCGACGCGTCCCGCCACAGCCACACGCTTTGCGCCGCCTCCCACTCTGTTTCGCGGACGTAAACGGGCTGGGACTTGGCCGACTGGCGCCAGTCGATGAGCTGGGTGGAATCCTCGGGCTCGTATCGGCGGAACTGCCAGAACGTCTCGCCCTGACCGACCCGGCGGCGGCCGTGGACACCCTGGGATACCGTGCTCGCCACCCGCTCTGCGGCAACCAGAAGAGGCGGCAGTCCGGCCGCCAATTCTTCTGCCGTGCGGTGAATGTCGGGCCGCGGCGGCGCCATGGTATCGGCGCCTTCTCAGGCGATACCCTCGCACAGCCGGTCGATGACGTGGCCAATCTGGACGCCTTCGGCCTGGGCGGCGAAGGTGAGGGCCATGCGGTGGCGCAGGATGGGATGGGCGAGGGCGAGGACGTCGTCGATGGACGGCGCCAGGCGCCCCTCGATCACGGCGCGGGCGCGCACCGCCAGCATGAGCGCCTGGCTGGCCCGCGGCCCCGGTCCCCAGGAGACGTGATTGCGCACCTCGGGCAGGGAACTGGATTGCGGCCGGCCGGCGCGCACCAGCGCCAGGATGGCCTCGGCCACGCTCTCGCCCACGGGCACATGACGAAGCAGCCGCTGCGCCTCGATAAGCTCCTCGGCATCCATCACCTGTTCGGGAATTTGCTCGGTGGCGCCGGTGGTGGCTATGACGATCTGCCGTTCGGCGTCCAGGTCCGGGTGCTCGATGTCCACCTGCATGAAGAAACGGTCGAGCTGGGCCTCGGGCAGCGGGTACGTGCCCTCCAGCTCCAGGGGATTCTGGGTCGCCAGTACGTGGAACGGGATGGGAAGCGCATGATACTGGCCGGCCATGGAGATACGGTGTTCCTGCATGGCCTGCAACAGGGCCGACTGGGTGCGCGGGCTGGCCCGGTTGATCTCGTCGGCGAGCAGCAGTTGGCAAAACACCGGCCCCTTGATGAAGCGGAAAGACCGCCTCCCGGTCTCCGATTCCTCCAGCACCTCGGAGCCCAGGATGTCGGCGGGCATGAGGTCCGGGGTGAACTGCACCCGCCTGGCGACGAGGCCGAAGATCTGGCCCAGGGTTTCGACAAGGAGGGTCTTGCCCAAACCGGGCACCCCGATGAGCAAAAGGTGACCGCCCGCCAGCAGGGTAATCAGGGTCTCCTCGATGACCTGGGCCTGCCCGAAGATGACGCGGCCGATACCGGCGCGGGCGGCCGCGATCTGACGCCCCAGGTCTTCGATGGCGTCGACGAGTTGCGTGGACGTGTCTAAATTCGCATTATCTTTGGCCGTGGCTTTCACGTGCACGTCTCCGCGCTCTGCTGCTTGGTATCATGGCTCTGTCACTTGTTATCATGCATGATTAAGAAGACACGCGATACCCGTGTTTTCCGGTTTCCCGCCGATGTGGACGACAGAATGCCGGCATCGCCCACGGCGTCCCGCCGCCCGGCAGCCCGCGGCGATTCTCCCATGCCCATCGACGGGAAAGGAGTTCGGTCTTACCACGCATCACCCATTGGCCGCAAAGGGCCCGTCCGCCCCTTCGCCCCCCCGTCTGTTATGATAGAGGGTACTAGACGTGGAGGGTCCGGTTGGTCACGATACCGTGTTCGGTACGGACAGCGGCCGGGTGTTTTTCGCCAACGGCAAGGCGGAAGGAAATCTGTGAGTCAAATCACCAGCCGCACCCTGACCCGGCAATGGATCAGCCGGCGAATCGCGCGGCACACGGCGCCGGCCGCGAGCGCGGTGCGCGGAGATCACGATCTCAATCCGGGCACCCCGCCGCGTGCGCCGTTGACGCCCGCCGCGGTGCTGGTGCCCCTGATCGACCGCGCCCAGGGGCTGACCGTGCTGTTGACCCGGCGCACCGAGGATCTGGCCGACCACGCCGGGCAGATCAGCTTTCCCGGCGGCCACATAGAGCCCGGGGACGGCGTCGCGGAGGAGGCGGCATTGAGGGAGACCGAGGAGGAAATCGGACTGCAGCGCCGGCATGTGGAAATCCTCGGCCGGCTGGACGATTATATCACGGGCACGGGCTTCAGGGTGACGCCGGTGGTGGCCGTGGTGGAGCCCCGATTTGACCTGGCCCCGGATGCGGAAGAGGTGGCCGAGGTGTTCGAAGTGCCGTTGGCATTCGTCCTCGACCCGGCAAACCACCAGCGGCACAGCCGCCGATACGACGGGAAGGAGCGCCATTTTTACGCCATGACCTACGGTGGGAAATTCATTTGGGGCGCCACCGCCGGCATGTTGATCAACCTCTATGAGCGTCTCGTGCACCGATGAGTCGAATCCTGCTCCAATACCTGTTGCCCCTGCTGCTGCCCGCCGCCATCTACGTCGCCTGGGTATGGCTGGCGCGGCGGAGCGGCAAGGGCCAGGCGGACGGGTTCACGCCGCTGCAGGAGGGCCCGTGGTTCTGGCTCGTCACCGCGGGATTGGCGCTGATGGTGGCGGGGCTGGTGCTGACGGCGCTGATAGGCCAGGGCCAGATGGAGGGAACCTATGAGCCGCCCCGCTTCGAAGGCGGCCGGGTGGTCCCCGGCACGGTCAAATGATCGCCCCCGGCGGACGGGACGCGAGCGACCACGAAGCCGTCCCCGAGCCCATCGGCAAGATCGCGCCCCAGCCGTGGATCACGGCGCCGGAAACGGTTGCCGTGGTCGAGGCCCTGGCGGCGGAGGGGGCTGAGGTCCGTTTCGTCGGCGGCTGCGTGCGCGACGCCGTGCTCCAGCGCCCGGTCGAGGACATCGACATCGCCACCCCGGAGCCGCCGGACAAGGTCATCGCGCTGCTGGAGAAGGCCGGCATCAAGGCCGTTCCCACGGGCGTCGAACACGGAACGGTGACCGCCGTGATCGGCGAGGTCCGCGTCGAGGTCACCACGCTGCGCGTCGACGTGGAGACCGACGGCCGCCGCGCCAAGGTGGCCTTCACCGACGACTGGACGGCGGACGCGGCGCGGCGCGACTTCACCATCAACACCCTTTCGTGCACGCCGGCGGGCGACATCTACGACCCCATGGGCGGTCTCGACGACCTGGGCCATCGCCGGGTGCGTTTCGTCGGCAACGCCGAGACGCGCATCGAGGAGGATGTGCTGAGACTGCTCCGCTTCTTTCGCATGTACGCCGTCTACGGCCGGCCGCCGCCGGACATCGCGGCCCTTGCCGCCTGCCGGGCGATGGCGCCCCGGCTGTCCGGGTTGTCGGGCGAGCGCGTGCGCGACGAGATGTTGCGCATCCTGATGGCGCCCGCCGCCGCGGACACCGTCGTGCTGATGCAGGGCGAAGGGGTGCTCGAACACGTCCTTCCCGAGGCCGGGGACGTGGGCAGGCTGCGCATGCTGACCTGGCTCGACACCAGCGCCATCAAGGTCGATTCGGTGGCTGCCGATCCCCTGCGGCGGCTGGCGGCCCTGCTCGACGTGGACGCCGCCGGGGCCGGGTCGGTGGCGGCGCGCCTCAGGCTGTCGAACCAGCAGACGGATCGGCTGGTGAGGGTGGCGCCGCCGCCCCATGACCTGACCCCGGACGTGGACGACCGTTCCCTCCGGCGCGCCCTAAGACGCGCCGGCGCCGACGTGGTCAGGGACCGCGTGCTGCTCGCCTGGGCCGGGGAGTTGGCCGTCACCCCGCGCCGGCGGGGCGAGCGGACCCAGGCGTGGCTCGACACCCTTGCCGCGGCCGACGCCTGGACGCCGGTGGAATTCCCGCTGAAGGGCCGCGACGTGACGGCCCTGGGCGTGGCCGAGGGGCCCCGCGTCGGCGCGCTGCTCGGCGCCGTGGAGGCGTGGTGGGAAGACGGCGACTACCGGGCCGGCCGCACGGCCTGCCTGGAAAAGCTGGGCGCCCTGGCCGGCGGCGATCAATGAGGGTGCCGGCGATGCGCTGCCGCGCTCTTCCGGTCCCCGTTCAGGGCCACAGGACCACCGGCGGCAGCGACATGAGGATGGCGTCGGTGTGGCCGCCGGTCTGCAGCCCGAACAGGGTGCCCCGGTCGTACAGCAGGTTGAACTCCACGTAGCGGCCGCGTTTGATCAGTTGCTGGCGGCGTTGCTCGTCGGTCCACGGCGCATCCATGTGGCGGCGCACGAGTTCCGGATAGACCGCGAGGAAGGCGCGGCCCACGTCGCGGGTGAAGGCGAAGTCCTTTTCCCAGTCCCCCGACGCCAGTTCGTCGTAAAAGATGCCGCCCACGCCGCGCGCTTCGTCCCGGTGGGGCAGGAAGAAGTATTCGTCGCACCACGCCTTGAACCGGGCGTAATCGGCGCAGTCATGGGCGTCGCAGGCGCGCTTCAGCGCCCCCAGGAATGCCCCGGTGTCGTCGGCGTCGGGGAAAACCGGGGTCAGGTCGGCGCCGCCGGCGAACCAGCCCCTGGTGGTGACGATCACGCGGGTGTTCATGTGCGCCGCCGGCACCAGGGGCGAGCACGGATGAAACACCACCGAGACGCCCGACGCCCAGAACCGGGGGTCGGTGTCGGCGCCGGGGATTCTTTTGCGGAACTCGTCCGAGAATTCGCCGCTGACCGTGGAGACGTTGACGCCGGCTTTTTCGAAGACGCGGCCGCGCAGCACCGACATGACCCCGCCGCCGCCGCCCTCGCGCCGCCACGCCGTGCGCTCGAAACGGCCGGGTGGGCCGGCCTCGCCGGCGCCGGCAAGGGCGTCCTCCAGATCCTCCAGGGCCGCGCACAGATCGTCGCGCAGGCTTTCGAACCAGGCGGCGGCGCGCTTTTTCTGGTCGTCCGTGGGCAGGGTCATGGCACTGGTTTTTCCGGAAAGCCACCGGTCTGGCGCAGGGCCTCGCCCAATACCATGGCCGCGGCGGTGGTGACGTTGAGGGACCGCATGCCCGCGGCCATGGGAACGCGCAGGCGGGCGTCGGCGGCGGCGTGGACGGTGTCGGGCACGCCGGCGCTCTCGCGTCCGACCACAAGCACGTCGTCGGCGTGGAAGCGGAACGCCACGTAGGGCATCTTCGCGCCGGTGGTGAGAAGCACCAGCCGCCCCGACCCTTCGCCCCGCGCCGCCAGGAAGGCCGGCCACGAGACGTGGCGCCGGAGCGCCACCCGGTCCAGGTAATCCATGCCGGCGCGGCGCAGCCGCCTGTCGGCGAAGACGAAGCCGCAGGGCTCGATCACGTCCACGGGCACCCCCAGGCACGCCGCCAGGCGCAACATGGCGCCGGCGTTCTGGGGGATGTCCGGTTCGAAAAGGGCGAGGCGCATGGGGCCAACCGGCGACGGCGAATCCTGATATCGGGCGGGATGAATATACACCGGAACCTACCCATGTTCCCCCTTTCCAAGACGACGTATTTCATTATATTGTTCGCCCGCATCGTATCCATGGCAGGTTGCCCCGTGGGGGTGGTTCGCACCCCGTCCTCCCGTCCGTGTCGCTGTCTGAAGCGTTCGAAGTGTGGGACCGGTTCCTCCATGCGGGCAAAATAAGTGCGGGCAAAGATAGAGGCTTTCCCATGACAGATGCCCCAACCGTTGCCGCCGGCGCGCCCCACGAGGGCGAAACCCGGCGCGACTTTCTGCTGATCGCAACGAGTGCGGTGGGCGCGGTGGGCACGGCGCTTGCCGTCTGGCCGCTCATCGACCAGATGAATCCGGCGGCGGACGTTCTGGCGCTGTCGTCGACCGAGGTCGACATTTCCCCCATCGAGGTCGGCCAAAGCATCACCGTGGTGTGGCGCGGCAAGCCGGTCTTCATCCGCCGCCGCACGGCCAAGGAGATATCCAGGGCCAAGGCGGACGACGCCTCCGATTTGCCCGATCCCCAGCCCGATACCGAGCGGGTGCAAAAGCCCGAGTGGCTGATCGTCGTCGGCGTGTGCACCCATCTGGGCTGCATTCCGCTGGGCCAGAAGGCGACCGAGCCGAAGGGCGAGTTCGGCGGCTGGTTCTGTCCGTGTCACGGGTCCCACTACGATACCTCGGGGCGCATCCGCAAGGGGCCGGCGCCGGAGAACCTGGCGGTGCCCCAGTACAAATTCCTGAGCGACACCACGATCAGGATCGGGTAGGGCGCCGGCCATGACCACACGGACCTGGAACAACCCCGTCGTCAAGTGGATCGAATACCGCCTGCCGGTCTTCTCGTTCACGCAGGAACACCTGATCGACTACCCGACGCCGAAGAACCTGAACTACTGGTGGAACTTCGGCTCGCTCGCCGGAATCGTGCTGACCATCATGATCGTCACCGGGATCGTCCTGGCCATGCACTACACGCCGCATGTGGACTTCGCCTTCGAGAGCGTCGAGCGCATCATGCGCGACGTCAACTACGGCTGGCTGATACGCTACGTGCACATGAACGGCGGGTCCATGTTCTTCGCCGCCGTCTACATCCACATTTTCCGGGGCATGTACTACGGGTCCTACAAGGCCCCGCGCGAGATCCTGTGGATCATCGGCATCGTTATCCTTCTGACCATGATGGCGACGGCCTTCATGGGCTATGTGCTGCCGTGGGGGCAGATGAGCTTCTGGGCCGCCACCGTGATCACCAGCCTGT
>JBHHXI010000065.1:0-17163 GCA_046756945.1 Rhodospirillales bacterium
GGTTCCAAGGGCCGTCGGCCCTTGGTGGGGATCAAAAGGGGCAACGCCCCTTTGAGCCCGCAGGCTCGTTGGTAATGGCCCGGGGGTGAAAAAAAAGGCCGATGCATCGCATCGGCCTTTGAGGTGCCAGGTTCACGCTGAACCTAGAACGGGAATATGATGTCCCATACCTGCGTGCCCCAGCGCGGTTGCTGGAGGTCGCTCAGGGAACCGCGGCCGCCGTAGGCGACGCGCATCTCGGCGATTTTCTCGTGGCTGACGGTATTGTCCGATTCGATGTCCTCGGGGCGGACCACCCCGGTGACCATCAATGCACGCAGCTCGTAGTTCACCCGGATTTCCTGGCGCCCGAAGATGACCAGGGCGCCATTGGGCAGAATCTGGGTGATCACGGCGGCGAAGGTCAGTTCGATATCCTCGCTGCGCGCGATCGAGCCGTCGCCCTTGGTTTCGCTCTTGCTGCCGAAGCTGGCGACGGACGAAGGGCTGATGGCCTGGGGCAGCTTCTTGGCGAATTCGGCCTCGAGGCCGAGAAGCTTGGTCACGTCCGTGTCTTCTTTGTCGTCCCGTTCGCGCTCGGACTTGTTGTCCAGGGTGGCCTTGTCCTTGAGGTTGAGCTTGACGGTCAGGATGTCGCCCACGGCCTTGGCCCGGGTGTCCTTGAAGAAGGCGCGGGCGCCGGCGCGCCACAGGGAGTTGCGGTTGTCTTCGGCCACCTTCGGCGCCGGCATGGGCATGCTGACCGGACGGTAGCCTTCGCGCGCCACCGGGTTGCTGATCTTGGTCAGCGCCGGCCCGCCGCCGACTTCCGACATGCGCGTCAAGGTGTTGCATCCGGGGACCGCCGCCGCGATCGCCGTGGCCGCGGCGAGGCCAACCAGATGACGGGTGGTGGTACGGGTCATGGCGGCTCTCCTATTTCATGGCGATGGGGCCGGTGGGTTGCACCGACACCCGGTTGGCGCCGGTCACCACGGCCTGCACCACGGTGTTGCTCTGGGTGTTGACGACGCGCACCGTGTCGCCGGCGCCGCCGTCCTCGAGCGCCCGGCCCTGGGCGGTCAGCGTCATGGACCGGACACGGTACAGGATGGTCACCAGGCTGCGCCTGGGCACCAGCACCGGGAGACGGACGTCCGAGACCCGCACCGGCCCCCCGGCGCGCAGACCCCGCCGGGGGCTTTTGCCGATCAGGGCCGCGGAATCCTGGATGGTGTCCCGTTGCAGCCGGTCGCTGCGCATCGAAATCCATTTGACGTCGCGCTCGCGGATGACCTCGCCCGCCAGCACGCGCCGGGTGAGGACGGGCACGTCGACCACCCTGTGCACGCGACCGGTGACGCGGATGCGCCGTGCCGCCGGGTCGTCGGCCGGCGCCGCCACGATCGCGACAAAGCGCCGCGTCCGCGCATCGTACGCCACGTCCTCGACGGCGACCGTCGCCGTGGAGTTGCCGGGGACGTGGATACGCAGCATGCGGTTGCTCAATTCCACCCGCATGTCGGCGTCCACGCCCTTGTCGACGAGCGCCGCCAGGATGTGGTCGGCGATCTCCCGGCGCCCGATAACGATGCTTTCGCGCGCCACCACCGCTTTTTCGTCAATGCTGAGCGGCCGCCAGTTCAGCCCATAGGCGCGGGCCACGCGATACAGCCAGCGGGCGTCGAAGATGGCCCGTTTGCCGGGCGCCGGCGCATAGGCGACGGCGGCCTCCGCCTTGTCGCCGGCGGGAACGAACAGATCGCCCAGGCGCACCAGTCGGCCGCTGACCGTCACCGATTGGCGCAAGGTCACCGCGGCGGCCTCGGCGGCGGCGGCCGCCGCCGGCGGCGGGGCCAGGACGGACAGCGCAAGGACCAACAGGATCAGGAGGATTTTCATGGCCTGCCTCCTCATTGCAGGTTGGCCAGGGTGCCCCACATTTCGTCGGCCGCCTGGATAACCTTCGAATTCATTTCGTAGGCACGTTGGGCTGAGATCAGGTTGGAGATTTCTTCCACCGCGTTGACGTTGGCGGTCTCCAGGAAACCCTGCAGGATCGAACCGAACCCGATGTCCGCCGGATTGCCCGTCACCGGCGCTCCCGAAGCCGGCGTTTCCAGCAGCAGGTTGTCGCCGATGGCCTCGAGGCCCGAGGCGTTGGGGAAGACGGCGACCTGGATCTGGCCGACGTTCTGCAGGGTCACCTGGCCCTCGATCTTGACCTGCACCTGGCCGCTGGCGTTGATGGTGACATCGACGGCGTTGTTGGGGACGGTGATCCCCGGCAACAGGGTGAAGCCGTCGTGGGTCACGATCTGGCCGTTGGCGTTGAGCTGGAAGGTGCCGTCCCGGGTATACGCGGTCTCGCCGCTGGGGCGGGTGATCTGGAAGAATCCGTTGCCCTGGATGGCCATGTCGAAGGTGTTGTCGGTGGCGCTCAGGTTGCCCTGTTCGTGGATGCGGTAGACCGCCGCCAGCTTGACGCCCAGTCCCAACTGGGCGCCCGAGGGCACCACCGTGCCGGCGGACGAAGAGGTCGACCCGACGCGCACGATGTTCTGGTACAGAAGGTCGTGAAACTCGGTCCGCCGCCGCATATAGGCGGTGGTGTTCATGTTGGCGAGGTTGTTGGAGACAACCTCCACGTTGCGCTGTTGGGCGACCATGCCCGTCGCAGCGATGTCCAATGCTCTCATTTTCCCGTCCTTTCTTGTTCTCTTTGTATGATTCTCTTCGGCCGTGTCGGGGGCCGCGTCATGCCGTCGGCGCGGTGCTCGCCATTTTCTCGGCGGTCTCGATGACCTTGGAGTTCAGTTCATAGGCGCGTTGCGCCTTGATCAGGTTGGCGATCTCGCGAATCGGGTTGACGTTGGAGGTCTCCAGGAAGCCCTGAACCAGGGACCCGAAGCCGCTCGCCGTCGGATTGCCCACCGTCGGCGCGCCCGAGGCCGCGGTCTCGACGAGCAGGTTGTCGCCCGTGTTCTCCAGGCCCGCCGGGTTGGGGAATATGACCAGCTGGATCTGGCCCACGTTGACCAGGTTCACCTGGCCCTCGACCTTCGCCATCACCTCGCCGCTGGCGTTGACCGTCACATCGGTGACGTTGCTGGGGACGGTGATCCCCGGGGCAAGCGTGTAGCCGATGTGGGTGACGATCTCGCCGTCGCCGTTGATCTGGAAGGTGCCGTCGCGGCTGTAGGCGGTTTCGCCGGTGGGCAGGGTGATCTGGAAGAACCCCTGGCCCTGGATGGCCAGGTCGAAGGTGTTGCCGGTGGCCTTCAGGTTGCCCTGTTCGTGGATGCGCGAGATACCCGCCAGCTCGACGCCGAAGCCCGACTCGACCCCCGCCGGCACGGCGCTGTCGGTGGTCGGGGTGGTGAAGCCGCCACGGACAAGATCCTCGACCAGAAGGTTGCTGAATTCCGTGTCACGCCGCTTGAACCCCGTGGTGTTCAGGTTGGCGAGGTTGTTGGCGATGACCTCGACGGCCACCTGCTGGGCGAACATGCCCGTCGCCGCGATGCTTAATGTGTCCATAATTCCCGTCCATTTTTTGTTCTGTCTGCGTTTCGCAAATCAGGTCCCAGGCTCTACACCGGTCTGTTGAGCTCCCGCATCATCGTTCGAATGCGTTCGTCCTCGCGGGTGATGAACCTTTTGACGTCGCTGTAAGCGCGCTCCACCGCGATCATCTTGGCGATTTCCATGATCGGCTGGACGTTGGAATTCTCGAGAATGTTCTGCGCCACGTCCGGCGTTTCCACGTCCTGGGGCGGGCTCTCCGAGGTCAGGAGGCCGCCCGTGGTCTCGCGCAGTTCCTGGTTGTTCTCGAAGCGGACCACCCGGAGGCGGCCGAGCTCACCGTTTTCCGTCGACACGGTGCCATCCGCCGCGACCTTGATTTCGCTGTCCTCGGGGCTGAGGAAGAAGGGCTGGCCGCTGTCGGAAAGGACCGGATGGCCGCCCTCGGCGACCAGCTTTCCGTCTTCGTCCAGGCGGAAATGGCCGTTGCGGGTGTAGCGTTCGCCGTCGTCGGTTTCGACGACGAAATACCCGGGGCCGCGGATGGCCATATCCAGCGGGTTGCCGGTCTCCTTCAGGGTGCCGGCGGTGGTGTCGCGCATGGTGGCGATGTCGCGCACGAAGGCGATGGGTTGCCCGGCAATGCTGTCGCTGCTCTCGCTGCGTGCCAGGTGTTCGATGAACATCATCTTCTTGGCCTTGAACCCCGTGGTGTTCATGTTGGCCAGGTTGTTGGCGATAATGTTCAGGTCCCGGCGAAGGGTGCCCTGCCGGGAAAGCGCAATAAGCGATGTATTTTCCATTTGTCCACAGTCCCACGAATAGAAGTCCACACGTTCCCGCGGACAGTCCTGCATAGGGCGTGCCAAACAAATTAATTATTTTAAAACAAGGTGGTAAGGAACACCGGCGGGCGATTCCGTCCCTTGGTCCGGAACATCCGGCCGCCATTGCCCGGCAGTTTTTGCTGCCCGGCGGCGGCCGCGGAGCGGGCCGGGGAACCATGGCCGCTCTCAACCAGTTATTAACCAAACCCGCCTAGATTGACCCGGACGCGGCGCCAACGGTGTCGGGTCTATCGTTTCACCGGGTGCTGGCGATGGCCGACGACGAAGCAGAAGCAGAAGCACAAGAGGATCAGGACGCAGAGGGCGGCGAAGACGGCGGCGAAGAAGAAGAGGGAGGGGAGTCACCGAAACAACCGGGTGGCAAAAAGAAGCTTCTCCTGTTCGTCGCCCTGGCCTTGCTCCTCGTCGGCGGCGGCGTGGCGGGGGCCTATTTCACCGGCATGCTGCAGCCGCTGATCGTCATGCTCGGCGGCGCCGAGGAAACGGCCGCCGAGGAGACGCCCGCCCCGGTGGAGGCGGTATTCTTCGACCTGCCCGAGATCCTGGTGAACCTGAATACCGGCAGGCGCAAATCGACGTTTCTGAAGATCCGCGTCAGCCTGGAACTGGAAAATGCCGAGGACGTTGCAAGGATTGAGGCGGTGATGCCCCGGATCATCGACAACTTTCAAGTTTATTTGCGCGAGCTCCGGGTGGAGGACCTGAAGGGATCGGCCGGCATGTACCGGTTGCGCGAGGAACTGCTGACGCGGGTCACTCTGGCCGCCGCCCCGTCCAAGGTCAGCGACGTCCTGTTCAAGGAAATGCTGGTCCAGTAGCCCCCGGGAACCCAATGCCATGACCGCTCCCGCCGACGAACAAGCCGAAGACGTCCCGACCGCCGAGCCGGAAGCCCCGGCGGAGAACGCCGAAGAGGGTGAGGGCGACGGCGACCAGGACGACCTTGCCGCCGAATGGGAGGCCATGGTCGGCGGCGACGATGGTGACGACGCCGAGGCCTCCGGCGCCGGGCGCGAATCCACCCGCGTCCTCAACCAGGACGAAATCGACAGCCTGCTCGGATTCGACGACGAGCACGAAGATGGCTCGGAAAAATCGGGCATCCAGGCCATTCTCAACAGCGCGCTGGTCTCCTATGAGCGCCTGCCCATGCTGGAGGTCGTGTTCGACCGGCTGGTGCGCCTCATGTCCACGTCCCTGCGCAACTTCACCTCCGACAACGTGGAGGTGTCGCTCGACAACATCGCGTCGATTCGTTTCGGCGACTATCTGAACTCCATCCCGCTGCCCGCCATGTTGAGCGTGTTCAAGGCCGAGGAATGGGACAACTACGGCCTGGTCACCGTCGATTCGTCCCTGATCTATTCCATCGTCGACGTCCTTTTGGGCGGCCGGCGCGGCACCGCCGCCATGCGCATCGAGGGGCGCCCCTATACCACCATCGAGCGCAGCCTTGTGGAACGCATGATTCACGTGATGCTGAGCGACCTGAGCGCCGCCTTCGAGCCGTTGAGCCCGGTGACGTTCCGCTTCGAGCGCCTGGAGACGAACCCGCGTTTCGCCACCATCTCGCGGCCGTCCAACGCCGCCATCGTGATCCGGCTGCGCATCGATATGGAGGACCGGGGCGGCCGGCTGGAACTGCTTTTGCCGTATGCGACCCTGGAGCCCGTGCGCGAGCTGCTGCTGCAGATGTTCCTGGGCGAGAAGTTCGGCCGCGACTCCATCTGGGAAACCCACTTGGCCGAGGAACTGTGGCTCACGGATGTCGAGCTCAACGCCGTGCTGGATGAACAGTGTATGCGCCTTGGCGACGTTTTCGCGCTCGAGGTCGGATCGCAGATCATGCTCAGCGCGACGCCGGAGTCTTCGGTCAACCTGCGCTGTGGGGATGTCACCATGTGCACCGGCCGAATGGGCCGCCGGGGCAGCAATATCGCCGTCCGCGTCGAAGAGCGGATAATGAAACAGGGGATTTGACCATGCCGTTTTCCCTCGCCCTTGATGTTCTCGTGGCCGTACTGCTGGTCATCACCATCGGCTACGCGATGGTGCTGAACCGGCGGCTCGGCCGGCTGCGCCGCGACAAATCCGAGCTGGAAAAGCTGGCCGCCACCTTCGGCCAGGCGACCGCGCGGGCCGAGGAAAGCATCGGTACGTTGAAGAAAACCGCCGATGCCTTGAAGGAGCGCATCGATAACGCCCAGGCGTTGCGCGACGACCTGGCGTTCCTCATCGACCGTGGCGGCTCGGCGGCCGACCGCCTGGAGGAAACGGTGCGCGCCGCCCGCAAGGAAGGCGGCTCCCGGCCCCGGTCCGGCCTCAAGAAACCCGCCGCGGTCCAAGGGAACGGGAAAATCAACCCTAAATCGACAGCCGAACGCGATCTGATCAAAGCCCTTCAGGCGGCCCGCTGATGACCACCTTCGTCTCCAGGATACGCTTTCTGCCGGCGACCATATTCGCCGCCGCCCTCATGCTGACAGTGAAGGTGGGCACGATCTGGGAAGGGGTCGGCGGGCTTCTCGACGGCACCCTCTCGGTCGCCGGCGCCCAGGCCCAGCAACCGAAATCGTCGGGCCCGCCCGCCGCCAAACCGGCCGCCGCGCAAAGCGGGCCTGCCCAGGCCCAGCAACCGGCCCAGGCGCAGCAACCGGCCGAGGCGCAGCAAAAGGACGGCGCCGAGGCCGCGTCCACGGACACGCCCCCGGCGCCGGGGGCGGCGGCGGCCACGCGCCTGTCGAGGGACGATCCGACCCTTCTCACCCAGGCCGAGATCGATCTCCTGCAGCAGTTGGCCCAACGCCGCGAGAATTTGGATGCGCGCGAGCAGGAACTGGACATCCAGGGCGGCCTGCTGCAGGCGGCGGAGACGCGCATTGACAAGAAGGTCAAGGAGCTCAAGACCTTGCAGGCGGCCATTACCAAGCTCATCAAAACCTATGACGACCAGCAGAACAAGAAACTGCTAAGCCTGGTCAAGATCTACGAGAACATGAAGCCCAAGGACGCCGCGCGCATTTTCGAGGAACTGGACATGGACACCCTTCTCATGGTGGCGGAACGCATGAAGGAGCGAAAACTGGCGCCGATCATGGCCAAAATGGACCCGACCAAGGCTACGGAAATAACCGTCGACCTGTCACGGCTACGGCAGATGCCCGCCGTCGGCACCGAAGCCGGAGGGTGACTTGAAAAAATGTTGCGAAGCCGAATCACCGCTTCTACGTAATACACAGTATGTCCCCTCGGAGGGGCCGCGGGGAATGCCGCGGGGAATATCGGGGATATCCTTGTCAGCGACCGGCCGGTGATGGAGTGATAGATGGCTGTCGATATGAACATGAACATCTTGGTGGTGGATGACTACAAGACCATGCTGAGGATTCTCCGAAACCTTCTGCGCCAACTGAATTTCTCGAACATCGAGGAAGCATCCGATGGCACCGACGCGCTGAAGAAGCTGCGTGACTCCTCCATCGATCTCATCATTTCCGACTGGAATATGGAACCGATGACGGGGATTGATCTCCTGCGCGAGGTCCGCGGCGACGACAAGCTGAAGCACATTCCGTTCATCATGATCACGGCGGAAAGCAAGTCCGAGAACGTCGTCGCGGCCAAGGAGGCCGGGGTCTCCAACTACATCGTCAAGCCGTTCAACGCGGAGACTCTGAAGTCGAAAATGGTCAGCGTGCTCGGCGATTTCTAGGGGACGGAAATGCCGGCAGTTAGGGTGGACGCCGCACTCCGGCAGCGACTCGAAGAACTCGAGAGCAGGCACGGAGACACGGTCAGAACCGCAGACATCGCCGACGTCGTCGAAAGCATGATGGCGACCCTGAAGGGCGATGTGGCGGGCGCCGACGTGGCGATCTATGGGGAAGTGGAATCCCTGGCCCGCTACATCCAGCAGGCGAAGGCCGAAATCGCGCATCTGCGCCCGGACCAGGTCAAGGATCAGTACCTTCCCGACGCCGCCGAGCAGCTCGACGCCATCGTCGCGGCCACCGCCGAGGCGACCCACACCATCATGGACGCCACCGAAGCCGTCGAAGGCGTTATGGAAAATCTGGACGGGGAGGACAGCCGGAAACTGATGGACGCCACAACCCGCATCTACGAGGCCTGCGGGTTCCAGGACATCACCGGACAGCGCATCACCAAGGTGGTGAAGGCGCTCAAGGACATCGAGGAAAGGATCGACGCGCTGGTGGCGGCGTTCGGATCCGAAATCGAGAAGGTCAAGGCCGAGCAGCCCGAAGCGGAAGCAAAAAAAGAAAAAAAGGACTCCGACGAGGACCTGCTGCAAGGACCACAATTGGCCGAAGACGCAAAATCCCAGGCGGAGGTGGACGCACTGTTGGCAAGTTTCGATTAGTCAGATGTACGACAACGAAGCCATCCCTCATGAGCCCCGCGAGGGTAGCGGCGGATCCACGATATCCCTTTTTCTGGGCCTTTACCTGCTGGTCCTGTCCTTTTTCATTCTGCTGGTGTCCATTTCCACCCGCGAGGATATCAAAACGCGGGCGGTCATGGACAGCCTGACCTCCACCTTCAGGACCATTCTTCCGCCCACCACCGATCTCACGGCCTTCTCGGCGAAGGAGGGCGCGGTGCTGGTCGGACAGCGGTTCCAGCAGCAGATCACCAGGATTTTCACCACGACCATGCGGGTGACCAGGGTCGAGATCGTCCAGCCGGGTCGCTTGATGCGGCTGGTCATGCCGGCGGACGCCCTGTTTTTCTCCGGCCGGACCGAAATCCGGCCGGCACGATTTCCCCTCCTCGACCGCCTGGTCGCGACATTGAGCGGACGCCCGCCGGGCTTGCGCTTCGACATGGAGTTCGTTGTCGGCAGCGCCTACACCCCGGACAACGATCTGCCCCTCCGCCAGACCCTGGAGATGGCCCGGGCGGGCGCCTTTGCCCGCGCAATGCTGGCGCGCGGGGTTCCCCCCGACAGCATTTCCGTCGGGCTCAAGCCCGGCCGCCGGGAGGACGTGGTCATCTGGTTCTACGTCCGCGCCCCGGAAGAGACGCGCCTCCGGTTCGGGGCAGCGAACGAACCTCCGGTTCGGGACGCGAACAAACCCCCGGTTCGGGGCGGCGAACGCACGGGACCGGTGTCAGGGGGAGGACAGCCGGATGGATCCTGAGACCGAAGACACTCCCCAGGCGCGGCGGCCGAGCAAGGCGTGGATGGTCACCTTTACGGACCTGGTGTCCTTGATGCTGACCTTTTTCGTCATGCTGTTCGCCATGTCCAACGTCAAGGTCGACAAGTGGGACTCCATGATCGACGCCCTCTCGCAAAGCCTCACGCCCTCCGGCAGCAAGGCGGTCGTGTTTTCGTCGGCCGAGTACAACGTCGCCACCATTGTCCACAGGCAG
Organism: Rhodospirillales bacterium; assembly: GCA_046756945.1. Classification (GTDB taxonomy): domain Bacteria; phylum Pseudomonadota; class Alphaproteobacteria; order Rhodospirillales; family 2-02-FULL-58-16; genus JACZQZ01. The sequence continues at coordinate 9,750 of JBHHXI010000065.1, forward strand.
GCCATCAATCTGGATTACCTGGCTTCCGTGCTGGAGAAACTGGTGGCCGAGGACGAGGTGCTGGCGCACAGCCGGATCATGCGCCTGGAGGACCGGCTGGTCATCGCCCTGCCCGGGGACCTGCTCTTCGCGCCGGCCCGGGCGGACCTGTCGGAGAAGGCGCTGGCGGCGGTGTTCAACCTCGGCGGGGTGTTGCGGAATATCGGCAACCAGATCGGAATCAACGGCCATACCGATCCGGTTGTGCCCACGGGCGGCGCATACACGTCGAACTGGGAGCTGTCCATGGCCCGCGCCGCCGCCGTGGCCAACACGCTCCGGCGCTCGGGCTACGCCGAGGACATCATCGCCTTCGGCTTCGCCGACAGCCGCTTCTCCCAGTTGCCCGATTTGCCCACGGACCAGCGGCGCGCCCTCGGCCGCCGCGTGGACATCGTGGTGCTGCCCACCAACGCCGAGGGTGTGTGATGGCCGGCGGCGCACCCTGGCGGCCGCTTCGCATCGCCTTGTGGGCGGTGTTCCTGGCGTTTTCGGCCGCCTCGGCCGTGGCCGAGGAGGTGCCGCTGCGCGCCGCCCCGCACGGGGCGTACGGACGTATCGTTTTCGGCTGGCAGACCCCCGTCCGGTACTCCGCCAAGATCGACGACCGGCGCCTGGTCGTCCGCTTCGACCGGCCCATGGAGGCCACCTACGGCGGCGTGCTCAGGGTCCTTCGCAAGTACCTCAGCCGCGCCACGCCGTCCGCCGACGGGCGTTCCGTGGTCTTCACCCTGACCGGGGACTACGACCTGCGCGACTTCGACCTGGGCAGCGCCGTGGTCGTCGACGTGCTGGACCGGGACCCCGGCGGGGCCGCGGCCGCGCCGCCGGGGGACGCCCGGCAGCCGGGCGGCGACGCCCGGGCCGCCGCGCCGAAGGGACCCCGGGTGCGGGTGCGCTCCGGCGAGCACAAGGGGTTCAGCCGCATGGTCTTCGACTGGCCGCGGAAGGTCGCTTACGAGATCGAGCGGACCGGCGGCGACGCCACCATCACCTTCGGCCGCCCCGCCCGCGTCGACGTCGGGGGGCTCGGCGCCAAGCCTTCGAAATACATCCGCGGCGTCGTTTCCCAGGTCAAGGACGGTCGCCTGATCGTCACCCTGGCGGTGCCGGAGACCTCGCGGCTGCGCAATTTCATCTCCGGCTCCCGGGTCGTCGTCGACGTCCTGGCGCCGGGCGGGACGGCAAACGCGGCCCAGGTGTCCGCCCCGGCGCCGGCGGCCGCGCCGCCCGGCGAGCCGGGAGAGACGCCCGCGCCCTCCGGTGTTCCGTCCGCGACGGAGGAAAAGGCGGAGACTACGGCGGCGTCCAAACCGATACCTCTCATCCCGGCCAAACCGACGGCCGTGGGTCCGGCGCCGCCGCCGGCGCCCGACGGGCAACCCCGATCAGCCGCCGCCGCGACCCCCGTTTCCGCCCCGGTCCGGGAACAGCCGGCCACCGGCCCCGGGCCGGCCCGGGAAAAGCCGGCCGCCGCGCCGGCGCCGGTGGTCGCGCAAAGGGCGCTGGACGCGGCGCCGCCGGTCCCCGGCCTGCGCTTCGAATGGAACGAGCCCGTCGCCGCCGCCGTGTTCCGCCGCGCCGGTTTCCTGTGGGTCGCCTTCGACAAGGCCAGCCAGGTCGACGTGGACGGGCTCAGGGCCGAGGGCGGGAACGTCATTCGCACCATCGAGCAAATCCCGTTGGAGCGGGCCACGGTGCTGCGCCTGGCGACCGTGTCGGGCGTCAATCCCGAGATCAAACGGGACGGGTTCGCGTGGATCCTGGAATTCCGCCGCCGCCGGATGCAGCCGCGGACGGCCATCGAAACCACGGCGCAGCCTGATTCGCCCGTCGGGCCGCGCCTGTTCCTGTCGGTGCCCGAGCCGGGCCGCCCGATCGTGGTCAGGGACCCCGAGGTGGGCGACGCCATCGTCGTGGTGCCGGTGATCCCGCTCGGCCACGGCATTGCCCACACGTTCGTCTACCCGCAACTGCGCATCCTCGAGAGCGGGCAGGGGGTGGCGATCCAGCCCCGGATCGACGATCTCCGGGTGCGCTCCCTGCGCCAGGGCATCGAAGTGACCGGCCCCGGCCGTTTACAGGTCTCGCCGGTGACGCGGGAGTTGGCGGCCAATGTCAGGCTGGGCATCAGGCGCCCCTACACCCGCGTCTTCGATCCGGAGAAATGGCGCCGCCGCGTGGACGAGTCCTTCATCGTGCACAAACAGCGGCTGCAGGACGCCGCGGCCCTGGCCAAGGACGCGGCGCGCGAGCAGGCGCGTCTCGATCTGGCCCGCTTTTACTTCGCCAACGGCCTCGGCGCCGAGACCCTGGGCGTTCTCTCCCTGGTCGCCCAGGACCGGCCCGATATCCTGGGCGATCCCAAGTTTCGGGCCTTACGGGGGGCCAGCCATTTCCTCGCCAACCACTTCGCCGACGCCCGTGAGGACCTGTACGACACCTCCCTGGACGACAACGACGAGGCCACGTTCTGGCGCGCCGCCGTGCGCGCCGCCGAAGGGCACATGGCCGAGGCGGTTGCGGACCTGACGCGCACCGGCGGCGTCACCCGCGCCTATCCGCGGGCGCTCCGCGTGCCCATGGGCATGCTTGTCGCCGAGGCGGCGATCGCGGCCGGCAACGCCGAGCAATCGGCCCGCTACGCGGAGGCGATCAAGTTCGACGGCCCGAACCCGGCCCAGAAAAGCCGCCTGGCCCTGATCGAGGGGCGGCTGGCGGAGCTCGGAGGGGATTTCGACGGCGCCGTCGCCAAGTGGGAGGAGGCCGAAAGCGGCACCCACCGGCCGAGCCAGGCCAAGGCCACGGTGGCGCGCACCGAACTGCTCTTGAAGTTGGGCAAGATCACCCGCGCGGAAGCCATCGAAGAAATGGAAAAACTGCGTTTCGCGTGGCGCGGAGACGAATTCGAATTCGCGCTGCTGCGCCGGCTCGGCCGGCTCTACATGGACGACGGCGATTACCGCCGCGGCCTGAGGACGCTCCGCCAGGCGGCCACCCATTTCCGCAAGCACGAAAAGGCGCCCGAGGTGACCCAGGAAATGGCCGACGCCTTCGCCCACCTCTACCTGGACGGTGGGGCGGACGAATTGCCGCCGGTGACGGCGATCGCCCTCTATGACGAGTTCAAGGAGCTCACCCCCGCCGGCACCAGGGGGGACGAGATGATCCGTAAGCTGGCCGACCGGCTGGTCGGTGTCGATCTTCTCGACCGCGCCGCCCGGTTGCTGGAGGCCCAGGTGAAGTTCCGCCTCAAGGGCGCCGACAAGGCGCGGGTCGGAACGCAGTTGGCCCTGATCTACGTGCTGGACCGCGATCCCGACAAGGCGGTCGAGGCGCTGAAGGCCACCGAGGCGGACAATCTGCCGCCGGCGCTCGCCGCCCAGCGCCGCCATCTCCTCGCCCGCGCCCTGATCACCATGGAGCGGGCGTCGGATGCGCTGGCCCTGCTCGAGGACGACGAGAGCATGGATGCCGACCTCCTCCGGGCGTCGGTTTTCTGGCGCGCCAGGGACTGGCCCGGGGCGGCGAAGGTGCTTAAGCGCCTGGTCCGGAAAACCCAGGCCAAGCCGCACCAGGCCCTGAACGACCGGCAGGGCAAGTTCGTCCTCAGTCTTGCCATCGCCCTGACCCTCAGCGGCGAGGAGCGGGCCGTCGGCCGGGTGCGCCGGGATTACGGCGCGGCCATGGAGGCAGGGCCCTACAAGGGCGCCTTCCGTCTCATCGCCGGCCCCCAGTCGGCGGGCCTGATCGACTACCACACCGTCGCCTCAAGGGTGGGCGAGGTGGAAAATTTCCAGGCCTTCCTGACCGATTACAACGAGCGCCTGCGCACGAAGAAGCGGAACGCCGTGAATTAGCCGGGCGGCACCGTCGGCGCCATTCCGGCGCGACCCGAAGGGGCGTTGCCCCTGTCGATCCCGACCAAGGACCGGCGCCCCCACATGGCCGTCGGGCCATCGCCCGCCGGGCGAGAATTATCCCTTGCATTGACCCGGAGAAAAGCCCTATTAACGCGGCGCGTTTTTTCTTTGCGGTCATCCGCTGATCTGGGAGGGGCGATGGCTGAAAACATTGCCGCCGGATTGGGAAGGAACCTGGAACGGGCGCCGCGGGACTCCCGGCGGGACAGGGCCCGGGAGGCCGGGCACCTTCACCCGGTGGCCGACAGCCGGCAGGACTACACGGTCGAGAAGGACGGTCTGCGTTTCGCCGCCACCCATGTGCTGGCGGAGTTCTGGGGCGCCCGTCATCTCGACAACGTCGACGTGATCGAGGACGCCATCTGCAGCGCCGCGGAAGCGGCGGGCGCGACGGTCCTGCATGTTCACCTTCACCAGTTTTCCTCCGCCGGCGGCGTATCCGGAGTGGCGGTGCTGGCGGAATCCCACATCAGCATCCACACCTGGCCCGAGCGCGAATTCGCCGCCGTCGACATCTTCATGTGCGGCGCCTGCGATCCCTACAAGGCGGTGCCCGCGCTGCGCCGCGCCTTGGCGCCCACCTCCATGCAGATCTCCGAACACAAGCGGGGCCTGTTTCGGTGAGGTGGTTCGACGAGCGGCTGCATCACGCGTGGCTCAATCACGGATACACCCAGCGTTTCGAGATCACCCGCGTCGTCTACGAGAAGAAGACCGAATTCCAGGACCTGATCATCTTCGACAACCCGGCCTTTGGCCGGGTTCTTGCACTTGACGGGATCATCCAGACCACGGAAAGGGACGAGTTCGCCTATCACGAAATGCTCGCCCACGTTCCGCTCTTCGCCCACGGGCACGTGAAGACGGTGCTGATCGTCGGCGGCGGCGATGGCGGTGTCCTGCGCGAGGTGCTGCGCCACGATATCGACACGGCGACCCTTGTCGAAATCGACCGCGCGGTCATCGACGTCTGCCGCGAACACATGCCGCGCCTCGGCGGCGGCGCCTTCGACGACGGGCGCGTCCATGTGGTGATCGCCGACGGCGTTACGTTCGTCGCCGAAAGCGGCGACACCTTCGACGTCGTTATCGTCGACTCCACCGACCCCATAGGCTCCGGCGCCGCCCTCTTCACGGCCGGGTTCTACGGCAACTGCAAGGCGCGTCTCGCCCCCGGCGGGGTGCTGGTGACGCAAAACGGCGTCCCCTTCTTCCAGCCCGACGAGGTGGCCGAGACCTACAGGCGGCTCAAACCCCTGTTCGCCGATGTCGGCTTCTATGTGACCGCGGTGCCCACCTACATCGGCGGCCTGATGGCGCTCGGCTGGGCCACCGACGACACGGGCCTGCGGACGCTTTCCGAGGCCGTCATCGCCGAGCGGGTGGCGAAGGCCCGAATCGAAACCCGGTACTACGCGCCGCCGGTCCACACCGGCGCCTTCGCCCTGCCGCCCTTTATCACCGCCCTGATGGCGGAGGACGGACTAACCAAACCCTGAGGGCCGGTTCGTTTTATCCGCCGAAGCTGCGCATCAGGCTGCCGGCGACCATGAACCAGCCGTCGACGAGGACGAAGAAGATGATCTTGAACGGCAGGGCGATGATGATGGGGGGCAGCATCATCATGCCCAAAGCCATGAGCACCGACGCCACCACCATGTCGATGATCAGGAAGGGGACGAAGATCAGGAAGCCGATCTCGAAGGCGCGGCGCAATTCGCTGATCATGAAGGCCGGGATCAGCACCCGCATGGGCACCTCGGCGCGGGCCTCCTTGTCGGGAATGCCGGCCATGTCGACGAACAGCGCCACGTCCTGCTCGCGCACCTGCCTGGTCATGAACAGGCGAAAGGGGACCATGGTGCGGTCGAAGGCCTCGAACTCCTCGATCTCGCCCTCGATCAGGGGCTTGATGCCCTGATCGTATGCCGCCTCGAAGGTCGGCATCATGATAAAGGCGGTGAGGAACAGCGCCAGGCTGACCAGCACCTGGTTGGGCGGCGTCTGCTGGGTCCCCAGCGCCGTGCGCACGAAGGAAAGGACGACGACGATGCGGGTGAACGAGGTGACCATGATCAGCAGCGACGGCGCCAGGCTCAGCACCGTGATCAGGGCGATGAGCTGGACGATGCGGGCGGTGGCGGCGCCGCCGCCCTCGCCCATGTCCAGGGTCAGGCTTTGCGCCGCCGCCGGATCGGACCCCGCCACCAGGCCGGCGATCCCGACCACGGCAAGGAACGCGGGCAGGCGGGCCCGGCCGCGGGTCACGCGGGGTCCTCGCGGCGGACCGGCTCGTCGCCGGCGGTGTTCTTCAGGACGGCGGCGAAATCGTCGGTCGGGATGCCGGTTTCGATCACCACGTCCCCGGCGGCGCCGAGCAGGACCAGGTGCTCCTTGGCGTCGCGCTTGAACAGCACGAGCCGCCGCTTGGTATCCAGGGACAGCACCTCGACCACCGACAAACGGCCTTTCTTGCCCTTCCTGGCCGACGTCGGGAAGCCCAGGCCAAATCGCCGCGCCGCCACTGCCAGCACGCCGATGAGCGCGAGGACGAAGATGAGCGCCAGACCGAAGCGGAAATAGCTTTCAAGTTCCATAGGGGCGCCCCGGCGGCACGCGCATCAGGACTCGTCTTTCGTCTTCGCGTAGGCGTCCATCGCCTGGCGTCGCGCCGCGTTCACCGTTTGCGCATTGACGTCTTCGTTCTGGGCCGTCAGTTCCGCCTCCAGCCGGTCCAGGTCTTCCACGATGTCGGTGAGCACCGCTTTGACGGCCGCGGTGTCGTCGGGCGGAACATGGCGGATGGAGTCGCACAATGCGCTGACCCTCCCGTCCAGGGCCGAAAGGTCGACCATCTTTTGCTCGGCCAGCAGCCGGCGCGCCGTGGTGACGAGCGAGGTTACCTTGTCCGCCTCGGGCAGGGCTTCCGGCCGCGGCCCGGCGTCGGGTTTGCTCATGGGGCCGGGTCCGCCGGAGGCTCGTCCGCCAGGGGCGGCATGGCGCCGCTGGCGCGATAGACATAGGCCAGGATCTCGGACACCGCGGCGAAGGCCTCCACCGGAATCTCGTCGTCGATGTCGATAGCGCTCAGCAACTGGGCGAGGTCGGCGTCCTCGCGGACCTTGATGTCGTGGGCGAAGGCGATCTCGAGGATCTTTTCGGCGATGCTCCCCCGGCCGCCGGCCACCACCTTGGGCGCGAATTCGCTTTCCGGCTCGTAGGCCAGCGCCACGGCCACGGGCTCTTTCTTGGCCTGGCCTTGGGACTTGGTGTCAGAGTCCGACAAGATGGGGTGTCCGATTGCCGCCGCCCGCCCAATCACAGGGCGTGAGTGTGGGCCAACATGCTTAACAATTGTTTAATTGGGCCGGGCGATAAACACCATTGAAGTCAATTGGTTACACGGATTTTCCGGCCCCGCCGCGGACCCTGGAAAGGGGATCGCCGCCGCC
>JBHHXI010000066.1:0-16824 GCA_046756945.1 Rhodospirillales bacterium
GCGCTCACGCCGCTTCGCCGCGCAGGACCTGCCAGACGCGCGCCGCCGGGTCCGGAATCTCATCGAGGCTGTTGAAGTCGTTGAGGAGCTTCCGCTGATCGGGGACCTCCCCCGCCGCGAGGGCCCGGCGCAGGGAATTCAGATCCGTGTAAATCGGGGAGCCGTCCAGATACTTTGTGTTCACAGAGTGGGGAGGCAGGAGAACGGGAAAATAGGGTTTGCCGGCGGAAATGACCTCCAGCATCGCCCCCGAAGTGGCAGGGCCGATGGCGAAATCGGCCCAGGCCACGAAATGCTTGAACGGTCCTTCGGCGGACATCTCACACTCGACATCGAAGAACTTGGCAATTCGCGTGTAGTAGCGGGACTTGGGCGATCCGGGGTGAAGCCTCAGGCAGATCTTGGAATAGCCCAGGTCCCGCAACATGCGAACCGTGGTCACGAAATAGAAGTATTCGTGGGAAGTCGGAGCCGCAAAATCGTGGCCCGGGTCGATATACTGGAGGACCAACGCGCGGCCTTGTTTGGTCGCCGCAGGGGGAAGGCGACGGTATGGCCCGCAAACCAGGTTCCCGATGCGAACTTTAGTGGTTTTGGCGGAAATGTTATCCAGCCAGTCCTCATGGTTCCTGCCCCAGGTGAAGCAGCGGTCCACCAGCGGCCCAAACCGCGGGTCACAGCCGAAGATTTCCATCTTCACGTCTTGTATATACGGACCGTGCCAAGTGCCCGCCGTCGGGATCCCGCGCTGTTTGGCCAACTCAAAAAATGTGTTGGTGGTGGTGTGTTGCAAGGCGTCGGTGAAAATTTGATCCGGTTTGTGGCGGGCCAATACGCGTTCGGCCCACTTGACCTCCACGGCTTTGTCATGAAGTCGCTTCGGCGCCAGAATGTGTTTGCGAACATAGCGGCGAACCACGGCGTCGCGCCCGGTAGCAGGGCACTCCCAGGCCTCGTCCAGCCTGGAGTGGATTGCGTCGACCGCACGGCGTTCCTCTTCAGAGAGAGGACGCGTGGGCGCGCTTATCAGCAGGATGCCGTTGGCAATGCTCTTGGCCACGAATCCTAGGTTTTTCTTGCGCGGAAACAATTTGGCCAGAAACATGGGGAAAATTCCTTTCCCGTCGAAGTCCTGAATCAGTGGGATGGCGGTCACATGGCTGTTCAGAATCAGCACGGTTGGCCGGGAATTGCCGAGAAAACGGCGTAACCCGCTCAATCCGCTCGCTAGGAATTCGAAAACCGCCCGACATGCCTCCACGGCCCTATTTTTCCAGGCCTTTCCGCTCACCTCAGGAGGCTTGTAAAGCCGAGATATCGAACAATCAGCGTTGACCGACGCAAGCGGATCCCTGCGGTCGACAACATTAATCCCGAAATTTTCGGCCACCGCGCACACGACGGAGAAGCGATCGGCGTCGTCCAGGAAATCGTCGTCGGTACGGTAGTCGAAATAGATGTATTGCTCTGGCCGGAACCGCTCCGTCAACACTTCCAGGGCGCGCTTCTTAATTTCAAAATCGGCGATAACGAGGGACAGGTGCCTGACAAATTTCCGCCCCAGGGAGACACCCCGGAAAAGTGTCGCATCCTCGCCGTTCACATAGAGCCAGTCATTGGTGTGCAGGTAATAATCAGTACCAAATTTCTCCCAATCACCCCATCCCGGAATACCCCGGCCGGCAAGTATGCAGTGCAGACCGTCATGCAGGCATTCTTGCCATAGCAGCCAGTCGCTGGAGACGATCAACGTGTCCTCGTCGGCATCGAGGAGATCCACCTGACGCCGGTCGGTTACGAGGGCAAGGCGGCGATAGGACGCCCTCAGGTGAGGCACGTCGTCATTGATATGGAAACACCTCTTTTGTTGCATCATTCCCAGGTCTGTATTTGCGCATCGCAAAGTCGCGATCCGTATCACGGGGAAATCGGCGTCAAAGGATTGCCTGCCTGCCGGGGAAACGGGAAGGAGCCCTCACTGCAGGGCAACGAAGTTCCTCAATATCTGAATGCCGACCTCGCCGCTCTTCTCGGGATGGAACTGGCAGCCGAAAACGTTGTCGCGATGGACGACGGCGCAGATCTTTTGCCCGTGGTAGTCGCAGTCGGCGACCCGGTCGTGCGGTCTCTCGGGCACCGCCATGAACGAGTGTACGAAGTAAACCGAGTCGCCCGTGCACAAGTCCTTGAGCAAGGTCCCGTCCCATCCGCCGGGATGTGACGTGTACAGCTCGCTCCAGCCGATGTGCGGAATGCGGTGCGGCTTGCCGTCGGCGCCGTTGGACGGTATGGGGACGACACGCCCCTTGACCAGGCCCAGTCCCTCGTGCCGGCCGAACTCCTCGCTTTCCTCCATCAGCATCTGCATGCCCAGGCAGATGCCAAGCAGCGGCCGCCCCTTTTCGGCGAAGCCCAGGACCGGCTCCACCAGGTTGCAGTCGCGCATGTCGGCCATGGAGTCGGCGAACGCGCCGACGCCGGGCAGGAGAAGGCGCTCGGCGTTTTCGATGGCTTGCGGAGAGGAGCTGAACTGGGCCTCGGCGCCGCAGTACTCCAGCGCCCCGCGCACGCTGAACAGGTTGCCGACGCCGTAATCGACGATGGTAACCCTGGGCTTCACAGCCGTCTCACCCCGATACCGTTCTCGCTCGCCTGTTGGTGCATGTCTGCGAGGTCCATGCGGCCGTAGTGCAGGACGTCGGCCATGGCGACAGCGCTCGCCCCGCCCTTCTCGACCACGTCGACCAGGTGTTCCATGCACCCCATGCCACCGCTGGCGATGACCGGGATGGGGACCGCTCCGGTGACGGCGCGGACCAGCTCCACGTCGAAGCCCTGGCGCCTGCCTTCCCGGTCGACCGAGGTCAGAAGGATTTCGCCCGCCCCCAGCGCCGTGCCTTTCCTGGCCCATTCCACCACGTCCAGCCCGGTGGGCTCGCGGCCGTTGTCGGTGTATGCCTCCCACCGCTTCTCGCCCTTGCGCATGGCCTCGATGGAAAGGACCATGCACTGGGTGCCGAAGCGGCGGGACATCTCTGTGATGAGCTCGGGACGCTTGGTGGCGGCGGTGTTTATGGCGACCTTGTCGGCGCCGGAGCGAAGCATCTCCCGGGCGTCGTCGAGCGAGCGGATGCCGCCCCCCACCGTGATGGGAACGAAGATGTCCTTGACGGTGCGGCGAACCACGTCGGTCAGGCTGTTGCGGCCGTACAGGCTGGCGACGATGTCCATGTACAGGATCTCGTCGATTCCCCCCTTGTAGTATTTCCGCGCATATTCGTGCGGATCACCGACGACCCGCAGTCCTTCCAGCTGCACCCCCTTGATCAGGTTGGGCCCCTTCACGTCCAGGCGGGCGATCATGCGCAGGGTTGGCACCGCGCCTGTCTCTCGCGTCCGCACCGGTTCACGCGTCCGCCCACACCGTGTGCCGCAGGGTCCACCTGCCGTTCTCGAATTTCCACAGGTGGGGCGAGCGAAAGCTGTCCGCCAGGTCCATAAAGTAGCCCCGGTCCATGGTCGACCGCTCGAACATCCTGGAGGCCTCCGGGAACTCGTTGTCGGGAACGCTGAGATAGCGAAAGATTTCGTCGGCGAAACGTTCCGCGAACTCGCCGTCGAAGCGGCGCACCAGGGCGACGCCTTCCTCGCGGGTGATCTCGCCGCTGCGTATTTCCTGGGCGGAATCGCATGTGGCCCGGCCGATTCCAAACTTGATGAACATGGTGTAGTAAAATAGGTCGTCAATTTTGTCGTCGATGCTGTTGTATTTGCTGTAGGTGCCGGGCGTGCGCTCGGGCGAGGCCTGGAATCCTCCGTGTTCCTGAGCGTAGTAATAGGACCCCTGGGGATGCCACTTGAGGTAATACCCCAGATAATGCACCTCGGTTCCGGCCTTCCGTAATTGCTCGGGATGGGCGGGCATGTAGGGCTCGAGGTCGTTGTCGACGATCCCGAAGTGCTCGGTGAGATCGGCTATTGAGGTGCCGCCGATGAAGATGTCGGATCTGTCCTCGGCGGTGAAGTAGCGCCAGTCGCGCTCGGCGGTTTCGGCGTCAGCCTTGGGGTTCCCGTACTCGGCCTCGCTTTCGCCGTAAAAGACCAGCGGAATGCCGTACAGAACGGAGATCTTGGGCGCCAACGCCTTCTGGCCGATGATGAAGGGCTGGAAGGGATGGAACAGGTTCTCCACCGCCAGCCGGGTGAGGAGGCGGTGCACCCTGCCGTTGGGAGTGACAAGGACGTTGTTGAAGCCGGCGTGAATCCAGCTCTGAAAGTTCTTCCATCCCCAGTCGGTGTACATATGCGGTGCCCAGGTGGTGGTCAGGGGATGCATCCCGTAGGTGTACTTGAGCACGTGCGCAGCGTAGAAGCTGTCCTTGCCGCCCGAGCCGGGAACGAGGCAGTCGTAGCTGCCATCCTTGCTCCGGTACCGGTCGCAGAGCTCCCGGAGTTCCCTTTCCCGTTCCGTCCAGTCGATCCCGCTGCGTTTTTCTTCCGCCACCCGGCAGGCGTCGCATACGCCCTCTTCATCGAAACGGATCGTTTCTTTCTTGCTGTCGCGGGTGTGCTGGAACTCAACTGCCGAATTGGGTCGCTGGTTCGACATGACGCAGCGCTCGCAGAATTTCACCTCGCGCGGCAGGCCATATTTGGTCGCTAGATTCGATTCTTCAGCCTCGAACTTGATGAAGTCCACGGCGCGGGGTAGGGATATTTTTTTCATGACTTCGCTCCGGGAAACGCAGACAGCGCGGCACTCACCACGCCGTCCAGCCGCCATCAACGACCACCATCTGACCCGTGACGTAACTGGAGGCGTCGGATGCCAGGAAGATCACGGCGCCGACCATTTCGTCCACATGAGCCATGCGGCCGAGGGGGACACGTGATCCGTACTTCTTTTTGAAGATCTCGTTTTGGCCACTCTCGACGCCGCCTGGAACCAGCGTGTTCACGCGAATCCCTTTGTCTCCCCAATAAGTGGCCAGGTATTTCGTGAGACCAATCACCCCCGCCTTTGAGGCTGCGTAAGCGGCCGGGCTGCTGACTTGGTGCCCCAGATATTCCGACCCTTCGTATATGCGAAAGTCGGGCCCGACGATTCCGTAGATTGACGATGTTTGAATAATGCTCCCGCCGGTGCCCTGCGTGATCATCTGCTTCCCGACGGCTTGAGCGACCAGGAACATCCCGTCGAGATTCACGCTCATGACCTCGCGCCAGACCCTGAACTCGAAGTCCTCGAACGGCACGAAAAAATCACCGACGTTCTTGGTCTTGCTAGCGGCGTTGTTGTGCAGGATGTGAATGGCGCCCAGCTCCCCGACGACTCTGGCGACCATGTTTTCAACGGAATCAGGGTCTGAGACGTCGCATACTACGCCAAGCGTTCCGACACCGAATTCGTCGCTTATGGCGGCGGTGAGGTGGCCGATTTTTGCTTCGTCCACATCGACAACGGCAACGTCCGCCCCGTAGGCCGCTAGGCCGCGGGTGATGCGGACACCCTGAATCCCGGCGCCACCGGTAACGACCGCGACCTTGCCGGTGAGGTCGAATAGGTTTGAAAGGTTTGGTTCGCTCACTGGTCCGTCAGGTCCTTGAGGCGGTTTTCCATTCAGTGCGTCCAAACACTTGAGCAATGACGTTGTGCCGTGTGGATTTGCTGACCGTACCCGGCGGCAGTCCGAACGTAATGGTGTTTGGTGGAATAACTGCATCAATGACGACGGCATTCGGTGCGATGATGCAGTTATTGCCGACCTGCGAATTGCCGATTACCCGACTCCCGCCGTAAAGGATAACACCGTCGCCGAATGTGGGATGCACGTCGTCAAGGTTGGCGCCCACCGAACAGCCCTGATAGACGCACAAGAAGTTCCCGTACCGAGCGCGCCCGAGGACCGTGCCAACCGGATGCACGAGGAGAAAGACATCTGGCATCTCGACCTCGAAAAATATATCCACTCCATGAAGCGCCTTATTGAGGCCGAATACCTTTTTTGCGAGCCGGAGGTCGCCGTTTTCACGGAATATCGAGTTGGAAACGAAATATAGAAATGATGCGTAGTGGTTGGTGTTCAGGTGATCGAACACCGTTATCTCTCCATCGGAATAATATTTTGTTTTTATTCTTGAAAATGAATATTCCGTGCGTTCAAACCCCGCGTTTACGAACGGCCGAAGGGTTTCGGGCGACACCGGTCCGTCCGGGAAAAAGTTTGAGACCTGAACGGCCAGGTAGGCTGAAAGGTCGCCCAAGCTCAGGGATGCTCTGATCATGCGAGGCGATGAAATCCGTCGTACTTCACGGGCCCGTTTAGACGCTCGGCGATATTGCCCGCCTGAACGGCAGCAGCCACGAAGCCGAAAACCTCGCCCACATTTTCCAAATAGGCATCGATCAGGTCGTCGGTGTGAGCCAGCATCGTATAGACCTGCCCTCCGGCAAGATATCCCCGGGCCAGCATTTCCTGAGTGAACAGGGTCATCAAGGGCGCGGATTCGTCCTGATCAAGAACGAAGGTGCTGAGGGGCGGGATGCCGGACACCGTGATGTTCAGGCCGACCGCTGCCGCGGCCGTCCGCCAACCCTCCTGGATGCGATCGCCCGCAGCGATCAGGTGCCGCGGCAGTTTTAGGCTTATATGTTTCCGGATCGTGGCCAAAGCCGCCGCCGGACCTACACGCTCGGTCCAGTAACTGCTCGAGATGAACGAGCCCTGCGCCGCATCCATTACCGCACGGGTGCCGATCACCGCGGCCATGGGATACCCATTGCTCATGCACTTGGCAAAGGCGGCAAGATCGGGCGTGACCCCCATTGTTAGATGGATGCCACCGGTCGTCATGCGCCAACCCGAAGTGATCTCATCGAAAATAAGCACCGCCCCGCAGGAATTAGCGATAGCGCGCACTGCTTCAAGGAAGCCGGGCTCGGGCTGTGCAGTGCGGCACGGTTCCATGACGATGGCGGCAAGTCGGGAACCATTTGCCGAAACAATGCGCCGCAGTTCATCGATATCGTTGTAGTGGAAAGGAAGCGTGGTGCCGCGGAGCGCCCCTGGCACACCTGCCGGCGACAGACCCGGTAAGAGATGGCTATCCAGATTACCGTGGTCGGCGATATTGGCAGCGAGATACCAGTCGGACCATCCATGGTAGCCGCAGAACGCGACCTGGTCGCGGCCGGTCGCTGCGCGGGCGATGCGGACGGCCATGGCCAGCACCTCGCCGCCGGTCCGCGCATACCGGACCATTTCGGCCCAAGGATGCAGTTCGATCAGCAGTTCGGCTAGTTCGACCTCTTCGGGGCAGTTGAGGGTGCCCATGGTGCCCGCTTCCAATGCCCTGATGACGGCCGCATTTACGTCCGGGTCGGCGAATCCCAATGCGGACGTTCCAACCCCGCAATGGGTGAAATCAAGGTAACGGCGCCCATCCAGATCCCAGACCTCGGCTCCCTGCGCCCTCTGGTAATACGCTGGCCACTGGTCCGGAAGAAACAGTTCCGGACGCTTCGAAAGGAGCTGCGTGCCACCCGGTATGATGTTCCGTGCCCTTGCGTAAAGGTCCTGACCAGTCCCCGTAATGGGGCTGTGCGCATTCAGCCGGTGCAATTGGGGTTTTGATCGTTTGGTCACTGCCAGTTCGCCATATCCACACAACCGTTTTGCACGAAGAACTCGGCCAGTTTCAGGTCATAGGAAGTCTCGATTTCGAGGGAGTGAAACCGGTCCATTGGATATCCATACGTATGTTGTGGATCGCCGTAGATCTCTCCGTATTTCCTCATTATTTCCCACCGCACCAGATATAACGAGCCGTTCATGGTGTATTCGGGCTCCAGCGCCTGGCGGCGCCTGTCTTTGGTGTCCTTGAACTTCTCGACGATGCGGTCGGCCCTTCCGTTCGCACCCAGGGGGCCTACGAAGATGGAATTGACATCCGTCCGACGCATGCCAAGTACCGCACTCGCCTTATGTCGAAGGAAAATGTCGACGGCGGCGTCATAATCCTGGCCGCGGGCAAAGGGCGAGGCTGGCTCGAGTACCATAATGGCGTCGTAATGCCGATGTTCCACGGATTCGATATGGTCCATGACGTGCAGGATCACCGCGTCACTAGTCGCCGTATCCGTCGCCAGTTCCACGGGTCGCGTGAACGGCACTTCGACGCCATGGGTGGCGGCATCGGTCTGCATGTCTGGGTCCTCAGTCGATATGATCAGGCGTGAGCAGTGTTTCGATCTCCTTGCAGACCGGGCCTTGAAACCGACGAGAGACAGTCCGCCGATTTTTTTTAGGTTTTTTCCGGGAAGGCCCTTCGAGCCGCCGCGGGCGGTGATCAGGAACAGGATTTCCTTGGTCATCTATCAAAGGCCTTCTCGAATTCGCCATTGGCGGTGTGGTTCATGGCCCCTACTTGAACGCCTCGGGGAATTCCTTGTTGGCCTGGTCCAGGTCGTCCATGCGTCCGACATCCAGCCAGTACTCGTGGATCGGGAACACGGCCGTGGTGTCCTCGGACTTGATGATGCCCTCGAACAGGGTGGTCATGTCGTACAACTGGCCCTCGGGGATGCGGTCGATGACCTCGGGTTCCAGCACGTAGATGCCGGCGTTGACGAAGAAACTGTGCAGCGGCTTTTCGTCGATTCCCGTGATGCGGCTGTCTTCGATCTGCACGACGCCGAAGGGTACCCGGAAATCGTACGCGCGGACGCACATGGTGGCCTTTGACGCATGCTGGCGGTGGTAATCCAGCAGGTGCTCGAAGTTGACCCGGGTCAGCAGGTCCCCGTTCATGATGATCATCGGCGATTGCGGGCGCTCGGGGATGAGGCGCAGCGCGCCCGCCGTCCCCAGGCGCGTGTCCTCCTCGACGTAGCGGATTTCCACGTCCCATTTGCCGCCGTCGCCGAAATGATCCCTGATCATGTCCGCCCGGTAATGCACCGCCATGTAGAAACGCCTGAAGTTCTGTTCGACGAAGCTTTCCAGAATGGTTTCCAAAAGCGGCTTGTCGCCGACGGTGAGCAGCGGTTTCGGCGCCGACTCGGTCAGCGGGCGCAACCGCGTTCCCATGCCCCCCGCCATCAGCACCACCCAGTTCTCCCGCGCCTTCGGGGGGCTTAGCAGATCGTCGACATAGGCGAGCCCGACGACGCGCCCTTCGGCGTCGAGCAGCGGAATCTGGCGGATCATCTCCGCCGCCATGCGGGCGAGCAGGGTTTCCTTGGCATCGCCCTCCCGGCCGATATGGGGAGTCCGGTACATGATCCCCGCCGCCGGCGCGCCCATGTCCATGCCGGCCAGGATGGCGCGGCGGATGTCGCCGTCGGTGACCGTGCCCAGCAGGCGCCTTTCGGCGTCCACCACCAGGCAGATCTGCAACGAGCCGCGGTCGATGGCCTCGATGGCGTCGTGGATCGAGGCGCCGGGCGGAATCAGGACCTTGTCCCAGCTCATGCGCTCATCCGCCGGTCACCATGGGCCGGGCCGGCACGCCGGCCACCCGTGTCCCCGCCGCAACGGCATCGACGACCACGGCGCCGGCGGCGACCACGCTGTCGGCGCCGAGGTCTATATTCTGGATGACCGTCGCTCCCGCGCCGATGTGGACACCGCTTCCCGTCGTGACATTACCGGCGAGCACGGCGCCCGGCGCGACATGGGTGTGGTCGCCGATGACGCAGTGGTGATCGACCATTGCCCCGGTGTTGAGGATGGTGTTGACGCCGACGCGGCAGCCCGGCTGCACGACCACCCCGGCCATGACCTGGACGCCCTCGCCGACGACGACGTCCTGGGCGACCACCGCCGAGGGATGAACCATGGTGGCAAACCGGTAGCCCCCGGCCCGGAACCGCTCGAACACGCCCTGCCGGGCGCCGGCGTCTCCGACCGAGCCGATGCCGTTGACAAGGCGGACCGAATCGGGGGCGTGCTCCAGCACCACCTCGTCGCCGCCCAGCATGGGAACACCCGGGAAGTCGGCGTCCCTGCCGGCGTCCGCGTCGGTGCGGCCGATGATCTCGATTTCGCACCTGTGCAGGGCCTCGATGACCACCGCGGCGTGGCCGCCGCCGCCGATCACGATCACGGGCAAGGTCATCGTGTCACCGGCGCCCCGGACGGGATGTCGTCATCGGCCCGTCCATCCAGCCACTCCCAGTATTCCATGGGCGAGACCCCGGCGCCGGGCCTCCTGGCGCCCAGGTTCTGCTCGGTGAACCGCTCGCCGGCGCCGATGGGGGCGAGCGCCACCAGGCTCCTGCGCACCACGTCGCGGTTTTTCATCTCCGAGGGCATCGGCGCCTTGACCCCGTCGCCGAGCGCCTGTTCCACGGTGCGAATGGCGCCAACCATGTCCTTGAATTCGCCCGGCTCCAGCGAGGCCCGATGATCGGGTCCGGGCAGCGAGCGGTCCAGCGTAAGATGCTTCTCGATGATCGCGGCGCCCAGGGCCACGGCGGCGATGGGAACGGCGATGCCCGCCGTGTGGTCGGACAGGCCTACCCCGAGGCCGAAGGCGTCGTGCATCGCGTCCATGGCCCTCAAATTCGCTTCCGATGCCGGTGCCGGGTATTCGCTCGTGCACTGCAGCAAAACGACCCTGTCGCGCAGCGCCTGCCGCCCGGCCGCCGAATCGAAGGCGGCGCGGAAAGCGCGCCTAGACGGGGCGGCATGGCGTTCGCTGAAGCCGAAGGCAAGGACGCCGAGCGCGTCCTCCACCTCGCCGAGCGTGCTCATGCCCGTCGACAGCACGATATCGCGGCCGCTCCGCGCCGCCTCGAGCAACAGCGGTCCGTTGGTGATTTCGCCCGAGGCGATTTTCAGGGTCTTCAGGTCCAGCTCCCCGACCAGGAAGCGTAGGCTTTCCCGGTCGAACGGGGTGGAGAGAAACGCGATCCCCCGACGCCGGCAGTGTTCGACAAGGTCCCGATGGGTGGCCGGCGAGAGCTCCAGCCGTTTGAGCATGGCCAACTGGGATTCGCCGGCATCGGTGGCCGTCTTCTGGTAGGCCGCCTTGGGCGCCGCCCCGGTGACCAGGGCTGCCGCCCTGAAGGTCTGGAACTTGACGGCATCGGCGCCGGCGTCGGCGCCGGCATCGATCAGACGCAGGGCCATGTCCGGGTCGCCGTTGTGATTGACGCCCGCTTCGGCGATGACGTAGACGCGCGAGTCCGGGGACGCCGTCATGCGCAGTCGACCTCGGGCAGGTCGTGGAACCGTTTGACCTGGATGCCGGCCAACGGAAAGTCCTTGAGAACCGTCTTGATCCGCCGGGAGGCCCCCGCGGCGGCGTACGGGCCGGGGGCGGCCCACGCGGTGTCGGCGAAATCCGGGTGCAGCACCCTGCGGATGGCCGCGATGATGGCGTCGCGCATCTCGGCGCAATCGACCACGGAGGGGCCCCTCAGCCGGCCGCGCTGACGGTCCCCGATGTTGACCGTCGGCACCCTGAGCGCCGGCGCCTCGATGAGCCCGCTCGACGAGTTGCCGATCACGGCCCGGCAGTGCTTCACCGCGCTCAGGTAGCCCACGTGCCCCAGCGACGTGCGAAGCGCCACCCGGTCTGGCTGCCGGGCGGCATAGTCGGCTATCGGTTTCCACACCCGCTCGTGGCCGGGATCGGCGTTGACGCCGGTGATCAGGACGCGGTGATCGGCAAAGCCGTCCAGGGCGGCCAGCAGTTCGCCGACGCCGACGCCGGGATCGGCGTCGCTCAGTGTCGGCGGATGATAGGTGACCAGGAAATAGGCCCCCCCAAGGTCGACGTTCAGGGATTTTTCCAGGGCCGCAAGGTCAAGAAGCTCCAGGCGGTCTATGTGGTCGAGGCCGGGCGCGCCCACGGTGAACACCCGTTCGGGCGCTTCCCCCAGCTGGATGACCCGGCGGCGGTAGGGCTCGGCGCTGACGAAATGAAGGTGCGCCATCTTGGTGACCGCATGGCGGATGGCCTCGTCCATCGCGCCTTCCGTCGTTTCGCCCCCGTGGATGTGGGCGATGGGGATGCGCAGGACCATGGCCGCCTGCGCCGCCGACAGGGTCTCGTAGCGGTCGCCGAGAAGGACGACGATGTGCGGCTTGATGCGGGCCAGGGCCTCGGCCAGGCCGATGGTTCCCCGTCCCATGGAGGTGGCGACGGCCGTCGGCGTATCGCCGGCCAACTGCATGTCGACGGCGGCGTCGATGGTAAATCCGTCCTCTTCGATGGCGCGACGGGTGAGGCCGAACCGGGGCGCCAGGTGCGCGCCCGTCACCACCAGGCGCAGCCGCAGGTCGGGATCGTCTTCGATTTCCCTGAGCAACCAGAACAGGTGGCCGTATTCGGCGCGGCTGCCGGTGACCACGCAGATGGTGCGCTCAGCCATTGTCCCTTTCCGCCAGACCGGCGCTCGACGGCAGGGCGATCAGCCGGCGGGACAGGTCCTCGGCCGTGCCCAGGTCCATGCGCGGGCAGTGTTCATACATTTTCAGCCGGTGCATGGGCGTCCACGCCGGGCGCGCCGTGATGCCGCCGTCGTCGCACGCCGCGAGCACGGCATCGCGCCGGTCCGCCAACCCGGGATCGAGCAGCACCGCGTTGAGCCAGTAGTTGCTGCGGGCGAAATCGGCCTCGGTGAAAAAGCGCAGGCCTTCGGCGCCGGCCAGGGCCGTGCGGTAGGTTTCGGCCAGCCGGCGCTTGCGCTCTAGGAATCCGGGCAACTGCTCCAGCTGGGCGCAGCCCATGGCGGCGTTGATGTTGGGCAGGCGGTAATTGTACCCCACCCGGTCGTGCGCGCATTCCCACCGGTGCGGCCGCCGGGCCGTCGTCGTCAGGTGTCTGGCCGCCTTTGCCAGTTTGGCGTCGTTGGTGAGGATGGCGCCGCCGCCGCCCGTGGTCACGGTCTTGTTGCCGTTGAAGCTGAGGATCGACATCCGGCCCCAGAGCCCAGTGTGCCGGCCCTTGTAATACGACCCCAGGGATTCAGCGGCGTCCTCGATCAGCGTCAGTCCGAAGCGTGCGCACACCTCGGCAAGGGGATCCAGGTCCACCGGGTGGCCGAAGGTGTGCATGCAGATGACCGCCCGGATGGGCCGCCCGGTCAGCGTGTTGCGGCAGCCGCCGTCGCCGGTCTCGGCGACGTCGTCCAGGTAGGCGCCCAGCTTCGCCGGATCGAGGCCGAGGGTGCGCGCCTCGCTGTCGGCGAAGTGGGGACTGGCGCCGCAATAGGAAACGGCGTTGGCGGTGGCGACGAAGGTAAGCGCCGGCACGATCACCTCGTCGCCGGGCTCCGTTCCGGCAAGCACGAGACAGGCGTGCAGCGCCGCCGTGCCGTTCACCGTCGCCACCGCGTGCCCGGCGCCGGTGAATTCGGCGAGCATGTCTTCGAAGCGCTCCACATAGGCGCCGGCCGAGGACACCCAGCCGGCCTCCAGGCAGTCCCGAATATAGGTCCATTCGTTGCCGGCGAATTCCGGCTCGTGCAGCGCCGCCCCGGCGGGGACCACGTCGCCGAGGACGCGCGCCACCCGCTCCACGTCAAGGGCGGGATCGGCGGTCACACCACGTACCCCACGTCGGAGCGCACCCTTTCCACGTGGCCGCGCCACCACTCGACCGTGCGCTCCAGGCCGTCTTCCAGCTCGACGGCGGGAGCCCAGCCGGTGGCCCCGCCGAGGGACGAGGCATCGGCCTGCAACGCCATGACCTCGCTCGCGGCCGGGCGCAGGCGCTGTTCGTCTTCGACCAGGGGCTTGTCGCAGCCGGTGATCCGGCGGACCATCTCCACCATGTCGCCGATGGCGACCATGCGGCCGCTGCCGGCATTGAACACCCTGCCCGCGTGGTCGCCGTCCAGCTCGGCCACCTTGATGAACGCCTCCACGGTGTCGCCGACGAAACTGAAGTCCCGCTCCGGCGCCAGGCTTCCCAGGGACAAGCGCTCGCAGCGGTCGTCCAGGGCCTGGCGGATGACCGTGGCGATCACGGCGCGCTCGCCCTGACGCGGGCCGTAGGTGTTGAACGGCCGGAGCGTCACCGCCGGCAGGGCGAACGACCGGACGAACGATTCGACCATCATGTCGGCGCCGATCTTGGACGCCGAATAGGGCGACTGGCCGTGCAGGGGATGGTCCTCGGTGATGGGCGTGAAGCGGGCGGTGCCGTAGACCTCGCTGGTCGAGGCGTGGACGATGCGCGCCACCCCGGCGTCGCGCGCCGCCGCCAGCACGTTGACGGTTCCCTGGACGTTGGTCTGCACGTAGCTGGACGGCGCCTGGTAGGAATGGGGGATGGCGATCAGGGCGGCCAGATGGAACACCGTCTCCTGGCCGCGGCTGAGGGCGGCCATCTGGTGGGGATCGCGGATGTCCCCGCGGACCAGGCGCATGGCGGCGCGGGCCCCGGGCGCCACGTCGTCGAGCCAGCCGTGGCTGTCGAACGCGTTATACAGGGCCAGCGCCGTGACCTCGGCGCCGCGGTCCACCAGCGCTTCCGCCAGGTGGGACCCGATAAACCCGTCGGCCCCGGTGACCAGGACCTTGCGATTTTTCCATGTCATGGGATTGTAGCCGATTAGCGCCGGGGTTTTCCCACGCTACCGCAGTCCGGGTGAAAATCCTTCACCCGGTCCGGCCCGCGAACGCCGGAGCGAAAACCGCCCCCTCAGGCGTAAACGCGGACCGCTTCCAAAGGCACGCGCACCTTCACATTCCTGCCCATCAGCTCGAGCAGGACGATGATGCGCTCGTTATCCGTGGCGCAGTCGAACAGGCCGACCTGGTCGCGCAGGGCGCCGGCCGTGATCCGCACCATTTCCCCTTTCTCGAACGGCGGCGGCGTGTCCAGGGCGACCATGCCGTTTTCGTCCTGGCGCGCCTGGACCGCCTCGACGATGCCGGCGGGGACGGGCGCCGGCCAGTCCCCGTGGCACACCAGGTAGCGCACCCCGATCGTGGAATGGATCGCCCGCCAGCGCTGGGTGTCCACGTCCAGGGCGACGAACAGGTAGCCCGGGAACAGGGGCGCCGGTATCCACTCGGTGCGGCGCGCGTGGCGCCGCCGCTTCAGGTATTGCGGCAGGTACGTTTCCAGGCCCTGGCGCCGCAGGTTGACCATGGCCAGCCGCTCGCCTCGGGTGTGGGTATGCACCACGTACCAACGTTTCATGATGCCCCCTATTTCTCCGGTCCCGGCCCATGGCGGGAGATTTTCAGGAAGGGGGGCGCCAGAACCCTTTCCGGCGGCAGAACCGCGGTCGCGGCGTCGAACGTGGCCTGCGGCGCCGTGAGGTCCGTGATCACCGCCGCGTCGACCTGGCAAAGGGCTTCCATATCGCCGGTGACGGGAACGCCGGCGAAGGCGGATACGTCGCTGTTCCGATCGACGAACCCGACCAGGGTCACCGGGTGCTCGCGGGCGCACAGCGTGGCGATCTCGCCCAGGTCCCCCACCCCGACCAGCATGACGCGCCGCCATCCCCGCTCGGCGCAGAGCTGGAACAGGTCGGCGCATTCGGTGCGGGCGATGCGGAAGAAGCGGAAGGACTGGGACAGGTACTCGGCGCTGAGGCGGCTTTTCTCGGCAAATCCCTGGGGCGTGAGGTAATAGGCATACCGGTTCCTGGGAATCTGGCGGACCTTGATGAAGCCCTTTTTCACGCACCGCTTCAGGTAGGCGTTGGTCAGCCCAAGCGCGATTCCCAGCTCCTGGGCGATGGAACGCTGGGTCAGCGCATTGTTCTCATGGACCGCATTGAGCAGGCCCAGGGTGATCTCGCCTTCGGTGTTCGCGGAATGGGATATTTTGGGATCGGCCATGGGAACTCCCCCGACGATCGCCTCCCCGTGTTCATGGCGCGAACACTACATCGTTCATGGCATGAACGTCAAGGCCCGTTGCCCCGCAAA
Organism: Rhodospirillales bacterium; assembly: GCA_046756945.1. GTDB lineage: Bacteria > Pseudomonadota > Alphaproteobacteria > Rhodospirillales > 2-02-FULL-58-16 > JACZQZ01. Next base: position 15,903 of record JBHHXI010000066.1, read on the forward strand.
TCGGCGTTTTCGGGCGTTTTTATCGCGTCCGCGCGGTGGCCGGAACCAGTTATCCCTGGATCGTCGCGTTGGCGCCCACCAACGTTTTCGTCGAGCACGGATTGCCGCCTCTCGCTCGCCGCGGGCGTCCGCCGTCATTTCCCGGGCCTGCGGCCCGTCGTCAGGCCCGCCTGTCCCTCGACGCCCTCCAGGCCGGCCCGCCGCAGGATGTCCATCACCCGCCGGTGGTTCTGGCGCTTCTCGTAGCGGGCGCCGTACCAGTCGAACGTGTCGAGAAGGGTCCAGGCATACTGCTGCTCGCGGCTGAGCGACGGATGGTGAACGGCGGCGATTGGGATGAAGTGGTTCAGAATGCGCACCTTGGGGACGGCGCTCAATGTCCGGGTGAGGGGGAAGAACGCGGCGACGAGGAACCGGGAAAGGGCGAGGGTCGCGGCCACGGGGAGATGCGGGGTGATCAGCCTGAGCCCGTACTTGAACACTTGCAGGCGCCGCCACAGCCCCTCCTCGTAGAAGTTATAGGCGAGACGGCCGCCCGGCTTGAGGTAGACGGGCAGGCCCGCGATCAGGCGTTCCGGGTCCGGGGCGTGCTGGATCACACCCATGCAGTACAGGCCGTCGAAGACGGCGGCGCGCAGGGGCAGGTCGAAAAGCGATGCCTGGATGCAGGTCACCCGTCCGCCGTGGACGGCCGTGGTCTCCCGGCACGCGTCGACGGCGGTGCTAAGGTCGACGGCGACGACCCGCGCGCCGAGGCCGGCGGCGATGTCGGCGAAGCGCCCGGCGCCGCACCCCGCATCGAGGATCAGTTTGCCGGCGAACCACGACGGCGGCCCCCGGCTGTCGGCGAGGAACCGGGTTGCCGACAGCCGGTGGCCGGCGAGTCGGTTTATTCCGCCGAGGCCCGGGTGGGGTTCTTCGA
>JBHHXI010000067.1:0-16604 GCA_046756945.1 Rhodospirillales bacterium
GCCCAGCGAGTCTCCCAGCAAGCTCAGGACGCCGATCGCCGCAACGGAGATGAGGGCCGCGAGCAAGGCATATTCGATAGCGGTGGCGCCGTACTCGTCCCTGATGATCCAGTTCAATATTAGGCGGCACATGACGCGCTCCTGTTATGTTGGTGGCGATATCCCAACAGCAAGGACAAACTTACCGGTTAATTAAATAAAATGCAATGTTTTTCCTTAATATAATAAGTATTAAATTTTCTCGTTATTTAATTATTATTTGCATAAAATTTTATGAAAATTCTTTTCATTCACTGAAACCGGCGAGCCACGGTGTTTCCAGCCCGGCGGACCCGACCCGTGCGCCGCCGGACGTGCCCGCGGTCGTGCGAAGTCCCCCGTCCACGCGGCCGGGGGACCAGCAGAGTGCCAAAAAAATGTCCTATATGCGGTGAGGGGAGAGCAATCGGGCCGTTTGCGGCGTTACGGTGCCTCGCCGATGGGGCCTGGTCGCCAAGCCCGGATCCGAGTCCCCCGGAGGGACGGTGAGACTGTAGACAGCCCGGTCAGCCGCCTACCGAAGCCGTCAGCGTCGTGGTGACGATAGTGAACACACCGGCCAGCGACGTTCCCAACGTGCTCAACACGCCGATCGCGGCGGCGGAGATGAGGCCGGCGATCAAGCCGTATTCGATGGCGGTGGCGCCGGACTGGTCCTCAATGATCCTGGTCAGCATTTTGCGATACATGATGACCTCCTTTTACGAATGCGTATATCTGCGGCTATCTCCAAACACCGTGGACATATATTAACCCGAAATAAATAAAATTCAATGTTTTTATTTGATAAAATATGTATTAAATTTTATTTAAATTTGACTATTATTTATATCGAATTGTAAAAATAGTTTTCACACAAACAATATTTCCGACGACAGCGTTTTCCTTACAGGGGAATTGACCCGTTGGCTGCCGAACGCGCCCGGAATGGGGCCTGCCCGCGCCCCCGCCAGCCCGTGATCAAGCCGCGGCGGTCCTATTAACCATCCGCCGGCGGCTTGGTTCCAGTAATGTTCCAGGAAGATCACCTAACGTATTGAGTGAAATGAAAATTTCAGGCATACACCCTGCACAATCCCGGATTCACCCGGAAAATCCGCGTGACGGCCCTTTACCAACGGCCGCGGATAATTTACGTTTACGTAAACGGAAAGCACGTAAACGGAAAAAATGAGCCCGCAAGGCGTGTCGCCTCCGGCGCGGGCTTGGGGCCACGGCAGAGGGCCGGGTGCCCCCTAGGTAGCGGCCGAGTGCGCGACGTGGCATGCGCGCCGCGCCCCCATGGCAGGAGATCGCCGTGCCCGACGACGCCGTCGCCGTCACCCCCGCGAAAAAGGCCCGCAGGGCGCGCAAGGAGCCCGGCGGGAGAGCCGCGAAGACGGCCCGCACGGCCGCCGTTCCCGTGCGCTTCGTCACCGCATCCAGCCTGTTCGACGGCCACGATGCCTCGATCAACGTGATGCGGCGAATCCTCCAGGCCGCCGGCGCCGAAGTCATTCACCTGGGCCACAACCGCTCGGTGGACGAAATTGTGACGACGGCCGTCCAGGAGGACGCCCATGCCGTCGCCGTCAGCTCCTACCAGGGCGGCCACATGGAGTACTTCACCTACATGATCGACCTCCTGGCCGAGCACGGCCGCGCCGATGTCAAGGTGTTCGCCGGCGGCGGCGGCGTCATCGTGGCCGACGAGGCGAAGGCGCTCGAGGCGTACGGCGTCAGCCACGTCTACACGCCCGAGGACGGCCGCCGCCTTGGCCTACGGGGGATGATCGGCCACATGCTGGAGCGCGTCGACGCCCAGCGCGCCCTCTCTCTTCCGGCCGGCCTCGACGGCCTCGCCGCGGGCGACCACGGGGTCCTGGCCCGCGTCATCTCGGCCCTGGAGAACGGCATGCTGGACGGGAAGCGCCTGGGCGGGATCCGCGCCCTTGCCTCCCGGCGCGCGGGCGTTCCCGTGCTCGGCGTCACCGGGACCGGCGGTTCCGGCAAGTCGTCCGTCGTCGACGAACTGATCCGGCGCTTCCGCCTGTACGCCGACGAGCCGAAGATCGCGGTGATCGCCATCGACCCCTCCAGGCGCCGCACCGGCGGCGCCCTGCTTGGTGACCGCATCCGCATGAACGCGATTTCGGGCGGGCGCGTCTACATGCGCTCGATGGCGACGCGGGGCGCGGCGCGCGAGGTGCCCGGTTCGCTGTCCGACATCGTCGCCGCCTGCAAGGCCGCCGGCTTCGACCTGGTGATCATCGAGACGCCGGGCATCGGCCAGGGCGACGCCGGCATCGTCTCCCACGTCGACGTGTCGCTCTACGTGATGACCCCCGAATTCGGCGCCGCCAGCCAGCTCGAGAAGATCGACATGCTGGACTTCGCCGATGCCGTCGCCATCAACAAGTTCGACCGCAAGGGCGCGCTCGACGCGCTCAGGGACGTGCGCAAGCAGGTCCAGCGCAACCGCGAGGCCTTCTCCACGCCGCCGGACGAGATGCCGGTGTTCGGCACCGTCGCCTCGCACTTCAACGACGCCGGCATCACGGCGCTGTACGGGGCGATTCTGCGCATGTTCGCCGACACGGGCGTGGACGGGCCGCGGGGCCCGGCGCCGTCCATCGGCGCCGGGGAGACGCAGGCGGGCGCCGCCATCGTTCCGCCCGGGCGCCAGCAGTATCTGGCCGAAGTCGCCGCCACGGTGCGCGACTACCACCGGGACGCCGCCGAGCAGGCGCGCATCGCCCGCGAGCGCCAGCAGCTCACCGCGGCCAGGGACATGCTCGAGGCGGCGGGCAGGGGCGCCCGGCACACGCGCGACCTGGACGCCCTCGTCGCCGAGCGCGAGGCGGCCCTCGATGCGCGCTGCCGCGCCCTGCTGGACGGCTGGCCCGGGCTCAAGAAACGGTATGCCGCCGAGGCCGGCGCGGCGAAGGCGCCTGCCTGCGCGAAGCGGGGACTTCGCTCCGGCGAAGGCAGGCCGGGCACCGGCGTGCGCGCCACCCTCTCGGGCACCGTCATTCCGCGGGTCGCCCTGCCCCGGTTCGAAGAAGACGGCGAGATCCTCAAATGGATGCTCACCGAAAACGTCCCCGGGGAGTTCCCGTACACGGCCGGGGTCTTCCCGTTCCGGCGCGAGGGCGAGGATCCGACCCGCATGTTCGCCGGCGAGGGCGACCCGGTACGCACCAACAAGCGCTTCAAATACCTTTCCAGGCATGCCGGATCCCAACGCCTGTCCACCGCCTTCGATTCGGTGACGCTGTATGGATTCGATCCCCACGAACGCCCGGACATTTACGGCAAGGTCGGCAATTCCGGGGTCTCGGTGGCGACCCTGGACGACATGAAGGCGCTGTACGAAGGCTTCGACCTGTGCGCGCCGGAGACCTCCGTCTCCATGACCATCAACGGGCCGGCGCCGGCGATCCTGGCCATGTTCCTCAATACCGCCATCGACCAGCAGCTGGAAAAGCATGAGCGCGAGCGGGGCCGCCCGCCCACGAGCGCGGAGACGGCGAAGATCCGGACGTACGTGCACGAGACCGTGCGCGGCACGGTGCAGGCCGACATCCTGAAGGAGGACCAGGGCCAGAACACCTGTATTTTCTCCATCGAGTTCGCCCTCAGGATGATGGCGGACATCCAGGAATATTTCATCCGCCACCGGGTGCGGAATTTCTATTCGGTGTCCATTTCCGGCTACCACATCGCCGAGGCCGGGGCCAATCCCATATCCCAGCTCGCCTTCACCCTTGCCAACGGATTCACCTACGTGGAGGCCTACCTTGCCCGCGGCATGGACATCGACGACTTCGCGCCCAACCTGTCGTTCTTCTTCTCCAGCGGCATGGACCCCGAATACTCGGTGATGGGACGGGTGGCGCGGCGCATCTGGGCGACCGCCATGCGGTTCAAGTACGGCGCGAACGAACGCAGCCAGAGGCTTAAATATCATATACAAACGTCGGGCCGCTCCCTCCATGCCCAGGAAATGGACTTCAACGACATCCGCACCACCTTGCAGGCGTTGATCGCCGTCTACGACAACTGCAACAGCCTGCACACCAACGCCCACGACGAGGCCTTCACCACGCCGACCGAAGACAGCGTGCGCCGGGCCCTCGCCATCCAGATGATCATCAACCGCGAATGGGGCCTGGGCCGGAACGAGAACCCGAACCAGGGCGCCTTCATCATCGAGGAGCTGACCGACCTGGTGGAGGAGGCGGTGCTCGGGGAGTTCGAGCGCCTGAGCGAACGCGGCGGCGTGCTCGGCGCCATGGAGACGGGCTACCAGCGCGGCAAGATCCAGGACGAATCCCTCCATTACGAGACCCTCAAGCACGACGGCACGCTGCCCCTCGTCGGGGTCAACACGTTCATCAACCCCGACGCCGCCGGGGCGGCGGTCACGCCCTGCCTGGCGCGTTCCACCGAAAAGGAAAAGAAAAGCCAGATCAAGCGGCTGCGCGCCTTCCACAAGCGCCACAAGGACGAGGCCCCGGCCATGCTGGCCCGCCTCAAGCAGGCGGCGACCGGCGGCGAAAACGTTTTCGCCGTGCTCATCGAGGCCGTCCGCTGCTGCTCCCTGGGCCAGATCACCGACGCCCTGTTCGAGGCCGGCGGGCAGTACCGCCGCAACATGTAGCCACGTCCGCAAACGCCGGCGATCGCCGCCCCGGCGCGCGCTCCCGATCATTGCCCGGGTGTCCGTGGGCGCAGGATTTTCTATACTGTCGGTTTGGGAATTCCCCGGTATCGGCCACCGGCCGACGGTGCACGCGGGCGAGGGAGCGTTAAGGGTGACATCGAGGGACGTATACCTTCCCGAGGTTCTGTTCGAGTTCCAGCGGGTGGGAAAGGCGTTGCGCGTCGTCGCCATCGACCCCCTTACCAACACCGAGGTCACCATGGTCGGCGATCCCGGGTGCGGCCGGGAAACGTTGAAACGGCTCGCCGCGCGCAAGCTCGCCTATGTGCTGGCCAAGCGGCGGAAGGGGAAAGACGGGAAGGCGTGAACGGCCGGGGAATACCCCTTGACACCGATAGGCCCTGGGTTAGGGTCCGGACAAGGGAGGACCGGGCAACGATATCGGACCGCAAGCGAAAAAAACGCGGAACCGCGAGGGTAGCGGTGCAGTATCTGACAGGGACGCCGCCCGCGGCCCGGGTTTCCGGTCCGCGAGCCACTTTGTCATTCTTGCCATTTCGCGCCGTCGTGGCGCCGGTTCACTGCCATTCCGGGGACTGAGGAAAGGCGGTCGATGGCATATTTCACACAGCAGTTGATCAACGGCCTGACCCTTGGCGCCATCTACGGCCTGATCGCCATCGGCTACACCATGGTCTACGGCATCATCGGCATGATCAACTTCGCCCACGGCGAGATCTTCATGATCGGCGCCTTCATCTCCATCATCACCTTCCTCGTCCTCGGCATTCTCGGCGTCACCTGGATACCCCTGGCGCTGCTGATCGTGCTCATCGCGACCATGATCCTCACCCCCGTCTACGGCTGGGCGCTGGAGCGGGTCGCCTACCGCCCCCTTCGGGGGTCACCCAGGCTGGCGGCGCTGATCACCGCCATCGGCATGTCCATCTTTCTGCAGAATTACGTCCAGTTGGTGCAGGGCGCCCGCATCAAGCCGATGCAACCCGTCATCAGCGGCGGCTTCGAGGTCATGCGGGAGGGGACTTTCACGGTCGCCCTGAGCTACCTGCAGATCCTGATCATTGTGCTCACCGTGGTCCTGATGGTGATTTTCACGCTTGTCATCGCCCGTACCGAGTTGGGCCGGGCCCAGCGCGCCTGCGAGCAGGACCTGGGCATGGCTTCGCTTCTCGGCATCAACGTGGACCGCACCATTTCGCTGACCTTCGTCATGGGCGCCGCCCTGGCCTCCGTCGCCGGCCTGATATTCCTTCTCAACTACGGGGTGATCGACTTCTACATCGGCTTCCTGGCCGGCATCAAGGCCTTCACGGCGGCCGTGCTGGGCGGCATCGGTTCCCTGCCGGGAGCCATGCTCGGAGGCCTGCTCATCGGCCTTATCGAGGCCTTCTGGTCGGCGTATTTCACCGTCGAATACAAGGACGTGGCCGCGTATTCGGTCCTGGTTCTGGTGCTCATCTTCCGACCCACCGGCCTGTTGGGAAAACCCGACATCGAAAAGGTCTGAGGCCGTGGCAGCGACACCCGCGACAAAACCCCTCGACTTCCCGGACATGTTCAAGGAGGCCGGCGCCGCCGCCATCGTCGTCTTCGCCCTCGCCTTCGCCATGGTCGGTTTACGGACCGAGCCCGCTCCCGGCGGGCTGGGCATCGCCCTCAGGTTTTCCGATGTGGCGATGGCGTCGGTGATCGCGTTCGCGGGGCGGATCGCCCTCATCCTGCTGCGCCAGGGCCGCCCGTTCCCGGTCCTGCTCACGACCCTTCCGTTCGCCGTCATTCTTGCCGCGCTGCTGATCGCCGACCAGGCTTTTGCCCCGGAAACCGGGTCCGGGTTCGAACCCGTCCTGCCGTTCGCCAGCCCCGTCGTCAACTGGATGATCGTGATCGTCGCCGCCGTGTTCGCCGGCCGCGCCGCGTGGGCCATTCGCCACGCAAGGTCCACGCTTACCATCGAGGAACGCGAGGCGACCATGGACCGGATCGGGGCCCGCGTGCAGCGGGCGGCCCGCTACGCCGGCCCGCTGCTCTTCGCCGTTGCCCTGGTCCTGCCGTTTCTTCCCATCGCCGACCGGCGGCTGCTCGACATCGCGATCCTGGTCGTCACCTACATCATGCTCGGCTGGGGCCTCAACATCGTGGTCGGGCTTGCCGGGCTTCTCGACCTCGGCTACGTCGCGTTTTACGCCGTCGGCGCCTACAGCTACGCCCTGCTGGCCCAGTACTTCGACATGGGGTTCTGGGTGTGCCTGCCGTTCGCCGGCATCATGGCCGCCTTCGCCGGCATCCTCCTCGGCTTCCCGGTGCTGCGGCTGAGGGGGGATTATCTCGCCATCGTCACCCTCGGCTTCGGCGAGATGGTGCGCATCATCCTGCTCAACTGGTACAAATTCACCAGGGGCCCGGACGGGATTTCCGGCATCCCGCGGCCGAGCTTTTTCGGGCTGCCGTTCACGCGCTATCCGCCGGAGGGAACGGTATCGTTCCACGGCTTCTTCGGGCTCACGTATACGCCCCTCGACCGCATCATCTTTCTCTATTACCTGATCCTGGCCCTCGCCCTGGCCACCAATCTGTTCACCCTGCGCATCCGCAAGCTGCCGGTGGGGCGCGCCTGGGAAGCCCTGCGCGAGGACGAAACCGCCTGCCGCGCGCTCGGCATCAACCCCAGGAACACCAAGCTTACCGCGTTCTCCATCGGCGCCATGTTCGCCGGCTTCGGCGGCTCGTTCTTCGCCACGCGGCAGGGATTTATCAGCCCGGAAAGCTTTACCTTCATCGAATCCGCGGTGATCCTGGCCATCGTCGTCCTCGGCGGCATGGGCAGCCAGATCGGCGTCGTCCTCGCCGCCATCCTGCTCATCGGCCTGCCCGAATTCTTCCGCGAACTTCAGCAGTTCCGCATGCTGGCGTTCGGCGCCGCCATGGTGCTGATCATGGTCTGGCGCCCGGCGGGACTTCTCGCCCACCGGGAGCCCACCCTGCGGCTGTCCGGGACGAAGCGGCCGGCGAAGGCCGTCCCATGAGCGCCCAGGCGGCCATCGGGGTCGGCACGAAGCCGCTGCTTACCGTCGAACACCTGACCATGCGGTTCGGCGGCCTGGTGGCCATCGACGACATCTCGTTCCAGGCCGCCGACGAACGGATCACCTCGATCATCGGTCCCAACGGCGCCGGCAAGACCACCGTGTTCAACTGTCTGACCGGGTTCTACGAACCCGACGTCGGGCGCCTCGTCCTCCACCACCCGAACGGCGATTTCCTGCTCGAGCGCATGGAGGGTTTCCTGATCGCCCGGCACGCCAGCGTCGCCAGGACCTTCCAGAACATCCGCCTGTTCCCCCGCATGACCGTGCTGGAGAACCTGATCGTCGCCCAGCACAACGTTCTGATGCGGGCGTCGGGGTTCACCCTTGGCGGGCTATTGGGGTTGGCGCGCTACCGGCACGCCGAAGAGGACGCGGTCGACCTGGCACGGTACTGGCTCGACCGGATGGGGCTCACCGACCAGGCCGACTGGGAGGCCGGCAACCTGCCCTACGGCGACCAGCGCCGGCTGGAGATCGCGCGGGCCATGTGCACGAAGCCGGTCCTGCTGTGTCTGGACGAGCCGGCCGCCGGGTTGAACCAGCGAGAATCGGCGGCGCTCAACGAACTCCTCGTCTTCATCCGCGACGAGCACGGGATCGGCGTGCTGCTGGTCGAGCACGACATGAGCGTCGTCATGGGAATCTCCGACCACATCGTGGTCCTCGATTACGGCCGCAAGATCTCGGACGGCACGCCGGACTTCGTGCGCAGCGATCCCGCCGTCATCCGCGCCTACCTGGGCGAGGAAGAGGACGGCGAAGAAGGGGACGGGTGATCGCTATGCTGAACATCGCCGACGTTCATGCCTTTTACGGCAATATCGAAGCCTTGCGGGGCGTCGACGTGGAGGTGAAGCAGGGCGAGATCGTCACCCTGATCGGCGCCAACGGCGCCGGAAAGTCGACCCTGCTGATGACCATCTGCGGCAATCCGCGCGCCGCCAGGGGCCGCATCGTCTTCGACGGCGAGGATATCTCGGCCAAGCCCACCCACGAGATTATCCGCAGCGGCATCGCCCAGGCGCCCGAGGGCCGGCGCATCTTTCCCCACATGACGGTGATAGAAAATCTGCTCATGGGGGCCATCACCAGCGAGCCCAGGCACCTGGCGGAAGATCTGGAGAAGGTTTTCGCCCTGTTTCCCATCCTCAAGGAAAGGCGGGAGCAGCGCGGCGGCACCCTGTCGGGGGGCGAGCAGCAAATGCTGGCCATAGCCCGCGCCCTGATGAGCCGGCCCAGGTTGTTGCTCCTGGACGAACCGTCGCTCGGCCTGGCGCCGATGCTGGTCAAGCAGATTTTCTCGGTGATCAAGGCGATCAACGCCGAACAGAACGTCACCGTGTTCCTGGTCGAGCAGAACGCCTTCCACGCGCTCCGGCTGGCCCACCGCGGCTACGTCATGGCCAACGGACGCATTCTCATGAGCGGCACTGGCGCCGAGCTGCTGGCCAACGAAGAAATCCGCTCCGCTTACCTGGAGGGCGGCCGTGATACCAAGGAGCGCAGATCATGACAGAGGCGCTCACACTAAATCCGTGGACCGTCGTTATCCTGGTCGCCATGTGGTTTGCCGCCACCATGACCGCGAAGGCCCTGGCCAATACGTGGCGGCCGATGTGGCAGCCCGTCGCCTACTGTGGCCTGCTCGGTTTCGCCGACCGTTTCCTGGTGTTCGCGCTTTACGACGGTGATTTGTTTTCCCTCACCGGCTACCTGGTTGATACAGCCGTCCTCATCGCCATCTCCCTGCTCGCGTTCCAGCTCACCAAGGCGAAAAAGATGGTCAGCCAGTATCCCTGGCTGTACGAGTCCGCCGGGCCGCTCGGATGGCGAAAGTTAAGGGAATGATGGCTCGGCCCGTTTGTTGGTTGCCACAGCCCCTATGCGTGATAACCTGTTGTCCAAGCCGCCCCATCCGTGGCGGTCAACGTCTTGGACACCCATGGCCTCCCGCTGCGTCGGGGCAACCGTGGGAGCCCTTAAATTAGGGAGGTAATACCAGACATGCCAAAACTTAAACTTGCATTGGTAGCCGCAGCCGCTGTCATGGCGGCGGGTTTAACCCCGGCCAAGGCCGAAATCACCATCGCCACCACCGGTCCCATGACCGGCCAGTACGCGTCCTTCGGCGAGCAGTTCAGGCGCGGCGCTGAAATGGTGGTAAAGGACATCAACGCCGCCGGCGGCGTCCTTGGCCAAAAGCTCAAGCTCCTCATCCTGGACGACGCGTGCGACCCCAAACAGGCCGTCGCCGTCGCCAACAAGGCCGTCAGCGATGGCGTGGTGTTCGTCGCCGGGCATTTCTGCTCGGGCTCGTCGATCCCGGCATCGAAGGTCTACACCGAGGAAGGCATCCTGCAGATTTCTCCGGCCTCGACCAACCCGAAGCTGACCGAGGAAGGCGGCCCCAACGTGTTCCGCGTCTGCGGCCGTGACGACCAGCAGGGCGAGGTGGCCGGGAATTACCTTGCCGAAAAGTTCGGCGGCAAAAAGATCGCCATCCTTCACGACAAGACCGCCTACGGCAAGGGCCTGGCCGACGAGACCAGGAAGCAGCTCAAAAAGCGCGGCGTGAAGGACGCCATGTACGAGGCGTACACGGCCGGCGAAAAGGACTACTCGGCGATCATCAGCAAGATGAAGCAGGCGGGCATCGATGTCTTCTATCTTGGCGGGTATCACACCGAGGCCGGGCTTATGATCCGCCAGGCCCGTGAGCAGGGCTACGGCGTACAACTGGTGTCCGGCGATGCCCTGGTCACCAACGAGTTCTGGGACATCACCGGCAAGGCCGGCGAGGGGACCCTGATGACCTTCAGCCCCGACCCCGCCAAGAACCCGGTGGCGAAGCCGGTGGTCGACCGCTTCCTCAAGGCGGGCTACAAGCCCGAGGGGTACACGCTGTACACCTACGGCGCCATCCAGGTCTGGGCCCAAGCGGTGAAAAAGGCCGGCACCACGAATACGGACAAGTTGATCGCCGTCCTCAGGGCCAACCAGTTCGACACCGTGCTCGGCAAGATCGGCTTTGACAAGAAGGGCGACGTGACCGCCCCGGGCTACGTCTTCTACGAATGGAGCGGAGGCAAGTACGATTACGTCAAGTAAAGCCCGCTCACACGTTGAAAATTCAGGCCCGGCATCCGCCGGGCCTTTTTTCGTCCGCGCCGCCGCCACGGAAACAAAACCGCGCTCCGCAACGGCGGAACGCGGTTATTCTTCACGGCACCGGGCCGCCGAGGTTATTTGCGCCGCCCCTTGCCCTTGCTCTTGACCTTGCCCTTGCTCTTGCTCTTGCTCTTGACTTTGGCCGTGGCCTTGGCTGTGGCCTTGACCTTGCCTTTGCCCTTCCGCGTGGTCTTGCGGCCGAGCCCGATCTTCTTGGCGAATTCCGAGCGCTTCTTGGCATAGTTGGGGGCGACCATGGGATAATCGGGCAACAGGTTCCACTTGGCGCGGTATTCCTGGGGCGTCATGTTATAGGTGGTGCGAAGATGGCGCTTGAGCATCTTCAGCTTCTTGCCGTCTTCCAGGCAGACGATGAAATCCGGCGTCACCGACCGGCGGATGGAAACCGCGGGCTTCTGCGGCGTTGTCGTGCCCCCGGCGGCCGCGGCATCCGCGGCGCTCAGCGACTCGAAGATGGTGTTTATGACCTCGGGCACCCCGCCCGTCGGCATTTTATTGTTGCTGAGGTAGGCGGCGACCACGTCGACCGCCATGCGCAACACATCATCGCGGGAGACTTTTTCTGGAACGCTTTCTTTCATCTGTCGACGCCTCGCACAAGTTTACGTTACATATTGTTTTATCTAACGCATGAAGGGATTACTCTGTCAATTTAAAACCAGAAAACGCTCAGTATTTGTTTCGTGAACACGGCAACATCGTCAGTAATGTCGACTGGCCGATAATTCCCGGGCGCCGATGTCCTGGCACCACCTTCCGTACTGTATAAATCCCCGGGACGACGTTGTCCCTTTTCGCGCGCTAGCGGACGGTCGTGCAAAGGCGCCCGGCAGGCGTTCCATTTGCCCAGGGTCCGGGTTCTGTTTGCCTATACTGTGCTATTGCCGTTCCCGCCCCGATGGAATGCCGGCCGCGGGGCCGACGCGATAACTTGTGGCAGGCTGGTATGGCAGTTCGATATATGGTATCTAGCAGGATATTTAGCGGGGCCGCTCGGTTCACCCAAAAAACGCACGCGTCATGCCACGGAACACCATCGCCATCGCCAGTGATCACGCCGGGCTCGAACTCAAGTCCGTGCTCAAAAATGACCTCGCGGAGCAGGGATTCAGCGTACTGGACCTTGGCACCGACAGCCCCGATTCGGTCGATTATCCGGACTTCGGCTATGCCCTGGCCGCCGCCGTGAAGGACGGCAGGGCGGAGCGGGGGGTATTGGTCTGCGGCAGCGGCATCGGCGTCAGCATCGCCGCCAACCGCACCCCGGAAATCCGTGCCGCGTTGACCCATGACGTCGAAGATGCGCGACTGGCGCGCCAGCACAACGACGCCAACGTCATCTGTTTCGGCGGGCGGACGATAGCCGCCGATACGGCGCGCGATTGCCTGCGGGTTTTCCTGGAAACCGAATTCGAAGGCGGCCGCCACGCCCGCCGCGTCGAAAAACTGTCCCATCCCCAATAATGCATAAGAAGGACCACCGTTGATGTTTGCCGCCGATGCCGAAAATCCCTCCGAAATCCATGACCGGTTCTTCAGCGAGCCGCTGACCGACAGCGACCCGGATATCCACGCCGCCATCCAGGGCGAATTGAGACGCCAGCAGGACCATATCGAGCTGATCGCCTCGGAAAACATCGTGTCACGCGCCGTGCTCGATGCCCAGGGCGGTGTGATGACCAACAAATATGCCGAAGGCTATCCCGGGCACCGGTATTACGGCGGGTGCGGTTTCGTCGACGCGGCCGAATCCCTGGCCATCGAGCGGGTGAAGACTTTGTTCGACTGCGCCTTCGCCAACGTCCAGCCCCATTCCGGCGCCCAGGCCAACGGGGCGGTATTGCTGGCGCTGCTGCGGCCCGGCGACACGATCATGGGCCTGTCGCTTGCCGCCGGTGGACATCTGACCCACGGCGCGCCGCCTTCCCAGTCGGGCCGGTGGTTCACCGCCGTCCAGTACGGCGTCGGCGGTGAGGACGGCCTGATTGACTATGACGAGGTCGATCGCCTGGCCGGGGAACACCGGCCGAGGCTGATCATCGCCGGCGGCTCGGCCTACCCGCGGACCCTCGATTTCGAACGGTTCCGCGCCATCGCCGACGCCGTCGGGGCGTACCTGATGGTCGACATGGCCCACATCGCCGGCCTGGTGTGCGCCGGCGTTCATCCCAGCCCGCTGCCCCACGCCCACGTGGTCACCAGCACGACGCACAAGACCCTGCGCGGGCCGCGGGGCGGCTTGATCCTCACCAACGATCCCGAGATCGCCAGGAAAATGGACTCCGCCGTTTTCCCGGGTCTCCAGGGCGGCCCGCTGATGCACGTGATCGCGGCCAAGGCGGTGGCCTTCGGCGAGGCCCTGCGTCCCGACTTCCAGTCCTACGCCAAGACCACCGTGGAGAACGCCAAGGTCCTCGCCTCGATTCTTCTGGAGCGCGGCTTCGATATCGTGTCGGGGGGCACGGACACCCACTTGTTGCTGGTCGATCTGAGGCCCAAGGCGCTTACCGGCAGGGCCGCCGAGGCCAGCCTGGAACGCGCCCACATCACGTGCAACAAGAACGGCATTCCGTTCGACCCGGAAAAGCCGACGGTCACCTCGGGCATTCGCTTGGGAACGCCCGCGGGAACCACGCGCGGCTTCGGGCCGGGCGAATTCCGCCAGGTCGGCCAGTTGATCAGCGACGTGCTGGAGCACCTTGCCGCCAATCCCGACGACAACAGCGCGGCCGAAGGCGCGGCGCGGGAAAAAGTCGCGGACTTGTGCCGGCGGTTTCCGGTCTATCCGAACGCGTGACCGGACGATAATCGGGGAGGGGGAGGACCAAAAACCATGCGCTGTCCGTTTTGCGGCCACGGTGACACCCAGGTTAAAGACTCGCGTCCGACGGAGGAGAACGCCACCATCCGGCGGCGCCGCTACTGTCCCGAGTGCGGGTCCCGCTTCACCACCTTCGAGCGGGTCCAGCTGCGCGAGCTTTCCGTCATCAAGAAGGGCGGCGAGAAGGTCCTGTTCGACCGCGAGAAACTGATGCGCTCGCTGAGGATCGCGTTGCGCAAACGGCCGGTGGACGACGACCGCATCGAACGCATCGTCAACAGCATCCAGCGGCGCCTGGAAACCCTCGGCGAGAACGAAATCCCGACCAAGGTTGTCGGCGAGATGGTGATGGAGTACCTGGCCGACCTGGACCAGGTGGCATACGTGCGCTTCGCTTCGGTCTATCGCAACTTCCGCGAGGCCAAGGACTTCGAGGCCTTCGTGGGAAAACTGGGTGGCGGCGACGGCTGACGCCAACGACATCCATCACATGCGCGCGGCCCTGACCCTGGCACGGCGCGGGCTGGGCGCCGTGTGGCCCAATCCGGCCGTCGGTTGCGTGCTGGTGCGCGACGGCCGCGTGGTGGGGCGCGGCTGGACCCAGCCGGGCGGCCGCCCCCACGCCGAGACCGAGGCCCTCAGCCGCGCCGGCGACGGGGCCGCGGGCGCCACCGCCTATGTCACCCTTGAGCCCTGTGCCCACCACGGGCGGACGCCGCCCTGTTCCGAGGCCCTTGCCGCGGCGGGGATCGTCAGCGCCGTGATCGCCCTGAAGGACCCCGATCCCAAGGTTTCGGGCCAGGGCATGGCCCGGCTTCGCGACGCCGGCGTCGCCGTCACCGACGGTGTCTGCGCGGCAGAGGCCGGCGAGGTCAACGCCGGGTTTTTCCTGCGCGTCGAGGAAGGCCGGCCGCTGTTCACCCTCAAGACGGCGACAACCCTGGACGGGCGCATCGCCACCCACGGGGGCGACAGCCGGTGGATCACCGGCGCGGCGGCCCGGGCCTGGGCCCACCGCCTGCGCGCCGACCACGACGCGGTGATGATCGGCATCGGCACGGCGCTCGCCGACGACCCCGTGCTCACCTGCCGCCTGCCCGGCCTGGAGGACCGCTCGCCGGTGCGTATCGTCGCCGACAGCCGCATGCGCCTGTCCCTCACCAGCCGGCTTGTGAAAACGGCGCGCGAAACGCCGACCTGGCTGATCACGGCGAGGGGCGGCGACACGGACAGGCGCGACGCATTCGCGGCGCTGGGCGTGACCGTGATCGAGGCGGACGCGGATGCCAGGGACCGCCCGTCGGTGCGCTGGATGGCCGGCGAGCTCGCCTCCCGGGGCCTGACCCGCGTCCTTGTCGAGGGCGGCGGTGTGCTGGCGGCGGAACTGCTGCGCGCCGACCTCGTCGACCGGCTGGCCTGGTTCCGGGCCCCGCTTCTCTTCGGCGGCGACGGCGTTCCGGCCGCCGCGGCCTTCGGCGTCGACGCGCTGTCCGATGCCCCGGCGTTCGCGCGCTCCGCCGTGGTCGAGGCGGGGCCGGACATGATAGAGACCTATTGCCGCGAAACCTGAGGCCGGAACCCGACCTCAAGACCGGACGCGGTCACAACGGAAGTTAAACCGGGATGGACGCGATCCGCCCCGGCCATCTCCGCTTATTGGTCTGGATTTTCCGGAAACACCGCCCTACGGCGTGGCAACGGTCTTTCCGCGACGCGCCACGAGACTGCGATACGAATCGCCCATAGCCAGGAGTATTTCCCGTTCACCCGCAAAGCGATTGCGGCCATGAGCCACCAACATATTATCCAGCAACAGAATATCTCCCTTCTGCCATGGAAATGCGATGGCCTCGGCCATATACGCGTTATGAATTTCATATATGGCACCGGCGTCGATTGGCGAGCCGTCACCATAGTGCGCATACAGACCGTCATTCTCGCGCTCATACGGGATTGCGGCGACAGGCCTTGGGATCGGCCGCGGCTCACGTAGGAAGGGATAGCCTGAACGGAGGTACGAGTGAGCGTGGTTGAACCATAACATTTCAGCCGTTTTCGGGTGTTCAATAACGGCCTGGGCAACAAAACAAACGTGTATTCCACCCTTATGATCCCATTCGAAGTCGAAATCATTCCGCTTACAATACGCATCAATATATGAGGTGGAGGAACTTCCAAAAACATCGGCCAGTTCGGCTTCCGGTATGTCCCGGATATACATGACACCCAGCCTGGCGAATTTGTCCCTAACCTCGGGCGTCAACCGGTTGTACACTTTGCGGCAGTCGGCCAGCGGCGTCTCTCCCCCGCGCTCAGCGGGCACGGCACAGAAAAATATAACCTTCGTTGGCCAATCCCGCTGCGCGCAACAATCGTTGTGAAGAGCCATGAAAAAGTCGGGAGGAGACATGCTCGACTTATAAATGTAGTCCGAGACCCTCGGCCGCAAAGTCAGGGCGAACTCGTAAGCCATGTACTCAGAAATAGGGACGTCGGCAAATTGCCGAAAGAATTCCATCGAGCCCGACCCGAAGCCCCTGAAAAGAACCGAACCCTCGGTCAGCAGCGCCGATTCAATGAGGTCGATATTTCTCTTGGTCCACTTGACCAAGTCGATGTTTTGATCGGTGGGTTCAGCCACCAGGGGCAAGGGTTTATCGGCAAGCAGGTGCCGTATGCGCACGGAATCCACGACCATGGGCAGGGCCGGCAGGGACGTTTTGGTGCAAGTCGCACGCACAGCCGAAATTCCGGGACCTTGCGGATTCCTTGGGTGTGAAAGACTTTAGCACAAATCCAGAAT
>JBHHXI010000068.1:0-16482 GCA_046756945.1 Rhodospirillales bacterium
CGCCTTCCTCGATGTTGCGCGCGGCGCCGAAGAACCGCTTCGGCCGCTGCAGGGCATTGGCATCGACGCCGCCGGTGAGCACCTTGCCCGACGACGGCACGACCGTGTTGTAGGCGCGGGCCAGGCGGGTGATGGAATCGAGCAGGATGATTACGTCGCGCTTGTGTTCGACCAGGCGCTTGGCCTTGGAAATGACCATTTCCGCCACCTGCACGTGGCGCGACGCTGGTTCGTCGAAGGTGGAGCTCACCACCTCGCCCTTGACCGAGCGCGCCATGTCGGTGACCTCTTCGGGCCGCTCGTCGATGAGCAGCACGATGAGGTAGCATTCCGGGTGGTTGGCGGCCACCGAGCGGGCGATGTTCTGCAGCATCACCGTCTTGCCGGTGCGCGGCGGGGCGACGATCAGCGCCCGCTGGCCCTTGCCGATGGGGGCAATGAGGTCGATGACCCGTGCCGTCGGATCGTTGGTTTTCTCGCCCTCGATCTCCATCGCGATCCGGTCGTCCGGATAGAGCGGCGTCAGGTTGTCGAAGTTGATGCGGTGGCGGACATGGCCGGGCTCCTCGAAATTGATGTCCGTCACCTTGAGCAGGGCGAAATACCGCTCCCCGTTCTTGGGCGCGCGGATTTCTCCCTCCACCGTGTCCCCGGTGCGCAGGCCGAAACGCCGGACCTGGCTTGGCGAGACATAGATGTCGTCCGGTCCCGGCAGGTAATTGGCCTCCGGCGAGCGCAGGAAACCGAAGCCGTCCTGCAGCACCTCCAGCACCCCGTCGCCGAAGATGGCCGTGTCGTTTTTCGCCAGCTGCTTGAGGATGGCGAACATCATGTCCTGCTTGCGCAGGGAGCTGGCGTTTTCGATCTCCAGTTCCTCGGCAAAGGAAAGGAGGTCGCCGGGAGCCTTGGTCTTGAGTTCCTTGAGATTCATTTTCGTCCTTCGTGTCTCGTCGGACGGGAAGGGAAGCGCCGAGGCGGCAATACGGTCGTCACCGTACTGTCATCATTGACGAAACCGGACAGCTAGGCACAATGCCCTGTTCACTGGTCAGAAATTTCGGAAGGCAGAAACTGAAGTATTCGCCCGAATCGCTGGAAATAACAGAATTAACCAAACCCGGCCGGCAAGTCAAATGAAGATTCGGGCCCCTGCCATAATCGGACGCACACGGGCGTCCGCGGCCGCCGTTCAGAACGGTTTGACGACGGCCAGGACGACAATGCCGATCATCAGGACCGTCGGCACCTCGTTGGCCACCCGGTAGAACTTTTGCGAACGGTCGTTGCGGTCCGCGGCGAAATCCCGCCGCCACCGGGCCATCAGCCCATGCATCGCGAAAAGCCCGAGGACGCACGCCAGCTTGGCGTGGAGCCACCCCGACGTCCACGCCCCGCCACCCAAATTCGCGATCAGCAGGCCCCCGGTCGCCAGCGCGATCGCCAGCGCCGGGTTCATGATGGCGCGCAGGAGCCGCCGTTCCATCACCTTGAAGGTCTCCGACTGCGCCGACCCGGGCGCCGCCGCCGCGTGGTAAACGAACAGACGCGGCAGGTACAGAAGCCCCGCCATCCAGGCGATGACACCGATGATGTGCAGGGCCTTGATCCACAGATAGGCCGTTCCAGAAAGGTCCACCACGTCTCCCGTCTCCCGCTATGGGCTGGGACAGCGCCCGAACCGGGCCGGACACAGGCGCCCGCCGGTGCCGCAGCATAGCCCGGTTTTCCGTTGCCGCGCCGCCCCGACGACGGCCGCCAGTCCGCCGACGAACGCGTCCGCGGTCCCCACCGCCGGTATCCGCACATAGGCCGGCACGCCCAGCCGTTCCGCCATGGCGCGGTATTCGATGTCGAGCTCGACCAGGGTTTCCGAGTGTTCCGAGACGAACGCCACCGGGTTGACCACCACCGGCACCCGGTCCCGGGCGGCCCGCGCCAGCTCCTCGTCCAATGACGGCCTCGTCCACGCCACCGGCCCGACCTTGCTCTGGTAGCAGACGGCCCAGTCCAGCCCGGGCTCGTCCACGGCCGCCACCACCGCCTCCGCCGTCCGGTTTACCTGCCACACATAGGGATCGCCGCGCGCGACAATCCTTTGGGGAAGCCCGTGGGCGGAAAAGAGGACCCGCGGCGTGCCCGAGGGTGCCGCCTGCCCGATGCCGGCGCGCACCAGGGCCGCCTGGGCGGCGATCAGGCCGGCCTGCGCCGGGTAGCAGCAGACGGCCACGGTCGGCGCCCCGATGCCGGCGGCGGCGGCGGCCCGGTGCCAGTCGTCCAGCGACGACCCGGTGGTGGTCGTCGAATACTGGGGATAAAGGGGCAGGAGGACGATTTCGTCGGGATCGAAGGCTCTTACCGCCGCCGCCGCCTCGTCGCTCATCGGGTGCCAGTACCGCATGGCGATGAAAACCTTCGCTTCCCCCGCCGGTCCCAGCAGCCGCTCCAGGGCCGCGGCCTGCTTTCCGGTGATTTCGAGAAGCGGGGACTTGCCCCCGATCCGGGCGTATATCGCCCGCGCCACGGGGGCCCGCCGGGCCGATATCCCCCGCGCCAGCAGCCAGCGTATCGGCCGCGGCGCGCCGATAATGGCCGAATCGTTGAAAAGATTGAACAAAAACGGCTTTACCGACTCCGGCCGGTCCGGCCCGCCCAGGTTGAACAACACCACGGCCAGTTTTGACATTGCCGGCGGACCCTTGCGTCCCTCGACCGGTCGACGGCGCTAACGCCCGGACCAGCCGCGCACCAGCTCGGCCAGCCGCGCCACGTGCCCGGGCGGCGTCTCGGGCAGGATGCCATGACCCAGGTTGAAAATGAACGGTCCGCCGGCCAACGTCCCGAGGATGCGGGTCGTTTCCCGCTCCAGGGCCTGCCCGCCGGCGACCAGCACCTGGTTGTCCAGGTTTCCCTGAACCGTACACATGCCCTGCAGGGCCTCCCTGGCCCACTCCACGGGCACCGTGCTGTCCACGCTGACACCGTCGACCCCCGTTTGCTCCACGTAGTCCCTGTACGACACGCCGGCGCCACGCGGGAAGCCGATCACCGGCACGCCCGGGCATGCCGCCCGGAACCGGCCGACGATTTCCGCCGTCGGCGCGATCACCCACTGGCGAAACTGGGATTCACCCAGGACACCGGCCCAGCTGTCGAATATCTGGACAACTTCCACGCCGTTCTTCGCCTGTTCGATCAGGTAGGCAGCAGTGGCATCGACGAGCAGATCGATCAGCCCCTGGAACTCGGCCGGCGCGTTGTAGGCCCATGACCGCGCCCGCCCGCAATCGGTGCCGCCGTGCCCCTCCACCATGTAGACGGCCAACGTCCAGGGTGCGCCGGCGAACCCGATCAACGCCGCGTCGCCCGAAATTTCCCGGCTCAGCCGCCGAATCGTCTCGAAGACCGGCGCCAGGTGTCCGCCCAGCCGATCAAGGCTGAGCTGGCTCAAATCCCCGGCCGACCGCACCGGCTCCAGGAGCGGTCCGCGCCCTTCGGCGAACCGCACGGCCTGTCCCAGGGCATCCGGCACGACAAGGATGTCGCTGAACAGGATGACCCCGTCCATTCCATAGCGGCGCCAAGGCTGCAGGCTCACCTCCACTGCCAGATCCGGCGTGTAACAGAAGCGAAGGAAGTCCTCGGCCCGTTCGCGTATCCGCCGGTATTCCGGCAGGTACCGCCCCGCCTGACGCATCAGCCAAAAAGGCGGACGTGCGGGAACCTCTCCCTGCAAAGCCTGGAGCAGCGGCTTGGTGGGCGCCTTGTCGCGCGCCTTGGGGGATTGTCTCGGAGTTATGCTCAAACCCTATACAAACAATGTTTTTTAAAGAAAGAAAGTAGTGGTTGTTGTAGACTGGTGAAAGCCGGGGATAGGCAATTTTCCACAGGAATAGCAGGCATTGGGGGCGTGCCGTCTTTTTTCAGGGCAAGGGCTGTGACTCTTTCGATGGCGTTGGCCCGTGGAAGCACGGTATCCACAAGCCCGTCGGATTTCTTGAAATATGGGAACATGGGAAATAAATCGCTTTCGATATGATTTTTGACCCGGGTTTTCCGGGCCGGTGGGTATTCTTTTCGGTTGGTATCATACTGAAGACGGATTTTGGATAAATACGGACCGGCGGGGGCGAGCGTTTGTGTGTACAGGATATCCCCACGTTATCCGGAACCGGTAGGAACACCGCCGAACAATGACAAAACTGCATCTCCACTTGGTCTCGGATTCGACGGGCGAAACGGTGAGCCTGGTCGGGCGCGCCAGTCTGGCCCAGTTCGAGGACATCGAGGCGACCGAGCACGCGTGGAGAATGATCCGTAACAGGATCCAGGTCGATGAGGTTCTCACCGGCATCGAAAACAATCCCGGGTTCGTCCTCTATACCATGGTTGACGAAGATCTCCGCCGGATACTCGAAGACGGCTGCCAGCGGATGCGGGTACCGTGCATTCCCATCCTCGATCCGGTCGTTGGAGCGATCGGTGGGCACCTTGGAGTGGAAGTCCACCCCCAGGCCGGTCGCCAGCACGTGATGGATGCCGAGTATTTCAGCCGCATCGAGGCCCTGAACTTCGTGTTGAGCCATGACGACGGCCAGTCCGCGTGGGACCTGAATCAGGCCGACGTGGTGGTGCTCGGCGTCTCGCGTACGTCGAAGACGCCGACGTGCATCTACCTTGCCAACCGTGGAATCAAGGCGGCGAACGTTCCCATCGTACCCGGCTGCCCATTGCCGGGGGAGGTCATGGACACCACCAGTCCGCTGGTTGTCGGGCTGACCAAGGATCCGCGCCAACTGGTCCAGATCCGGCGCAACCGCCTGCGCATGCTGCAAAGGGACGAGGAAACGGACTATATCGATATCGATTCGGTATCCGACGAGGTCAACGGCGCCCGCCGGCTGTTCAACAAGCACAACTGGCCGGTGATCGACGTCACGCGCCGGTCGATCGAGGAAACGGCGGCCACCATCCTTCAGCTCTACAATCGCCGCAAGGAGCAGAATCCCTGACGCGGCCCCCGCGACTGGTGCTGGCTTCGGCCAGCAGCGCGCGTGCGCAGGTTCTCGACGGCGCGGGGATTCCCTACCTGCGCGATCCCGCGACCATCGATGAAGGCGTCATCAAGTCGGCATTCCGGGCGAAGGGCGCGGCGGCGGCGGCGGCGGCCGAGGCGCTGGCACTGGCCAAGGCCGAGGCGGTTTCCAGACGGCACCGCGGCGCCCTGGTCGTGGGGGCCGACCAGATTCTCCAGTGCGGGGACGCGTGGCTCGACAAGCCCGCCGACGGGGAGCAGGCGGCGTCGCACCTGAGGACGCTGCGCGGCCGCACCCACAGCCTCGTCAGCGCGGTGTGCGTGGTGCGGGACGGGGAGCGCGCCTGGCACCACGTGGAAACGTCGCGACTGACCATGTGGGCCTTCGACGACGCGTTCATCGAGCGCTACCTGGTGCGCGCCGGGCAGGCGGCCCTGGAATCTCTCGGGGCCTACAGGCTGGAGGGCCTGGGCATGCATCTGTTCTCCGACATCGAGGGCGATTTCTTCGCCATCCTCGGGCTGCCGCTGCTTCCCCTGCTCGCGTTCCTGCGCCGGAACGGATGGGGGGAGGCATGAGGCGCCGCCCCGGTCCCGGCAATCACGGACAGGGGTTCGTTCCCGGTTCGTGGCGCAATGGTCCCGGCCCCTGTAGTATGGCGGCGCTCCCGGTCGCGGTCCGGGAGGTGCGTGCGAGGCGGCGGTGAACACGACCCTGAACGGAAAAGCGAAGCTGGCCGGGGTAATGGGTTGGCCCATCGGCCATTCGCTTTCGCCGCGCCTGCACGGGTACTGGTTGCGCCAATACGGCGTCGACGGCGCCTATGTGCCCCTTGCCGTGCGGCCGGAGGATTTCGCCGAGGCGGTGCGGATGCTGCCGCGCCGCGGCTTTGTGGGCGTCAACGTCACCGTTCCCCACAAGGAGGCGGCCGTGGCCGCCGTCGACGAGGCCGCCCGGGACGCACGGCGTATCGGCGCCGTGAACACCATCGTCGTGCGCGCCGACGGCGGCCTCATGGGGTGGAACAGCGACGGCTTCGGGTTCATGGAGAACCTGAAGGCCGGCGTGGCGGAATGGAAACCCTGGCTCGGGCCGGCGGTGGTGCTTGGCGCCGGCGGCGCCGCACGGGCGGTGTGCGCGGCCCTCGTCGACGGCGGCGCACCCGAGCTGCGCCTGGTGAACCGCACGGCCTCGCGGGCCGAGGCCCTGGCCGCCGACATCGGGGGGCCGATCAAGGTCGTTTCGTGGGCGGAGCGGGAAACGGCCCTCGACGGCGCCCGGCTGTTGACCAATACGACGACCCTGGGGATGACCGGGAACCCGCCCCTGGATCTGGCGCTCGAACGCCTGCCGCCGGAGGCGGCCGTGACAGACATCGTCTATGCGCCCCTCAGGACGCCTCTTCTTGTCGCCGCCCGGGCGCGCGGCAACCCGACGGTGGACGGCCTCGGCATGTTGCTTCACCAGGCCCGTCCGGGCTTCGCCGCCTGGTTCGGCGTGGAGCCCGAGGTGACGGACGAGATGCGTGCGTTCGTCCTCGCCGGGATGGAGAACCAGGAATAATCCATGGTCATTCTGGGTCTGACCGGGTCCATCGGCATGGGCAAGACCGTCGCCGCCGGAATGTTCCGCCGCCTGGGAATACCGGTGCACGACGCCGACCGCGCCGTCCATGGGCTGCTGGCCAAGGATGGCGCGGCGGTGGCGGCGGTGGCGGCGGCGTTTCCCGGCGCCGTGCGGGACGGGCGCGTGGACCGCGCCGTCCTGGCCGGGAAAGTGTTCGGCGACGACGAGGCCCTGTCGCGCCTCGAAGCGATTATCCATCCCCTGGTGCGCCAATGTGAGCGGCGCTTCCTGCGCACCGCCGCGGCGCAGGGACGGCGCCTTGTGGTTCTCGCCGTGCCGCTGCTGTTCGAGACCGGCGGCGAAAGACGCTGCGACGGCGTGGTGGTGGTTTCCACCGCGCGGCTCGTTCAGGAGGCGCGGGTTCTCAGGCGTCCCGGCATGACCCGCGGGCGCCTCGACTTCGTCCTCTCGCACCAGATGTGCGACGCCAGGAAACGCCGGCGCGCCGAGTTCGTCGTCGCCACCGGGCTCGGGCGCGGGTTCAGCTTGCGCGCGATCAGGAAGATCGTCAAAGTGGCGCGGCGGTGGCGCGCCACCAAATGGCCGCCACGGGGCTTCCAGCCCCGGGCCCGCCGGCCCGGGGGAAACCGCGGCCGCCGGCGGTCCTGAGCCGCCGGGTCCCGCCGCGACAGGAGCATGCGGTTGCGCGAAGTCGTCCTCGACACGGAAACCACGGGACTCAATCCCGGCGCCGGCCACCGGATCGTCGAGGTCGGCTGCGTCGAACTGGTCAATCACGTGGCCACCGGCCGGACCTTTCAGCGCTACGTGAACCCTGAGAGGGACATGCCGGAGGAAGCCTTCGCTGTGCATGGGCTGTCGGCGGAATTCCTGGCCGGACATCCGGCGTTTGCCGGCGTCATCGATGATTTGCTGGAATTCCTCGGGGAGTCGCCGCTGGTCATTCACAACGCCGGTTTCGACCTGGCGTTCCTCAACGCCGAGCTGGCGTTACTGGAGCGGCCGCCCCTTCCCGCGGAGCGGGCCATCGACACCGTGCAGCTGGCGCGGCGGAAGTTCCCCGGCGCCCAGGCCAGCCTCGATGCGCTGTGCCGCCGTTTCCAGATCGATCTCAGCGACCGCAGCCTGCACGGGGCCCTCAAGGACGCGCGGCTGCTGGCGGATGTCTACCTGGAGCTGATCGGCGGCCGCCAGCCCGGCCTGGTTCTGGCCGCCGCCGGCGGAGGGACCGCCGGGACCGCCGAGCGGCCCAGACGCCCGCCCCGGCCCCATGCGCCGACGCCGGAGGAGGCAGCGGCCCATACCCGGTTCCTCGCGGATCTGGATACGCCCATCTGGCACGCCTGAGAGCGGACGGCGGGGCCGTCAGCTGGCCGGGGACGGGCCTCCGTCGCCGGCATTTCCGGCGTTCTCCATCTGCTTTTGGTACATGGCGACGAAATCCACCGGTCCCAGCAGGATCGGCGGGAAGCCGCCTTCGCGCGAGATTGCCGCCAGGATATTCCGGGCGAAGGGGAACAGCAGTCGCGGACATTCGACAAGGAGGACGGCCTGCAGGTGTTCGCGCGGGACCCTGATGTTGAAATTCCCCGCGTAGATGAGCTCCATGATAAAGGCCACCTTCTCATCCACCTTGCATTCGGCCCTCATGTTCAGGACCACCTCGTAGGCGGTATCGGCGAGGTTGGCCGCCTGTACGTCGATGTTGATGGTGATGTCGGGCCTGGTGGTCTGCATGCGATGGAAGACCTCCGGGGCGGCCGGCGCCTCGAAGGAAAGGTCCTTGATGTACTGGGCGTTGACAACAAGGGGCTGGTCCGCGGGACTTGGCGCGCCGATGGGCTGGGTGTCGCCGGCGGGCTGGGCCGGGCGATCGGGTTGGGCGCCGGATTCGGGTGGGCTGGCGGAGCGGGGCGCATCGGCGGGCCCGGGCGCACTTGGGGCCGCGGACTTGGCGGCGGCGGCCTTGGCCCCGTCCTTCGTCTTTCGTTTCGTCGGTTTGCGGGTCATGATCCGGTTCCCTTTGGTGGGTTGGCCTGTGGCTACCATGGATCGGACGGCCGGACAACCGTCTCAGGCGCGGCCGGCGTACTGTCAACGCGGCCCAATGGCCGGCGGCGGCTGGTCCGTGTCGTCGCCGTTGTTCCCGGCGGCGTTTTCCGTCGGAACCTCGTGATATTCGCCGTCGATGACGGTATCGCGGTCGCCGCCGCCGCCGCCCGAGGCGAACGGTCCCGGTTGTTCGGTCCACACGTCGAGCCGTCCCGATGCCACCAGGTACCGGCCGAAGACCCCGCGCAGGGCGACGCGCACGGCCGGCACGAACAGCAAAAGTCCGGCCGCGTCGGTAACGAACCCGGGCGTGAGCAGCAAGGCGCCGGCCACCAGCAGGCACAGACCGTCGAAAACCTCGGCCATGGGAAACCGGTTCGCCTCCAGGCTTTCGCGCACCCGCTGCAGGGTCGCCAGGCCCTGATGGCGCAGCAGCGCCGTGCCCGCCATGGCGGTGAGAATGATCGTGGCCACGGTGGGCCACAGTCCGATGCGCCCCCCGACCTCGATGAAGACGGCGACTTCTACGATCGGCACGCCGATCATCGCCAAAAGAAGTACAAGGCCCATCCTTGCCTGCCGCCCAATTACCGCCTATCTAAAGCTGGTAGCGGCGGTGATCCGGTATCCACGGGATAGTCGACTGGACCACGGCGCACCGAGCCGTTAACCTGTGTCAAGGTGTTTAACTCAGGGGCACCCGGCGGTCCAGCCGTGTTGGTTCCCCGGGTCATGAACCATGAGCGACGGCCTCCCGTTCTTCGACATCATTCTGTTCGCGATGATCGCGGCGTTCCTGGTGCTGCGCCTGAGGAGCGTGCTGGGCCGCCGTGACAACCATAAGCGCGGACATCGCAATCCCTTCGCCCGCCCGCTCCCCGAGGAACAGGCGGACGAAAACGTCGTGCATCTTCCCAGCGCCCGCGATATCGGCGCCGATACGGAGGACGCGGTGGTGGAAAACGATGCCGATGGCGACCTGGCCGCGGGGTTCAGGGAAATCAAGGCGGCGGACCGCGGGTTCGATCCGACCGAGATCCTGTCGGGCGCCCGTATCGCGTTCGAACTGATTCTCAGTGCCTTCGCGGCGGGGGACACCGAAGCCCTGAAGCCCCTGCTCAGCGCCGAGGTCCTGGGCAACTTCGCCCAGTCCATCAGGGAGCGCGAAGCGGCCGGGGAAACCATGGAGCACACCCTGGTCGGCATGAAAAGCGCCGAGATCGTGGAGGCATACCTGGATGGCCGCACCGCCCATGTCACCGTCAAGTTCGTCAGCGATCAGGCCAACGTAACCCGCGACGCAAACGGCGAAGTGGTTGACGGCGATCCCAGTGCCGTCACCGAAGTCACGGATTTCTGGACCTTTGCCCGGGATACTGGGTCCCGTGATCCCAACTGGACGCTGGTCGCTACCCGCAGTCTTGACTGAATCCCGCCTCGAGACCCGGACACGTCGTCCCCGGATATTGAGCAACGAGCCGTCCCTGCGGCTGCTTGCGGCGGCGCTGGTCGCCGGTCTCGCCGCGTGTACGCCGGCGGAGCCTCCGCCGCCGCCGGTGGCCAAGCTCACCCTCACCCGCACGTCGTTCGACCGGCTTCCCGGCTGGCGCGAAGACACCCTGGGCGCCGCCCTTCCGGCGCTCGGCCGTTCCTGCGCGCGCCTCGGGGACCTGCCCGCTGGGCGCCCCCTCGGAGCCGGCGGCACCGGCGGCACCATCGGCCACTGGCGCGCCATCTGCGCCGCCCTGGCCCGCATCGCCGGGGGCGACGACGGGGCGGCCCGCCGTTTCTTCGAAGCCTGGTTCGTTCCCTATCTGGCCGCCGACAACGGCAACGCCGAAGGCCTGTTCACCGGGTACTACGAGGCGCAGTTGCACGGTGCTTGGCGCCCCGGCGGGCGCTACCGCGTGCCCATCTACACCCGCCCCCGCGACCTCATCACCGCCGACCTGGGACGGTTCCGCCCGGAATGGCGGGGACAAAGCGTTGACGGGCGCGTCGTCGACGGCCGGCTGGTTCCCTTTCAGACCCGGGCCGAGATCGAGGGCGGCGCCCTGGCCGGGCGCGGCCTGGAGCTCCTCTGGGTGGACAGTCCGGTGGACGCCTTTTTCCTGCACATACAGGGGTCCGGCCGCGTCGTCATGGCGGACGGACAGGTCGTGCGCCTGGCATACGCCGGGCGCAACGGACACGCCTACGTGGCCATCGGCCGCGACCTGGTCGCCCGTGGCGCGATCGCGGCCGACGCGCTGTCCATGCAAACCATCCGCGCCTGGCTGCGCGCCCATCCCGGCGAGGCGGCGGACCTCATGGCGCGCAATCCCTCGTACATTTTCTTCCGCGCCCTCGACGGCGACGGCCCCATCGGCGCCCAGGGCGCGGTGCTCACGCCGGGGCGCAGCCTTGCCGTGGACCGCCGCTTCGTGCCGTTGAGCGTGCCCGTGTGGCTGGACACCACCGACCCGCTGAACCGTGGCGCGCCGCTACGCCGCCTGGTCATCGCCCAGGACACCGGAAGCGCCGTCAAGGGCCCGGTGCGGGGAGACCTGTTCTGGGGATACGGCGCCGCCGCCGCCGCGCGGGCCGGCCGGATGAAGGAGAGGGGCCGCTATTACCTGCTGTTGCCGAAAAGCGCGGCGCCCTAAGAGCCCCTCCGCCGTCCCTTGCCTTGGGCCGCCGAAACCCCCATTCTTCGGCCATGTCTTCGCCGCCGCGCACCGTCGGCCTTTTCGTTACCTGTCTGGTCGATCTGATGCGGCCGGTGGTGGGGTTCGCCGCGGTCAAGCTCCTGGAGGATGCCGGCTGCGTGGTCTCCGTTCCCGCGGCGCAGACATGCTGCGGGCAGCCGGCCTACAACGCCGGCGACCAGGCGGACGCCCGCGCCATCGCGCGCCAGGTGATCGCCGCCTTCGAGGGCTTCGATTACGTGGTGGTGCCGTCGGGATCGTGCGCCGGCATGATCCGCGTGCACTTCCCCGCGCTTTTCGCCGGCGACGCCCCCATGGCCGGGCGGGCGCGGGCCCTTGGCGAACGCACCTTTGAACTCACCCAGTTTCTCAGGGACGTGTTGCGAGTCCCCGATGTCGAAGCCGAGTACAAAGGTTGCGCCACGTACCACGACGGCTGCGCCGGCCTGCGCGAAATGGGCGTCAAGGAGCAGCCGCGCCAGCTTCTCGCCGCGGTGCGGGGCCTGGAGCTGAAAGAGGGCGGGGAAGCGGAAACCTGCTGCGGCTTCGGCGGCCTGTTCTGCGTCAAGTACCCGGACATTTCCGGGCGCATCGTCGACGGCAAGGTGGACGACGTCCTCGCCACCGGCGCCGACACCCTGCTCGGCGGGGACCTTGGCTGCCTTCTCAACGTGGCCGGGCGCCTGAAGCGGCGGGGCTCGGCCGTGCGCGTCCGCCATGTGGCCGAGGTGCTGGCCGGGATGACGGACGGGCCGCCCATCGGCGATTCATAGACGGACCAGTGAGGGAGGAACGGCGGTGCAGGCGACGACACGGAATTTCGAGGGCAATGCCCGGAAAGCGCTTGCCGACACCAAGCTGCAGGAAGCGCTGGCCCGCCTCAGCCACGGCTTTCCCGCCAAGCGGCGCCAGGCCATCGCCCGCCTGCCGGAGTTCGAGGCCCTCAGGGACGCGGCGCGCGACATCAGGAACCACGTCCTGGAAAACCTGGACTTCTACCTGGAGCGCTTCGAAACCCGGGTCGGGGAACGGGGCGGACAGGTGCACTGGGCCCGCGACGCAGCGGAAGCCCGCGCGGTGATCCTGAAAATCTGCCAGGACGCCGGCGCCCGCACGATGACCAAAAGCAAGTCCATGATCGGCGAGGAGATCGCCATCAACGAACACCTGGAGGCAAACGGCATCAGGCCGGTGGAAACGGACCTCGGCGAATACATCATCCAGATTCGCGGCGAACCGCCCAGCCACCTCATCGCCCCGGCCATCCACCTGTCCAAAAGCCAGGTCGCGGAGTCCTTCAAGGAAAAGCACGGCGAGTTCCAGGAGGACCGCTCCCTGGAGGAGCCGCGGGCGCTGCTCGACGAGGCGCGCACCGTGTTGCGCGAAAACTTCCTCGGGGCCGACGTCGGCATGACCGGGGCCAACATGCTGGTCGCCGAGACCGGTACCGTCGTCGTCGTCACCAACGAGGGTAATGCGGACCTCACCATGAGCCTGCCCAGGGTCCACATCGTCATCGCCAGCCTGGAGAAGGCGGTGCCCACCCTGGACGACGCGGCCACCCTGCTGAGGGTGCTGGCCCGCTCCGGCACCGGCCAGGAAATCTCCGTCTACACCACGTTCAGCACCGGACCGCGCCGCCCGGGCGATGTCGACGGGCCCGAGGCGTTCCATGTGGTGCTGCTGGACAACGGACGGTCGACCATGCTCGGCAGCGCGCTCCACGAGATGCTGCGCTGCATCCGCTGCGGCGCCTGCCTGAACGAGTGCCCCATCTACCGGGCCGTGGGCGGCCATGCCTACGGCTGGGTGTACTCGGGTCCCATGGGCGCGGTTCTCACCCCGGTCCTGATCGGCATCGAAGACGCCGGCGACCTGCCCAACGCCTCGACGCTCTGCGGCAAATGCGAGAACGTGTGCCCGGTGCGCATCCCCCTGCCGAGGATGCTGCGCCACTGGCGTCAACGGCAGTTCGACGGAAACCAGGCTTCCGCCGCCGGCCGCTATGGACTGAAGGCGTGGGCCTTCCTTGCCAGGCGGCCCGCGCTCTACCGCATGGCATGCGGCTTCGGCGTCGCCGTGCTGGGGGCGCTGGGGCGCCGCACGGGCCGCTTCCGCCGCCTGCCGCTGGCCGGCGGCTGGACGGCGTCGCGCGATCTGCCGGCGCCCGAGGGCAGGACCTTCCTCGCCCTGTGGCGGAAACGCCAGGCGGGACGGCCATGAGCGCGGCGCGGGCACACATCCTGGCGGCCATCCGCCGCAGCCTGGGCCGCGACGCGCCTTCGGCGGAGCAGGCGGCGGCCCTGCACCGCCGCCTCGACGCGCCCCAGCCCAACGTGATCCCGGCGCGCGCCCAGGTGGATGCGCCGGCGCGCATCCACCTGTTCATTGCCGAGGCGAAACGGGCGGACGCGACCGTGGCCCGGGTCGCCTCGGTCAACGACGTGCCGCGCGCGGTGGCGGACTACCTGGCGTCAAACAACCTGCCGGGCGTGCTCAAGGTGGCGCCCGCGGTGGCGGACATTCCGTGGTCCGAACAAACCGCGTTGAGCGCGGTGGCGGGCGTCGCCGGGGGCGGCGATCCCGTCGGCGTCACCGGGGCCTTCGCCGGTGTCGCCGAGACCGGGACCCTGGTCCTGCTGTCGGGCCCCGACAGCCCGACGACGCTCAACTTCCTGCCCGATACCCACATCGTGGTGCTTGCCGTGGCAAGAATCGTCGGCACCTACGAGGACACCTGGCGCAGCCTGCGCGCCGCCGCCGGCGGTGACGGCCCCCTGCCGCGCACCGTCAACTGGATCACGGGACCGTCCCGCACCGCCGACATCGAACAGACCCTGCTGCTCGGCGCCCACGGCCCGCGCCGCCTGCATATCGTGCTGGTGGACGGCGGCGATGGGTAAATCCCGGCATGCCGCGCCGCCGCCGGGGCGCCAGATCGACCGCCGTGAAGCGGACCTGTTGCGCCACGTGATGGCGGACGTGGCGCCGTTGCCCGGCCGCGAAGTGGCGCTGCCCGCGGACGAGGCCCCGGCCGAGCCGTCCCCGCCGCGGCCCGCGGAGCCAGCGCCGGCCGCCCGGAGCCGGCCGGCGCCGCCGGCGCCGCCCCCTCAGCCGCGCCTGCCCGAGATCGGTGCCGGCGACCGGGCGGGCGTCGATAAACGCACGGCCAAGCGGCTCAAGCGGGGCCAGTTGGCCGTCGAGGCCCGCATCGACCTGCACGGTCTGACCCAGGAGGAAGCCCACCGGGCGCTTTCGGCCTTTGTCCACGGGTCCCAGGCGGCGGGGCGGCGCTGCGTGCTGGTGATCACCGGCAAGGGTCTGCGCCCGGACGGCACCGTCGGGGTGCTGCGCGCCGCCGTGCCCCACTGGCTCAACCAGCCGGATTTGCGCGAACGCATCGTGGCCTTCACCCATGCGACGCCCCGGGACGGCGGCGAAGGGGCGCTCTATCTGCTGTTGAAGAGGAAACGGTGAGCCGCGGTGCACAGCCGGAAGGGGGGCGGGGGATGACCCCGCCGGGGGCGGTCCGGTGACCCCGTTCGGCCAGAAAATCCGGGCGCTCAGGGCCCGCCGCGGCATCACCCTGAAGACCATGGCCGGCGATCTCGGCGTGTCGTCGGCCTATCTCTCGGCCCTCGAGCACGGCAACCGGGGCCGCCCCGGGCCGGGCCTGATCATGCAGATCTGCGGCTACTTCGACCTCATCTGGGACGAAGCCGAGGAGCTCAAGCGCCTGGCCGAGCTTTCCCATCCGCGGGTCGTCGTCGACACCGCGGGGCTGAGCCCGAGGGCGACCGAGCTCGCCAACCTGCTGGCGGAAAACATCCAAGCGCTGGACGAGGACACGATTGACTGGGTGCTGGCGGAGATCCGCGGCCGCATGGGGCCGAAAAAGGGGCCGACCCACTGAGCGCCGAAGATCGGAACGACGCCGTCGTTCCGGCTTTCGGAATTACAGAATAAACTTCCTCAGGTCCACGTCCTTGGCCAGTTCGCCGACCTTTTCGCGCACCTGCTCGGCGTCGATGGTGATGGCTTCCCCGTTGCGCTCGGACGCGGTGAAGCTGATGTCCTCCATCAGTTTTTCCATCACCGTCTGCAGGCGCCGGGCGCCGATGTTCTCGACCCCGTGGTTGATCTCGGCGGCGAGGTCGGCGATTTCGGCGATGGCGTCGTCGGTGAGCTCGAGGGTCACGTCCTCCACCGCCATCAGGGCAATGTACTGCTTGATCAGGCTGGCCTCGGGCTCGGTGAGGATGCGCACGAAGTCGTCCCGCGTCAGCGCCTGCAGCTCGACCCGGATGGGCAGCCGACCCTGCAGCTCGGGCAGCATGTCCGACGGCTTGGACATGTGGAAGGCGCCCGACGCGATGAACAGGATGTGGTCGGTCTTGACGGTGCCCCGCTTGGTCGCCACCGTGGTTCCCTCGATCAGGGGCAGCAGGTCGCGCTGCACGCCTTCGCGGCTGACGTCGGCGCCGACGCGCTCGGACCGCGCGGTGATCTTGTCGATCTCGTCGATAAAGACGATGCCGTTGTTCTCCACCGTCTCGATGGCCTGCTTGACCACCTTGTCCTCGTCCAACAGCTTGTCGCTTTCCTCGGCGACCAGCAACTCATGGGACTCGTTCACGGTCATGCGCTTCGGTTTCGATTGCGCGCCGAAGGCCTTGCCCATCACCTCGTTCAGATTGATCATGCCCATCTGGGCGCCGGGCATGCCGGGGATATCGAAGGTCGGCAGCCCGCCGCCGCCGTGATCGGCCACCTGGATCTCCACCTCCTTGTCGTCGAGTTCCCCGTTGCGCAGCATCTTGCGGAATTTCTCCCGGGTGTCGCGGCTCGCCCCATCGCCGACCAGGGCGTCGAGCACCCGTTCCTCCGCATTCAACTCGGCCCTGGCCATGACCTGGTGGCGCAGGCGCTCGCGGCACTGTTGGACGGCCATCTCCAGGAGGTCGCGGATGATCTGCTCGACGTCGCGCCCGACGTAGCCCACTTCGGTGAACTTCGTAGCCTCCACCTTGATGAACGGCGCCTGGGCCAGCTTCGCCAGGCGGCGGCTGATCTCGGTCTTGCCGACGCCGGTGGGGCCGATCATCAGGATGTTCTTGGGCAGG
>JBHHXI010000069.1:0-16378 GCA_046756945.1 Rhodospirillales bacterium
CGGCGGTGACCGTCTGGCTGCGCCCATGGGCGCCACCGCCGGAGGTCGCCTCCGCGGAACGGAAGGCCGTCCCCCTGCCCGACAAGCCCTCCATCGCCGTGCTGCCGTTCGCCAACCTGAGCGAAGACCCAAAGCAGGAGTATTTCAGCGACGGGATCACTGACGACATCATTACCGACCTGTCGAAATTCGGCCGCAAGGCAGGATTGGAATAAGGACAAATCTTTCTGCCGCGGCCCCAGTCGAACCGGCGACGGAAACGGCTCCGCGCCGCACTCACGGCGCAGGGATATGCAGGGATATAGGGTTGCGATTTACGAGCCCGTGACCGAGTGGTCCGCGGCGGCCAGTCCTACCGTCGGCCCTTCGCCCACGCCGCCCCGGCCTTTTCTATATTTTCGGCCGGGTCCCGGCGAAACTTGCGAATGCCGCGTTTGCTGAAGCTCAAATAGAGTTTTCCGTCGACGATCGCCCAGGCTTCGGGATCGATGACCTTGACTTGCCCACGGGTCATGGCCGCCGCACAAAATCCTCCGAATTGCGGGGCGTAGTGCTCCGGTTTGGCGGCGAACAGGTCGCGGTTGCGGGCGCTGGCAAAATGCCATTGGGCGTCGTTCCAGGAAAACGCGAACTCGTGTTTGCCTTTTGTCGGCTGGCCGTCGGTGAAATAGGCGACGGTGTCGTATCCCATGATCGCGACATTGTCCGCCCCGGTATTGATCGGGATGCTTTTTTCATTCCCAGCGCCTGCCGGCAGAGTCACCAAGGCCGCCATGAAGACCCCGAGCAGGGCGTGGCGAAACGGGTGAAGCATGATCAGCTCCCATCCATCAGACTCTTCTCACGGCACCACGTACGACGGCTGCTCCCCGAACCATCGTCGGCCATGGGAAAAGCGATTTATCTCCCTTCCCGATGCCAAGGGACAGGGTGTCAAAGAATACCGAAGAGGGGTATCAATTCTTGCCAGGGTTGTCCGTTGTAATGCCCGGGCTGTCCGTGCTTCAACCCCGCGCGCCCGGGTGATCTTGTCTGCCCAACATCTGTCCTCTAAAGTCCGTCGTTCGCGGAACACCACATCACAGCGCACATTCGAGGGACCGGACCCCATGGACAAAGCCGTCGTAGCCCAGAAATCCCCCTTCGCCGTCGAGATCGCGGCCGGGGTGACCTATTACTGGTGCCGGTGCGGGCGCAGCGCCAAGCAGCCCTGGTGCGACGGCAGCCACAAGGACACCAGCTTTACGCCGGTGAGCTTCGTCGCCGAGGAAACGAAAACGGTTTACCTGTGCGGCTGCAAATCGACCGGGACCCAGCCGTTTTGCGACGGCACCCATTCCTCGCTGTGACGTTCCCGGGGACCACCGCCGGAATTCCGGGCCGGGCCGCGGCAATTCTTGTTCTGGCCGTGTCCGGGTGCACCATGTTCGAGGAGGAAGAACCGCCGCCGCCCTGCCCGCGCATCTCGATCCTTGGGGATGCCTCCACGCTGACCAGGTTCCGCCCGGGGCCGGGCAGGGATCTCACCGACGTCCTGTACGAAGGCGTGGTCAGCCGCGTCAGCGGCACCTGCGTCTACGCCGACGATGGAAAAGGGGCGGACAGGGCGCTTTCGATGAAGGTCACCGTGGTCATCGAGGCGGCGCGGGGACCCGCCAACCGCGACGGCCGGGCGGCGTTCCCCTATTTCGTCGGCATCACCGATTCGTTGCGCAATGTCCTGAACAAGCAACGTTTCAACGTCGCCTTGGTGTTCCCGGGCAACCGCACCCGCCTGGTCATTACCGACAATCCCGTGGTCCTGGAAATTCCGGTGAAGGCGGGCCAGAGCGGGCAGGACTTCGAGATCTTCGTTGGTTTCCAACTGTCGCGCGCGGACCTGGACTACAACAGGCGTGCACGAAGGTCCGTCCGCTGAATGCGGAATCCCCCGGTTATTGACCTTCGACCGGGAGGCGGTAAACTGTTTTTCCACCGGAGAGGCAAACATCCGACGCACATGATGACGATTGCATAAGGTTCCTCAGTAGACCGCTGCGGGAGAGACCGGCCGGGTGGCCGGCGCCGAAGGAGCAACCGCCCCGGAAACTCTCAGGCAAACGGACCGCAGGGCGATGAGGCTCTGGAGAGCAGGCGCACGGAGCGAAGCCGCCGGGCGCCTCACCGAAGATGTAACCCGGACCGCAAGCGGGCCGGGGAATCTTTCAGGTTCCGAGACAGAGGGGGCATCCGACGGCCTTGCATTCCGGGCCGAACGTGCCTGCGGCATTGTTGGAGAACCGCGTGAACGACATCCAGGGCCGAGACCTCGAACAAACGCCTCTTGACGCCGTGCACCGCGAACGGGGCGCCAGGATGGCGCCGTTTGCCGGCTACGAAATGCCGGTGCAGTACCAGGGCATTATCGCCGAACACCTGCATACGCGGGAAAAGGCGGCGCTGTTCGACGTCTCCCACATGGGCCAGGTCATCCTGCGCGGTGAAGACGTGGCCGCGGCCCTGGAGACGCTCGTGCCCAGCGACTTCCAGGATTTGCCTGTCGGCAAGACCCGCTACACCGTTCTTACCAACGACCGGGGCGGCATCATCGACGACCTGATGGTGACCCACGGCGGCGATCACCTGTTCCTGATCCTCAACGCCTCGTGCAAGGACAAGGACCTGGCCCATATCAAGGCCCATTTGGGCGGGCGGTGCAAAATCGAGGTGCTGTCGGACCGGGCGCTGTTGGCCCTGCAGGGACCGGCGGCGGTGGACGTGCTGGCGCGCCTGGCGCCGCCGTGCCGTCACATGCTTTTCATGACCGGCGAGACGTTGAGCGTGGCCGACGTGCCCTGTTTCGTCATCCGGTCCGGGTACACCGGGGAAGACGGATTCGAGATCTCCGTCCCCGCCGAGGAGGCCGAGCACCTGGCCCGCCTGCTTCTCGATGAAGCGGAGGTCAGGCCGGCGGGCCTCGGCGCCCGCGATTCCCTGCGCCTGGAAGCCGGGTTGTGCCTGTACGGCAACGACATCGACGAAACGACGACGCCCGTCGAGGCGGGGCTTTCGTGGGCCATCGGCAAGCGCCGCCGCGCCGAGGGCGGCTTCCCCGGCGCCGCCGCCATCGCCCGCCAGCTGGCCGAGGGCGTGGAGCGCCAGCGGGTCGGGTTGCGGGCGGAAGGAAAAATCCCGGCCCGCGCCCACGCGCCGATCACCGAGTCCGACGGCGGCGAAGGCGGTCCCGTCATCGGCGAGGTCACCAGCGGCGGGTACGGCCCGACCGTTGGCGGCCCCGTCGCCATGGGCTACGTAAAGGCCGAGCGTGCACGCTCCGACACCCCGGTCCGCCTGATGGTGCGCGGCAAGGCGCTGGCGGCCCGCGTGGCGAAGCTGCCGTTCGTCGAACACCGGTATTTCAAAAGATAGGGAAAAGCGAGGCCTCCATGGCAATCGTCAGATACACCAAGGCACATGAGTGGATCCGCGTCGAAGACGGCGTCGGCGTCGTCGGCATCACCGAATACGCCCAGGAACAGCTCGGCGACATCGTCTATGTGGAACTGCCCGAGGTGGGCGCCGAGATGACGCAGGGCGCGGAAGCGGCCGTGGTCGAATCCGTCAAGGCGGCGAGCGAGATCTACGCTCCCGTGGCCGGCGAGGTCACGGAGGTCAACCAGAGCCTCGCCGACAACCCGGGCACGGTCAACACCGACGCCATGGGCGAGGGTTGGTTCTACAAGATGAAGATCGCCGACACCGACGAGGTGACCCGCCTCATGGACGGGGTCGATTACCAGGAATACGTCGAGAGCCTTTCGTAATGCGCTACCTGCCGCTCACCGACGGCGACCGCCGCGACATGCTGGCCGCCATCGGTGTCGGCTCTGTCGACGATCTGTTCGTCGACATTCCCCGGGAGGCGCGGCGGGATGGGCCGGTCGAGCTGCCCGAACACCTGGGCGAGATGGAGGTGGAGCACGCGTTCTCCGCCATGGCGGCGCGGAACCTGAGCGCCGCCGACGTGCCGTCCTTCCTCGGCGCCGGCGCCTATGGTCATCATGTGCCCGCCGCCGTCGACCACCTGATCCAGCGGGGGGAGTTCCTGACGTCCTATACCCCCTATCAGCCGGAAGTCTCCCAGGGCACCCTTGCCTATCTGTTCGAATTCCAGTCCCAGGTGGCGTTGATCACCGGGATGGAAGTCGCCAACGCCTCCATGTACGACGGGGCCACGGCGTGCGCCGAGGCGGTGATGATGGCGGCACGCATCACCAAACGCAAAAAGGTCGTGCTGTCGGGCGGGCTTCATCCCCACTACCGGGACGTGACGGAGACCATGACCCGGTTCCTGGAGATCGAGGTGGCGGCCGCCGAGCCCGACTGGAGGGGCGGCGAAGACCTGGCCTCGGGCGTGGACGACGGGACCGCCTGCGTCGTCGTCCAGAATCCGGCCTTTTTCGGCCGGCTCACGGATTTCACCCCCCTCGCCGACGCGTGCCACGCCGCCGGCGCACTGTTGGTCGTCGTCGTCACCGAGGTCGTGTCCCTGGGCGCCGTCCGGCCCCCGGGCGGGATGGGCGCCGACATCGTCGCCATCGAGGGCCAGTCGCTGGGCAACGCGCTCAACTTCGGCGGCCCGACGGTGGGTGTGCTGGCGGCGCGGCAAAAGCACCTGCGCCAGATGCCGGGGCGCCTGGTCGGCGAAACCACCGACGTCGACGGGCGCCGGGGCTTCGTGCTGACGCTCTCGACCCGCGAGCAGCACATCCGCCGGGAAAAGGCGACCAGCAACATCTGCACCAACGCCGGCCTGTGCGCGCTGGCCTTCACCATACACCTCACCATGCTGGGCGAGGTCGGGTTCTCCCGCCTGGCGGCGCTCAATCACGCCCGCGCGGTACGGCTGGCGGACAGGCTCGCCGGCATCGACGGCATCGGCGTGGTCAACGACACCTTCTTCAACGAGTTCACCGTGCGCCTGCCCAGGCCCGCCCTGGCCGTGGTGGACGCGCTGGCGGACAGGAAAATCCTGGGCGGCGTGCCGGTGGCGCGCCTTTACCCGGGCCGCGCCGAGCTCGAGGACCTGCTTCTGGTGGCGGCGACCGAGGCCAGCACCGAGGCCGACATCGACGCGCTGGCGGAGGCCCTCCGGGAGGTGCTGTGATGGCCGACGTGGACGCCACGCTGACCGGAAACCGCGGCCTGGCGCTGGAAGAGCCGGTGATCTTCGAGCAGGATTCGCCGGGCCTCTCGGGCGTCGATCTGCCGGCGCCGGAGCCGGGCAACGACCGCCTCGGCGGGCTCGGGCGCACCGGCGCCATCGGCCTGCCGGGCCTGTCCGAGCCCCAGGTGGTGCGCCACTATATGCGCCTCAGCCGGATGAATTACGGCATCGACAGCGGCCTCTACCCGCTCGGCTCGTGCACCATGAAACACAACCCCCGCCTCAATGAGCGGCTGGCGCGCCTGCCCGGCCTTGGCGGCCTCCATCCGCTGCAGCCGATAAGCACCGTGCAGGGGGCGCTGGAGCTGATGGACGCCTGCGCCCACTGGCTGAAGGTGCTCACCGGCATGCCGGGGATCACCATGGCGCCGGCGGCGGGCGCGCACGGCGAAGTCGTCGGCCTGATGACCGTCCGCGCCGCCCTCGAAGCCCGGGGCGACGCCCGCAAGCGCGTGCTGGTGCCCGAATCCGCCCATGGCACCAACCCGGCCAGCGCCCATGCCTGCGGCTATGCGGTCGAGACCATCCCCGCCAACGCACGCGGGCGGGTCGACGTCGGCGCGCTGAAGGCGAAGCTGGACGTGGACGTGGCCGCCATCATGCTGACCAACCCCAACACCTGCGGCCTGTTCGAGACCGACATCATCGAAATCGCCGACGCGGTGCACGACGCCGGCGCCTTCTTCTACTGCGACGGGGCCAATTTCAACGCCATCGTCGGGCGCGCCCGGCCGGGGGACCTGGGCATCGACTGCATGCACCTGAACCTGCACAAGACGTTTTCGACGCCCCACGGCGGCGGCGGCCCGGGCAGCGGGCCGGTGGTGCTGTCGGCGCCGCTGGCGCCCTATGCGCCGCTGCCGGTGGTGGAGCGGCGCGGCGACGGCTTCGCCCTGGTCGAGCACGCGGGCGACTCGGACGCCCATCCGCTCGGCCGCGTCAAGGGCTTCCATGGCCAGTTCGGCATGATGGTGCGGGCGCTCGCCTACATGATGAGCCTGGGCTCGGACGGGCTCAGGCAGGTGGCCGGGGACGCCGTGCTGAACGCCAATTACCTCCTGGCGCGCCTCGAGGACACCCTGAGCGTGCCGTTCGACGGGCCGTGCATGCACGAGGTGTTGTTCGACGATTCCTTCCTCAAGGATACGGGCGTCACCACCCTGGACTTCGCCAAGGCGATGATCGACGAGGGTTTCCACCCGATGACCATGTACTTTCCCCTGGTCGTCCACGGCGCCCTGCTCATGGAGCCCACCGAAACCGAAAGCAAGGCGACCCTGGACCAGTTCATCGCCACGGTGAAGGGGTTGGCGGAGCGCGCCAGGGCGGGCGATGCCAAGCACTTCACGGACGCGCCGCGGTTGACACCCCGGCGCCGCCTGGACGAAACGGCGGCGGCGCGCAACCCGGTCCTGGTGTGGCGCCCGCCGCCCGCGCGGGCCGCGGAATAGGGCGGCGACGTACCCCTGAAGCCGCCGCCGGCTGCGGGCCGGCGCGGCCCGGAGAATCGCAAGAACGGGTTGCCGCCGGGCGCCGATTGAGGCACTGCTGAGCCATGGCCTATAGGGTCAAGGAAATCTATTACACCCTCCAGGGCGAAGGCGCCCAGACGGGCCGGCCCGCGGTGTTCTGCCGGTTCGCCGGCTGCAACCTGTGGTCCGGCAACGAAGCGGACCGGGCGGCCGCCACGTGCGGGTTCTGCGACACCGACTTCGTCGGCACCGACGGGCCGGGCGGCGGCGCCTTCCCGACGGCCCGGGCCCTGGGCCACGCGGTGCGCGCCAAGTGGCCCGGGGCGGCGGGCGGCCGTCCCCTTGTCGTGTGCACGGGCGGCGAGCCGCTCCTGCAGCTGGACGAGGCGCTGGTGGAGGCGCTGCACGACGCCGGCCTGGAGATCGCCATCGAGACCAACGGCACCCGCCCGGCGCCCCCGGGCGTCGATTGGATTTGCGTCAGTCCCAAGGCCGGCGCCGGGCTGGTGCTGGCCGGGGGGGACGAGCTGAAACTCGTCTACCCGCAGGAAGGCGCCGAGCCGGAAAGGTTCGCCGGCCTCAAGTTCCGCCACTTCTTCCTGCAGCCCATGGACGGGCCGGAACGCGACGCGAACACGGCGCTCGCCGTGCAATACTGCCTGGAGCGCCCGCAATGGCGCCTCAGCCTGCAAACCCACAAGTACCTGGGCATCCCCTGACAACGGGGGAAATTCCGTCTTTCCCCCATGAGGGAAAGAAAACCACGGAGATGGGGTAGGCAGGCCGGCGGCGTCGGCCGCCTGGGCAGGCGTACGCGAGCCACCACCGGCCTGGAATCCGTTCTTGACTTATGTCAAGGCGGGGACTTGCCGCCTATGTGAAAAAAAATCCACGTTCTATGAGTGCCTTAGCTCCACCCGGGTGCCGTGCCGTCAGGGCGGCAGGACGAGTGGAGGGGGCTGTGGTGCCGCATAGTGTTACGATTGTTTAGAAAACAGGGAGGGAATCATGAAATGGGTGACACCCGCGTATTGCGATCTGCGCCTGGGGTTTGAGGTCACAGCATACGCCTATAACCGTTAACGCACGCACATCATCTTCGAGGGGCCCTGTCAAGCGGCCCCTCGATTGCTGTGAGGTGCAGACGCAGGTGACCGCAAATGTCCGAAACCGTTGACCTTGGACCGGACGATTACGTCGAGATCAATCCGATGTACCTCTTCCGCTGGGAGGAATCCCAGCGGGCGTACATCCTTCTCTATCCCGAAGGCGTCGTGAAGCTGAACGAGACCGCCGGCGAGATCCTCAAGCGCTGCGGCGGCGATAAGTCGGTGCGCGAGTTGGTCGAGGAGCTGAAAACACACTATGCCGGCGAAGACGTCGAAAGCGGGGTCCTCGAGTTCCTGGGAGAGTCTCATGCCAAAGGCTGGATCAGACGCAAGTGACGTCAATCTTGACGGGCAGGGCAAGCCGCTGTGGCTGTGTTGCGAGCTGACCTACCGCTGCCCGCTCAAATGCGTGTGGTGCAACAACCCTCTCGACTTCGACCGCTACCGCGACGAGCTGGATACCGACGAATGGAAGCGGGTGCTCGCTGAGGGCCGCACGCTGGGCGCGCTGCAACTCGGCCTCACCGGCGGCGAGCCGGCGATGCGCAGGGACCTGGAGGACCTGGTCGCCGAGGCAAGCCGGCTCGGCTATTACACCAACCTGATCACCAGCGGAATGAACCTCGACAAGGACCGCCTGGCCGCCATGAAGGAGGCCGGTCTCAACCAGATCCAGCTCAGCATCCAGTCGCCCGACCCGGCGATGACCGAGGCGCTGGTCGGCGCCCGCGCCTTGGAGCGGAAGCTGGAGATTGCCCGCGACATCAAGGCACTGGGCTTTCCGATGGTGCTCAACGTCCCGGTATGCCGGGACAGCATCGACCAGACCCCGGAAATCCTGGCCATGGCCGAGGACCTCGAGGTCGACTATCTGGAGTACGTCCAGATCCAGTACTACAACTGGGCACTGCTCAACCGCGCCGAACTGCTGCCGAGCGAGGCCCAGCTCCGGCGCGCGGAGACCGCTGTGATGGCGGCGCGCGAGCGGCTTGCCGGCCGCATGACGATCTATTTCGTCGTCCCCGACTACTACGCGTCCACGATGGCCGGCCCGGAGCGGGCTGGCCAGCCCAAGGCCTGCATGAACGGGTGGGGCAGCATTCACCTGACCATCGCGCCGGACGGCGCCGCGCTCCCGTGCCAGGAGGCCCGCGTCATTCCCGGGCTCGATTTCCCGTCCGTACGGGACCACGGCCTCGGGTGGATCTGGCACGAGT
This sequence comes from Rhodospirillales bacterium, assembly GCA_046756945.1. Classification (GTDB taxonomy): domain Bacteria; phylum Pseudomonadota; class Alphaproteobacteria; order Rhodospirillales; family 2-02-FULL-58-16; genus JACZQZ01. The sequence goes on from JBHHXI010000069.1 coordinate 9,005, forward strand.
CGCCCGCCTTCAACAAGTTCCGCGGCGACGCCTGGATGAAGGAGCCCTGCCAGAGCTGCGACGACAAGCCGACCTGCTTCGGCGGCTGCCGGTGCCAGGCCTACCTGCTGAGCGGCGATCCGGCCAATGCCGATCCCGCCTGCACCCGCTCGCCGCATCACCATGTGATCGCGGCGGCGGTCGCCGAGGCCGGGCGGCCAGGACACCTCCGCCAACCGCTGGTGTACAGGCAGGCGAGGGCGGTCACGTCGACTTTCCTGGAGCCCGGCCGTGAGAACGCCCCTTGAGTCGGTCGCCGGGACCGTGCTTTGCGGTCTGGTTCTCACCGCGGTGCTCGTCGTCGTCCTGCGCGCCGTGGTCGCCGCCGGAGCGGGCTGAGGTTCGCGTCCGCGCGGAAGGCGGGATCGCCCCGTGGATGTGCCGCTGATCGACCTGGTGTTGCGCTGGCTCCACTTCTTCGCCGGCATCGTGTGGATCGGTCACAACTATGCGGGCGCCGTGCTCGTCCCCCGGTTCCGGCCCTACACGCCCGACCAGGACAGGCACGAGGTGTTGACGTCGTCCTACATGGGAAGAATTTCGCGGGAGCACGCGATATTCCGCCACGCCGCCACCGTCGCGTGGGCGACCGGCGTCCTCATGCTGTGGCACCAGGACCGGCTGGTCGACGCCCTGATGCTCAACGGTTACGACGCGCCGATCGGCGCCGGCGCGTGGATCGGCACGGTCATGGTGCTCAACGTCTGGCTGGTGATGTGGCCGCACCAGAAGAAGGTGCTGGGCCTTGTCCCGGCACCGCTGGACGAGCGCGTGCGCTGTTCGCGCATCACGTTCCTGTCGGCGCGCACCAACACCATGTTGTCGATCCCGCTGCTGTTTCTGATGGCGGCGGGCCCGCACGCCCTTTTCCTGTTCGACTGATCTTGGGGTCTGGTTCCATGGCGAGATCTCCGGACGCGGCCGAAAAGACCCGGCGACCGCGACGCCGGCGCCGGGCCGGGGCCTGCGGGGACGGCCCGGTTTTCAGCTTCGCCGCCGGTCCCGCCATCATGCCCCGGGAGGTATTGGCGCAGGCCCGCGACGAGATGCTCGACTGGCGGGGAAGCGGGGTTTCGGTGTTGGAGATGCCTTTCACCGGTCCCGAGTTCAAGGAGATCCTGACGCGCGCCATCGAGGATCTAAGAGACCTTCTGGCGATCCCCCGCACCTACCGGGTGCTGTTCCTGCAGGGAGGCGCCTACGCCCATTTCGCCATGGTTCCCATGAACCTGCTGCGCGGCCGGCCCCGGGCGGATTACGTCGAGACCGGCCACTGGTCCCGGCGGGCGATCGGCGAGGCCCGGCGCTACTGCGGCGTCGACGTGGTCGCCAGCGGCGAACGCGACGATTTCCACCGGGTGCCGCCGCGCCGGACCTGGCGCCTGAACGCCGACGCGGCTTATTGTCACATCACGACCAACGAGACGGCGCAGGGACTGCAGTTCCATTGGACGCCGGATACCGGCGACGTGCCGCTGGTGGCGGACATGACGGCTGACTTCCTGTCCCGGCCCATCGACATCACGCGCTATGGACTGATCTACGCCAGCGCCCAGAAGAACGTCGGCCCGGCGGGACTGACGATCGTGATCGTCCGCGACGACCTCCTCGGCGGGGCCCTGCCGGGCACGCCGACGGTTTTCAATTACACGGTCCAGGCCGACAACGACTCGACGGTGAACACGCCGCCGACCTATGCCGTCTATGTCGCGGGCCTGGTGTTCCAGTGGCTGAAGGGCCAGGGGGGGCTGCCGGCGGTGGCGCGGATGAACCGGCGCAAGAGCGCCAGGCTGTATGCGGCGATCGACGCCAGCGGTTTCTACCGGTGCCCGGTCGTTGCCGCCGACCGTTCCCTGGCCAACGTCTGTTTCCGCCTTCCCAACGAGTCCCTGGAGGCCGGCTTCCTGGCCGATGCGGGCCGCCATGGCCTGCTCAACCTCAAGGGACATTCCGCGTTCGGCGGCATCCGTGCCAGCCTCTACAACGCGATGCCGGAAAAGGGCGTCGACGCCCTGATCGATTTCATGGAACGGTTTTCGCGCCGCCACGGATGATCGTGGCACCGGCGTCAGCGGGGGCAGACGTGTAATGGTTCTTGATCGGGCAGGTCCCTCCCTTCGATGAACAGGCAGCTCCCCATCCCGGATACCGCGGCGCTGCCGGACGCTCTCCGTGTCCGATGGGGAAGCGGGGCGCCATGAACGGTTTTACCGCCGCCTTCCTGATCGCGCTGGCTGCCTCTGGTGCCCTTCAGACGTGGCTCGCCCTGCGCCAGGTGGCGCATGTGCGGGCGCACCGCTTTGTCGTGCCGTCGGTCTTCCGCGACCGCGTCCCCCTGCACGTCCACCAGAAGGCGGCGGCGTACACCGTGGCCAGGACCCGGCTTGCCATCGCGGCGACAGGCATCGAGACGGTATTCCTGCTCGGTTGGACCTTGGGCGGCGGCCTGGAACTGCTCGACCGGGCCTGGCGCGCCCTGGGCCTGGGGCCGGTCGCCATCGGCGCCGGCGTCGTCGCGAGCGTTGTGCTGCTGATGATGCTGCTTCGCCTGCCGCTTTCCGCCTATCACCTTTTTGTCATCGAGGAGCGTTTCGGCTTCAACCGCGTCACCCCGGCGCTGTTCGCCGCCGATGCCGTCAAAAAGGGCCTTCTGCTGGCCGCCGCCGCGGCGGCCCTGGCGGCCGTGGCGGTGTGGCTGGCGGACACTTCCGGAACCCTGTGGTGGCTTTGGCTGTGGGCCGTATGGATGGCTTTCGTGGCGGCCAGGACGTGGGCCTACCCGGTGCTGGTGGCGCCGCTGTTCAACCGCTTCACCCCACTCGGGGACGACAGCCTGAAAACACGCATCGACGGGCTGCTGGAACGGTGGGGCCTGGTGCTTGACGGTGTGCTGGTCATGGACGGATCGCGCCGCTCCACCCAGGGCAACGCCTACTTCACCGGCTTTGGCAGCGGCAGGCGCCTCGTGCTTCTCGACACGCTCCTCGACCTGCTCGATGCCCGGGAGATCGAGGCCGTGCTGGCCCATGAGGTCGGTCATTTCAAGCGCCGCCACCTACAGAAGTACCTGGCCGTCATGGCCCTTGCCGGCCTTGGCGCTTTCCTGGCCCTCGGCTGGCTGGCCGGACAGCCCGGGTTTTATCGGGGTCTTGGCGTACCCCACCCGGCGCCCCACGCGGCGCTTGCGCTGTTCGTGCTGATCGTTCCGGTCCTCGCCGTGTTCCTGAAACCATTGACGTCGGCCGCGTTGCGCCGGTTCGAATTCGAGGCCGACGCCTTCGCCGCCAGGCACGGCGACGCGCCGGCCCTGATCCGGGCGCTGGTCAAGCTGTACCGCGCCAATGCGAATACGCTCACCCCCGATCCGCTCTATTCGGCGTTTCACCAGTCGCACCCGCCGCCGTTGGCGCGGGTCGGGCGTTTGTTGGACAGCCGGCAGGCCTCCGCCGCGCCCACGGGCTGCCGATAGGATCCTCCGTCAGGGTGCGCCGGGGACCTTCAGGCGCCGGGAAAGCCGCACGTAGGCGAAGGCGAAAACCGTGCCGATCATGAAGAAGTCGCCATGGGCGACGTTGATGATGTCCAGCAGCCCGAAAATGATCGACAGGCCAAGGGCGATGAGGGCGATGATCAGCCCCCAGACAAGGCCATTCATGGCCAGGATGACGATCAGATCCGACACGTGCCCTCCCCCCCCTTAATTTGCCGGGCACGGTGCCGAGCCGGCTCGTGCCCGCCAGCGGGACCGCATCCCGAATCGCGCGAATTGCCGGCGGCCTCACCAAGGGAAGGGCCAGCCATACCGCCACGATTTTCCGTCATTGTTATCCCAAGAAACGGCCAATGTCTCGCTCCTTGAAGACAATCGCCGCGACCGCAACCGGAATTCGGCGGATTCGTAAGCGCTTATGCGTGTGGATTCTACCGGCCAGGCGCCGCAAAACACGAACGACGGCGCGTCCGCTACTGTATTACGTAAGCAAACGGCGAGTTCTTCCAGTTGACCGGTGCCCATGCGACCTTTAAAGTTCTTGGTACGGGGAGGTGCCGGGGATGAAAAACGCCCGCGTATACATGCGCGAGGACGAGGGCACCGTGTGGACGCGGATCGAGGGCTTGTACGGGCGTCCGGCCACGGTCGAGGAACTGGAAGGCTATTGTCTCGCGCTCGGCGACGCCGCCGGCCGCGATTCAGACGACGCCGGCCGCCCGGTCGAGGGCGACCGGGTGTCCATCGCCGCGTAGGCTTGTCGGGCCGGACGCGGGCCTGCCATATCCGGACCTTCCGCCAGGATCGCCGGCGCCGATCCCATTCCGGTCACTCACGGTTTTTGATCCTTTGCCGCCCCCTCTGCGACCTTGAGCGACGCCCGCTCCAGCCGCAGGTTCCTGGAATAGGGGGTGTGAATGCGCTTGACGCTCTCAAGGAAGCCGTCATAGGTGACGTGCAGGCGCCAGCGCAGGCCGGTCATGTAGACCTGCCGGGATTTGCCCTCGACCCGGACCTCCAGCTCGATCCACTCTGGCGCTGACCACGAGGTGACAAGTTGCCGCCTCACGTCGCCCGGAAGATGGGGTCCTATGTCCTTAATGTCGCGGAGTGTCCGCTTCGCGGTGATCCGGCCCACCGAGAGAACGGCAGTATCGTAGGTCCAGGCATAGCCGTCCGTGTCCGTGACCCGGATTCGCAGGGACTGCGCTTCCCCGCCGGTGGGCACGCCCATCCGCACCGGATCATAGGAATCGACAGGCAGCCGGTTGCTGGCGGCGTGCAGCTCCTCGATCCGCTTTTGAAGGCGGGTGATTTCCTTCTTCGCGTCGGGGCGGCGGAAGTCCTGGCCCAGGAACTTGAACCCCTCCTTCAGCCGCTTGAACTTGTCTTGGACCACCACTTCACCGGTACCGGTGTTCTTCCACCGGAAGACCTTGTCGGACCAGATGCGCTCGATCTGCCGTTCGAGCTCGGCGATCCGGTCTCGGGGCCGCACCGCCGGTTCTTGGGACGGCGAGCCGCCGCCCGAGGCCGAGATTTCCCAGATGTCGCCGTTACCGTTGCGCCACTTGCCGAAGATCGCGCCCTTGAGCCGGCGGAGGTCTTCGTCGGTCAGCACGCTCATCGCCGAATCGCTGGGCCGCACGGTCAGGGTGGTGTCGTCGCTCTCGATCGCCGGCGCCGACGTCACATCGCCGTTCATCTGCAGCTCGAAGCCGTCGCCCGCGCCTTGGCTCGTTTCATTCGCCCGAATCCGAATTTCGAAGCCGTTGTTGATCGGGTCCCAGTCAAGCTCCAGGCGGTCCTTATTGTCGCCGACCTCCATCGTGTGGTGCCGGGCCAGGTCTTTCGCGGCGCCCTCGCGCGCTTCGTCGAATTTGGCGACCACCTTTTCGAACTCCGGACCCTTGGTTGGCTTCCCGGCGTCCTTGGCCCACCGTCGCAATCCATCGATCTGCGTGTCGTGGTCGCTCTCTCCAAGTATTGAACGCAGCATTGCCCACTGATCCGGCTTGGAGATATCCATCTCCAGCGCCTTAGCCACGGCCGCCGCCGCCCCTTCCTGGCGCACTTCGCCCCGCGCCCAGTAGCGGGCGCCCGCATCCTTGAGGATCTGCCGCGCCCGCTGGCGGATGGCGTCCTGTTGCGGATCCTCCGTGGTCTCGTCCAACGCCCCCCCGGCAAGCACGTCCTTCGCCATGGAGGCCAGGTGGCGCGGAATCCCCTGCGCACCCGCGGTCCCGATGCCGGCGCACAGGAACAAAACAAGGACGGCTGCCAGTGTTCCGGCAGTGTGAACGCGTCTCCTTGTCAACATAGCGTCACCTTTGGACATTACGTCAGCCGCGGTAAGCCGGCCGATCCTAGCCAAAACCCGGTTGAACTTGAACACCGCCCACCGGACCTGGTTTTGCCGCCAATGGCACTTGTGAGTATATTATGATTTTATTACGCGGCGGGGCTTTCCTTTCGCGAACAAACTGGGAGGTAAAAAAATGCCGATTCTAAGTCGCCTTATGTTAACCGCCGCGGCCGCGGCCATCGCCCTGGCGGTGCCCAGGCCTGTCTTCGCGGAGACCAATATGCTGTTCATCCTCGACGGCTCGAACTCCATGTGGGGCCGGGTCGAGGGACAGGCGAAAATCAAGACCGCCCAGGACGTACTCGCTTCCCTGATGGCGGACCTGCCGAAGGACACGAAAGTCGGGCTCATGGTCTATGGCCACCGAAGCAAGGTGTCCTGCGACGACATCGAATTACTTTCCCCGATAGGCGCGGACGGGCCGGCCAAACTGGTGGAAAAGATCAGGAGCATTCAACCGACAGGCAAGACCCCGATCGCCAATGCGCTGTTCGGGAGCCTGATTGCGTTTTCGAAATTTGAAGGGCAGAACAACCACGTCGTACTGATTTCGGACGGTATCGAGACCTGTGGCGGCGACGTTTGCATGGCGGCGAGCGCGATCGCCAATGCGAACATCAAGCCGCGCGTGCACGTCGTCGGTTTCGACGTCGGCGCCAAGGAGCGGGCGCAACTCGAATGCATCCCGAAGATGGGCAACGGCAAGTACTTCAGCGCCGCCAATGCCGGTGAGTTGAAGACGGCCATCGCCCAGGTGAAACAGGTGGCCGAGGCGGCCCCGCAACCGAAGAAACCGAAGAAACCGAAGAAGAAGGGTCCAAAGGAGGTCTTCCGCGACGATTTCAAGGGCGAGGAACTGGCCGATCACTGGGAGGTCGTCAACCCCGATCCGGACGCCTTTATCGTCGAGGACGGCGGTCTTCTGATTCTGAGTGGTTCTACCGGTGATAGGGCCAAGCTGAATTTCCCCAATCTCTTCAAACTGGCCGACGCGATGCCGAAGGGGGATTGGGTGGTCACGGCGAAATTCAACATCGCACTGCAGACGGGGTTGGAGGTCGCCTATATCGGGTTGGTGAACCACCCGAACGACGCCCTATACGTCACGATGACGTCCTACATGGGAAACTCCGGGTATCTGAATCTTAATGGAGTAAAACGAAGTAAAGGAAAGGAAACGAATACGAGCAGACAGTTGTTCAAGATAGATTACCCGGGGCGATCGACATTTGGCGCTGTGATGAAGAACATTCCCCAACCCATCTTCCTTCGTCTGCAAAAGAAGGGGCGTGGGTATGTGGGGAGTATCAAGTTCAGCGAGGACAAAAAGGCCAAGTGGACCGCCCTCGACAAGCTGACGGTCCTGCGGCAGAAGGGAAAGCTCGTTTTCGGTCTTTACCAAAGCAAGAAGACGAAGGGTGAAAGCACCATGACCGTCGACTGGGTGAAAATCGAGGTGCCCGAGGAATAATTACGCCGG
>JBHHXI010000070.1:0-15992 GCA_046756945.1 Rhodospirillales bacterium
GTCCCCCGCCTATCGTTGCCGGGGGGACACCCCCCTATTCCCCCGGGGGCCGCGGGGGCGTCCCCCGCCATCGTTGCCGGGGGGACACCCCCCTGTCCCCCCGGGGCGCCGAAGCGCACCGCGAATTTACGGGATTTACACCTAATACGAAAATAAATCCGTATCGGCCCAGCCGCGCAGATCCAATTCCACGCGGTGGCCCAGGAACCCGAAGCAGGCTCCGGCCAGATCGGCGCGGCCCTCCCGGGCAAGCATAATATCAAGCTTTTCCCGCAGCGCGTGCAGATGGAGGACGTCGGCGGCGGCATAGCGGATCTGCTCCGGGGTCAGGGTCTCCGCGCCCCAGTCCGACGACTGCTGTTCCTTGGACAGGTCCACCCCCAGCAGGTCCCGGCACAAATCCTTGAGCCCGTGGCGGTCGGTGTAGGTGCGGCCAAGCCGGGAAGCGATCTTGGTGCAATAGACCGGGGCGCACGCCACATCCAGGTAGCGGCGGATGATTCTGAGGTCGAAGCGGGCGAAATGGAACAGCTTGGTGATGGACGGATCGCCGAGAAGCGCCTTAAGATTGGGGGCGTCGTATCCGCGGCCGGAGAATTGCACCATGTGGCAGGTGCCGTCGCCGGACGACAATTGCGCGAGACACAGCCTGTCGCGCTCGGTATCGAGCCCCATGGTTTCGGTGTCGACGGCGACGCTGTCGCCGAAATCCAGACCCGGTGGCAGGTCTTCCCTGTGCAGTTCGACGTTTGCGCCCTTGACTTTCACCGGCAGCGGCCTTCGCGATGTACCCCGAAAAGGGGAATTGGTGCCCAGGAGAAGACTCGAACTTCCACGACCTTTCGGCCACAGGTACCTGAAACCTGCGCGTCTACCAATTCCGCCACCTGGGCAAAAAGGAAAATCGGTCCGCCAAGGTTTGACGATCGGACCTGTCGTTAGCGTCCCCGCGATCCGATGTCAACCGGCTTTCACAGACCAAGGTTGACGCCCTTCCCGGGGACATTGTAATCGGTGGTGCGGCGTGGCGTGGCGGGTCCGCGCCGGGACGGCGAGGAGCGGAACATGAATCGTCGCGTGGTTACCGTGTTCGGTGGTTCGGGATTTCTCGGACGCCATCTGGTCCGGCGCCTGGCGGCCGATGGCGCCATCGTGCGCGTCGCCGTGCGCGACACCGAGGCCGCCCGGTTCCTCAAGACCGCGGGCGACGTCGGGCAGATCGTGCCCGTGGCCGTCGACATCACCGACCCGTCCCTGGCCGCCGCCGCCGCCCAAGGCGCCGACGCCGCGGTCAACCTGGTCGGCATCCTGTGGGAACGGGGACGGCGCACCTTCGAGCGCGTCCACGCCGAAGGCGCCGCCAACGTGGCGCGCGCCGCGGCCGCGGCCGGCGTCCGGCGCCTCGTCCACGTCTCGGCCATCGGCGCCGCCGGCGATTCCCCGGCGGCCTACGCCCGGACCAAGGCGGCGGGCGAAGCCGCGGTCCTCGATGCCTTCCCCGAGGCCACCATCGTGCGCCCCAGCGTGGTGTTCGGCCCCGAGGACAAGTTCTTCAACCTGTTCGCCGGGCTGGCGCGGCTGTCCCCGGCGCTGCCCCTGTTCGGCTGTCCGTTTCCGCCGAAGGTGACCTTGTGCTCCGGCGGCTCGGCGCTCACGGTGGACCTTTTCGGCGACGGGGGCACGAAGTTCCAGCCGGTCTACGTCGGCGACGTGGCCGAGGGAATCATGAAAATCCTCGCCGATCCCCAAACCCGCGGGCAGGTTTTCGAACTGGGCGGGCCCACGGTCTACAGCTTCAAGGAACTCATGGAGCTGATGCTGGCCGAGATCGGACGCAGGCGCCTTTTGCTGCCGGTGCCCTTCGCCATTGCGCGCATGGAAGCCTGGTTCCTGGAGAAACTGCCCCAGCCGCTGCTCACCCGGGACCAGGTACGCCTGCTCGAGCGGGACAACGTGGTGGGCGGCGGGACGCGCACGTTCGAGGACCTGGGGATCGAGCCCGCGGCGGCGGAGACGATCCTGCCCGCCTACCTGCGCCGCTTTCGCCGTCCCGGCAGGCGGAACCTGCGCCCGGCCTAACTCCGCGGCCGGCCCGTCGGCGGCAGCGGGCGGGGCCGTGCCGGCGACGGGGAGAAGGGGGACAGGCAGGCTTCCCCGGCCCCGGTTTTTCTTGCGCCGTCGGGCCTGGAGCCGACGGCGCGCCGGACCGCCACCCAACCGGGCGTATGGGTCCTCTATACCCCTGAATAATTCCGGCGGGATCTGCTCTCCGCTACCTTCGGCGATGCTTTGCCGGCGTTGTTCCTGCCCCTCGCGCACGGGGCGGGGCAGACACAATGCCCGTCGGATCCGGTGCCATGGGCGCTTCCCGCGACCGAAGATCGTCGTTTCTGTTTGCCCGCGGCGGACGCGGCGCGGCGGCGCTGGCGATCGGGCTGCTGACGGCGGCGCCGGCCGCCGTCGACGGGGGCAGGGCGAGCGACGAGCCGGTGCGCCCCGGGGGGGCCGCAGTCCTCTCCCACGGGAACGAAGCGGCGGTTCCCCCACGGCCCGCCGGTGGGGACGGAGGCCCCGGCGCCGGATGGAAGCTGTCGTCGCTGGTCGGGCGGACCGTGGCCCTGGCGACGACCCCGCACACGGTCACCGTCCGCCGTTCGACCGGCGGCGAGGTGGCGCTCGGCCGGGTCTCGATCCCGTCGCCCCGACTGGGTTTCCGATACCACGTCCCGTGCGCGTGGCGGTCCGGCCCGTACGCCGGGGCCGCCATCGGCGCCCCCGTCCTGCACCAGGGGAACACCCGGGACTCCGTCCATGATGAAACCGGCCCAGGCGACGCCCCCGGCGCCCGCATGGAGGTGAAGATCAGCGAATCGTGGAACGGCGCCATCGCCGCCGGAAAGGTGTCCCCCGGCGGGGAAACCACGGGGCCGGGCAGGGGCGTCGCCGGGGATGAGGAGGGAACGGACCCCTGGGTGCTCGGCGTCGTTCTCGGCTTCCTGTTCTGACCCGGACGGCCGGTGCCGGGACGGGGCCGGCGTTTCCGTCAGCCCCGGTCCACGGCGCGCGCCGCGGCGGTGAGGGTTTCGCCGAACTCGCGCAGGAAGACCGATCCCCGCACCGTGCGCTGGACGAGGACGCTGCGCCGGTCCGCCTCGTCGGTCCTGCGGCGCACCAGGTCGAGCCCGCCCAGGCGGTCCAGGGCGCGGGTGATGGCGGGCTTGGAGACCTTCAGGACCTGCGCCAATCCCCTGACGGTGTGCGGCGGCGCCGTCAGATACACGGTCAGCAGCACGGCCATCTGGCGCCCGGACAGGTCCGGCGCATCGCCGGCGACCGTGGCGACGACGGCGCGCCGCCACAGGTCCAGGGCCTGCATCTCCTGCAAATCAATGGCCATGGCACGCCCGTTTCGTTCCGCCATCGAATCTTTTATCCGACTCCCTCCCCGCCGGGCAACCGGTATTACCAAGAAGCGCTGATCTTGACCCATAAGAGACCGCTTACCAAGGTGTTCGGACGGCTGCGCCGGCGAAACCATCCCGATGACGGTGAAAACCGGGTGCGCACGGGGTCTATTTGACGGTTATCCGGGAAATGTCGGCCTGGACTTGATGTAAATCAAAGCGGGGGGTTCCCGCAAACCTGATCTTTACCCTCCGGAAAAAAACCTTGGTGCCCGGCGCGGCGGAACCTGTCGTTGCGAGGGCGCGGAGCCTTATGAATGTCGGTTAATTTGCGAATTTCCACAAATTCAATACGGATTTTATCCCCTAGGTACGACGGGGGAACTTGAGTTTGGAGTAAATGTCGGATAAGACCACCGGCACCCCTCGTCGGCTTTCGGCAGGCCGGCCGGGGTTTGAGCGCGATTGCGCCGTACGTGCAAGTCGGCTCTTGAAGTTGTGGCAGGCGTTCGCGACGGGCGGCCGCCGACCACGGCTGTAACAAGAGGTTTTCATGAAAAGATTGAAAAAAGTCCCCGTTTTGGTTTGGCTCGTCAGCGCCTTTGCCACCCTGATCGTCATCGGAGTGTTCATCAGTTGACGGGAGTCCGATCTCGTCGACGGCGTGAGGGAAGCCCGTAGGGCCGCCCTTGCCGCCAAACCGGGTTCTTCCGTTGCGGGGGCTCGCCCCCGCGTGCGGCGCGGCAAAGCCGCTTGGATTCGAACAGGGGTCCGTCCACCGACCCCCCTGCTCCATCAATTAAGGGGTCCCGAAGGGTAAGGGGTCCCGAGGGGACCCGTTTGTGACCGGCGCAGGGAGCAGTCGGGGCGAACCGGATTCCGCCTGCCTCGGGCAAGGCGCCGATATCATTATCGGTGCCTAAGCGCCTTCGCGCAGGCAGGAGGCGTAGGGTGGAGGAGGGAGAGGGATTCGAACCCTCGACACCTTTCGGTGAACACGCTTTCCAGGCGTGCGCCTTAAGCCGCTCGGCCATCCCTCCGCCGGGGCGCCACAGGCGCCGGCGGGCGCACGGTAGCCGAGCCCGGCGCCGCCCGCAACGGCCTTGCCGGTGCCTCCGCCGGCCGCCGTTCAGTCGAGCTCGAGCACCAGGGTCTTCAGGTAGGCGGACTCGGGCAGGAACGGGTGCACCGGGTGGTCCGGGGCGGCGCCGGCGGCGCGGATCACCCGGCCGGCGCGGCCGGCCCCGGCGACGCCCCTGGCCACGTCGTCGGCGAACAGGGCCGCCTCCACGTTGTGGGAGCACGACGCCAGGAACAAAAAGCCGCCGGGCTCCACCAGCCCGGCCGCCAGGCGGGCCAGCTTGCGATACCCCTTGAGGCCCGCCCGCAGGTCCTTGCGCGATTTGACGAAGGCCGGCGGGTCGGCGGCGACCACCCGGAACCGTTCGCCGGCCAGGCGTTCCAGCTCCTCGAACGCCTTGCCGCCGATGAAGGTGCAGCGCCCGTCCAGGCCGTTCAGCCCGGCGGCCCGGCGGGCCAGGTCCAGGGCCGGGGCCGAGCTGTCGACGGCGAGGACCTCGGCGGCGCCCGCGGCGGCGGCGGCAAGGGCGAACCCGCCGCCGTAGCAGTAGACGTCCAGCATGCGCCCGCCCCGGCTCAGCCCGGCCATGAAGGCGCGGTTGTCGCGCTGATCGAAAAACCATCCCGTCTTCTGACCCTCGAGCGGGTCGGCGAGGAAGCGCACGTCCCCTTCCGCCACCTCGACCGGGCCGTCGAGCGATCCCCTGGCGACGCGGACGTAAGGCTCGAGCCCCTCCAGCCGGCGCGCCGCGCCGTCGTTGCGCAGCACCACGGCGCGGGGCCTGAGGGTTTCCTCGAGGGCGTCGAGGACGGCGGGCAGCAGGGCCTCCATGCCCGCCGTGCCCGCCTGCACGCACACAACGTCGTCGAAGCGGTCGACGACGAGCCCCGGCAGGCCGTCGGCCTCGCCGTGGACAAGCCGGTAGAACGGCCGCGCGAACAGCCGCTGGCGCAGTTGAAGGGCGCGTTCCAGACGCCGGGCAAGGAAGGCGCGGTCGACGATCGCCGCCGGGTCGCGGGCGAAAAGCCTGAACGCGATCAGACAATGGGGGTTGAAGGTGCCGACGCCGAGGGGCTTGCCGTCCACCCGGTGCACGGCGGCCGGCGATCCCGCCGCCACCGCCCTGGCCTCGGCGTCCATGCGGATCTCGTTGGCGTAGACCCAGGGGTGGCCGAGGCGCAGGCGCCGGTCGCCGCCGGGCACGAGGAAAATACGGGGAAGGGGGTCCATGGCAGGCGCCTGATCAGGTTCCTAGGCCGGCTTCAGGGACCATTGCGCCCAGTTGACGCCCGGGTCCGGAATGGGTAGTATTAATGTAATACTGTAATGGAGAATTAACACCATGGCACCCACCCTGCTCGTGACCAAACTGACGACGAAGGGCCAGACCACGATTCCCAGCAAGGTCCGCAAGGTCCTCGGCGTCAAGCCCGGTGACCCGGTCATGTTCGCCATCGACGGCGACGTTGTCACCCTGAAGCGGGCCGAACGACTCGATGCTGGCTTCCTCAAGCTTGCCACGGACAGCTTCTCCGACTGGAACACTCCGGAAGCCGACGAGGCGTTCCGTGACCTATAAGCGCTGGGATGTCGTCGCCGTCAACTATCCCTTCATCGAGGGCGACACCGCCAAGCGGCGCCCCGCCGTGATCGTGTCGACCGACTCGCTCTACGCGGCTCACCGGGTCTACTGGACGGTCATGGTCACCACGGCAAAGGCCGGTGTCCGCCGTGGCGATATAGCGGTCACCGACCACGAGAAGGCCGGGCTGCCCGAAGACTGCGTCATCCGCGTGCCCCGGCTGACGACCCTGAGCGACCTCCAGATTTCCCATCGAAGAGGGTCGATTGCCGTGAAGGACCGGAAAGCCGCAACCGCATTGCTGAAGACATACCTGCCGTAAGCCGTCGCACCGCCGGCGATGGTCCGGCTAATCCCCCATGGCGCCGCCTTCCCGGCGCTTGTCGGCGCCGCCGGTGAGCCCGCCCTTCGAAACCATGATGCCGTGCAGGCCGCTGGTCAGGCGCCTGATGGCGACCTTGTGGCCCAGGGCTTCGAGGGCCGGCGCCAGCGCCTCCAGCGGCGTGCCGCGCTCCAGCTCCGTCGGGCCGTTGCGGTTGACGAAGTGGGGAAGGTCGATGGCCGCCTGGATGTCCAGCTTCCAGTCCAGGGCGGCGGCCAGGGTCTTGGCCACGTACCCGATGATGCGCGACCCCCCGGGCGAGCCGACCGCCATCATGACCCGGCCCTGGCCGTCGAACACCAGGGTCGGCGCCATGGAGCTGCGCGGCCGCTTGCCGGGCTCAAGGCGGTTGGCGACGGGCGCGCCGTCCCTTTCGGGCCGGAAGGAGAAATCCGTCAACTGGTTGTTGAGCAGGAAGCCGCGCACCATGATCCGCGAGCCGAACGTGGTTTCGATGCTGGTGGTCATGGCGACGGCGTTGCCGTTTGCATCGACAACGCTCAGATGGGTGGTCGAGACTCCGCGGGCGGTATCATCGGGGGCGTGCCGGTTACCGGTCTCCACGCCCGGCATGCCCGGCTGCGCCTTGCCCATGCTGCGCCCGGCCGCGATCTCGCCGGCGCGCAGGCTCAGGTAGCCGGGGTCGAGCATGCCCGCCGTCGGCACCGGGACGAAGTCGGGATCGGCGATGTAGGTGTTGCGGTCGGCGAACGCCAGCCGGCTGGCCTCGGCGACCAGGTGGACGGCCTTCGCCGACAGCGGCGTCAAGGCGCCGAGGTCGAACGCCTGGAGGATGCCGAGGATCTGTAGGGTCGTGATGCCGCCGGACGACGGCGGCCCCATGCCGCAGATCAGCCACACCCGGTAGAACAGGCACACGGGGTCGCGCTTCCTGACCTTGTACGCCGCCAGGTCCGCCAGGCGCAGTGTCCCCGGATTGATCCTGGCCTCGCGCACGGCGCGCACGATGTCGCCGGCGATGGGGCCGGTGTAGAAGGCGTCTGCCCCGCCCCGTGCGATCAGGCGCAGGGTCTCGGCCAGCCGGCGGTTGGTGAGCATGGTCCCGGCCGGCCTGGCCTCGCCGTCGGCGTCGAAGAAATAGTTTGCCGCGCCGGTGAAGGACTTGAGATTGGCGTCGCGGGCGACCCTGGTGTGCAGGAGTTCGGACACGGCAAACCCCTCTTCGGCCAGTCTGATCGCCGGCGCGAACAGCGTCGCCCAGGGCAGGCGGCCGTTCTCGCGGTGCGCCGCCTCCAACATCCTGAGCAGCCCGGGAACGCCGACGGCGAGACCGCCGACGGCGGCCTCGTAGAACTTCATCGGCGCGCCGTCGCCGCGCAGGAACATGTCGGGGCGCGCCTGGGCGGGCGCCGTTTCGCGGCCGTCATACGCCGCGATGTCGCCGGTCTTGGCATTGAAGTGCATCATGAATCCGCCGCCGCCGAGGCCCGAGGACTGAGGCTCCACCAGGTTGAGCACCATCTGGGCGGCGATGGCGGCGTCCACGGCGCTGCCGCCGGCGCGCAGCATTTCCAGGCCCGCCTGCGCGGCCAGGGGATTGGCGGCGGCGATCATGTAGCGCCTGGCGCGCACCGGCGCGCCCGGGGCAGGCGCGGGGAAGGCTTCCGGCTCCGCTTCCGCCGGCGGTGCGGAAACGGCGGCGATTTCGGGCGGCTCGGGCGCCGTCGAGGGTTCGGGCGCCGCCGGCTGCTCCACCGTCGAGGGTTCGGGCGCCGCCGGTTGCTCCGCCGTCGAGGGTTCGGGCGCCGCCGGTTGCTCCGCCGTGGCCGCCGCGCCCTGGAGCGAAAGGTCCTCGGGCTCGGCGGCGATTTCAGGCTCCGGCGCCGCGGTTTCAGAGGCGGCTTGCGGCATCGGCCCCGGTTCCGGCATCGGCGCGCACGCGCCCGCCGCCACCAGGACCGCGGCCAGGGCCGCGCCAAGGGCCAGGCGGATTGGCCGGCCGCCCGGCAGCCGGCCGGTGGGCATGTGGTCCATGAAACTCTCCCTGGCGTGTCTGTCGGTCATGGTACTCCGGGCCGCGGCGGAAGTGGAGCGCTTCGTTCCCATTCACGGCCGTGGTTCGGCATCCTTTAAAACCGAATTTGGACATTTTGACGGCAAGGGCGGGTAGAATTGCCGTTCTCTTGCGTCCCGGCGGGGCCTGCGACAGGGAAAGCCCATGGACCTTTCGGCCGTTTTCGACGCCATCGGTGTGCCGGGGATCGTGTGGCTGCTGATCCTCTTTGCCGGGGTCCTGGCGTGGGCCTTCCGGCCGGGGAGGCGGCGGCCGACGGGCGACGCGCCGGTTCCCTTCGACGACGACGATGGCGGAAAAATGTAAGGCGCCGGGCGCGTGCAACAGGGCGCCGCGCGGCGTCCTATGCCTCGCCGGGCGGCCTCTTGAACTGCTTGGCCAGGGCCAGGCCCTGGCGCTGGTACGACGAGCCGATGGCCGCGCCGTACAGCCTTTCGGGGATATCGGTCAGGCGTTCGGGAACCAGCCGGCCCACCACCTGGCCGTCTTCGACCAGGAAGGGCACCTCGTGGGACCTGACCTCGAGGACGGCCCGCGTCCCCTGTCCGCCGTTTTCCGCATAGCCGAATCCGGGGTCGAAAAACCCCGCGTAGTGGACGCGGAATTCGCCGACCAGGGTGTCGTAGGCGATCATCTCGGCGGCGTGGTCGGGCGGCACGGTGATCGCTTCCTTGGAGGCCATGATGTAGAAGTCGCCGGGATTGAGGATGAGGCGCCCGGTTCCTTCCGCACCGATCGGCTCCCAGAAATCCAGGGGGTCGTAATGGTTCGTCTTGTCGACGTCGATGACGTCGGTGTGCTTCCTCGCCTTGTAGCCGACGATGCCCGATGCCGGATCACCCTGGAGATCGACGGAGACGGCGATTCCCTTCGAGATGTTTTCTTCCCCCGGCTCCGCGTGCACGAGCTGTGTTTCCTCCTGCAGTTTGCGCGTCGCCGCGTCGGTGGCCAGCGGGCTGCCCTGCTGGATGCGCAACTGGCACAGTTTCGACCCTTCGCGGACGACGACGCTGAAGGCGCGCGGCGAAATCTCGGCGAACAGCGGCCCCTTATAGGCGCCGCGCACCCGGTCGAACTCGCGGCCCTCGTCGGTGATCAGGCGCGTGAAAATGTCCAGGCGTCCGATCGAGCTCTTGGGGTTCGCCTTTCCGGAAACCCTTTTCCCCAGCTTGAGGGACTCCATCAACGGAACGATGTAGACGCACCCCTTTTCCAGGACCGCGCCCCGGGACAGGTCGATTTCATGCATGCCCAGGACTTCGATCTTGTCCCGCACCCGGACCCCGGCGCCGGGGAGAAAGCTGGCGCGCACCCGGTAGGCCGTGGACGCCAGGCGCAAATCGATGCTGGCCGGCTGGATCTGGTTCTCGGAAATGGCGTGCGTGGCAAGAATGCGTTTCTCCCTGACCAGCGCCTGGATTTCCTGGTAGGGCAGGATTCCCGTCGAATGGCGCGACAACGACGGCCTGTCGTCCTCGGCCATGTCGGGGAAGAGCAAACTCACGTTCTCAGCCATGGTGACGCGATCTCCGCGCGGTCGTTGGTGAATATTCGGGCACGCACCTGCGGTCGTGACCAGCCGGCGGCACGCCCCGCCCAGGCCCGTCGGCCGGAGCGGCGCAGGGACCCGGTCTGCCGTGGCAAGGCCCGGAGCCACCGCAAAAACATCGTTATGGTGCAACGTATTATAAGACGCATTAATCCCGAATGGTCCAGAATCAACCCCCGGGGTTGCCCACAATCCGGTGGCGCCCGCCGCCCGGGCGGAACTGACGATACCACGTTTTCCCCGGCTTCCACAGCCGCCGGCCCGCCCCCGGTTTCGGGGCAGCCGCGGGGCGGGGCGCCGCCGGCGAAAGTGGCCCATATCCGGGCGTCGACGGGGTTGATCGTAATGGAGGCGGGATGCGGCCGCCGGCTTCCCAGATCAAAACGACCGGGTCGTTTTGCCTTCCGGCGCCAGGCGCGTTTTGGCATTAAGCGTGGGTGGAGGTTTTCCTGACGCTCCAGTCGGCTCTCGCGGCGATCTCGAAGGTGTAATAGGCGCTATGGCAACGGATGGAGCAGAATCCGCCTTCACGCGCATCCCCGCTGACCACCCGCGCGCCCTTCCGCACATGGGTGCCGCAGTAGGGGCAGATGCGCCTATGCCAAAGGTCGAGAAGGTGAGCCACCTCGGTCGTCGCCATGATCGTGCCCCCGGCCGGTGCGTTTGCCGCAACGCCGGTCCATCCCCGGTTATGCTGTCCGGGATTCTGTCCCGGACCGGCTTAATAACAATTTTCGTGTTACTATTCAATGGCTTGACTGTCCCCGCTTTTTCATAATTATCCCCAATGTTTTCCACAACCGGAACGCAAAAAAGCCGCTTTTTCATAACCACCTGGGGATTTTATCCACATTATCCACAGCGGGCCCGTCCGGGTGATCTCCAGGGCCGGACGCCGGCGGCGGCGGGTCCCGTAAAACCCCTTGCGAAGACGAACCCGGGGTTTAGTCTACGGCGATGCCGGCGGCGGGCGGGGTAGCGCCGGCCCATCCGGCATCCGCGGCCGCGCGCCAGGACCGGCACGGCGCACAGGCGGCGAAGCCACTTCGGAGTATCGGTGTTGGACGAACCGGTCAGGACACGACGGATCACCGTTCCCGATCTGCGGGCGCGCAAGGGCGGCATTCCCATTGTCAGCCTCACCGCCTACACCACGCCCATGGCGCGCCTGCTGGATGCCCAGGTGGACATGCTGCTGGTCGGCGATTCCCTGGGCATGGTGCTGTACGGCATGGACACCACGTTGGGCGTCACCCTGGACATGATGATCGCCCACGGGGCCGCCGTGGTGCGGGGGGCGCAAACGGCCTGTGTCATCGTCGACATGCCGTTCGCGTCCTATCAGGAGTCCCCGGCCGCCGCGTTCCGCTCCTGCGCGCGGGTGATGGCGGAGACGGGCGCGGCCGGGGTCAAGCTGGAGGGCGGCACCGAGATGGCGGAGACCATCGGCTTCCTGACCAGGCGCGGCGTTCCCGTGCTCGGCCACGTCGGGCTTCTGCCCCAGTCGGTGCACACCGCCGGAGGATACCACGCCCACGGCAAGGACGAGGCGGCGTCCGCCGCCATCCTGGCCGACGCGCACGCCGTCGCCGAGGCCGGCGCCTTCGCCATGGTCATCGAGGGGACGGTGGAGCCCCTGGCCCGCGACATCACCGCCGCCGTCGCCGTGCCGACCATCGGCATCGGCGCCTCGCCCGCCTGCGACGGGCAGATCCTGGTCACCGAGGACGTGGTCGGGCTGTTCACCCGGTTCACGCCCAGGTTCGTCAAACGCTACGCCGAGCTCGGCGAGCAGGTGGAGAGGGCGGCGGCGGCCTATGCCGAGGACGTGCGGGCGCGCCGCTTTCCCGGCCCGGAGCACTGCTTCGGCGTCAAGAAGCCGGGAAAAGGCCGCCGTGGCTGAACCCAAGGCGACCGTGGCCGCGCCCGACGACACATCCATCGACACCGTGCGCACCGTCGCCGAGTTGCGCGCCCGCGTCGGCGCCTGGCGGGCGGCCGGGGAAACGGTGGGCCTCGTGCCCACCATGGGCGCCCTGCACGAAGGGCACCTGTCGCTGGTGCGCCTGTCCCTGGCCAGGGCGGGACGCACCTGCGTGAGCCTGTTCGTCAATCCCACCCAGTTCGGGCCGGACGAGGATTTGCGGGTCTATCCCCGCGACGAGGCGGCGGACGCGGCCAGGCTTGCCGCCCTCGGCGCCGATCTGTTGTTCGCGCCGGAAACGGGCGAGATGTATCCCCCGGGCAACCTGACCAGGGTCTCGGTGCCGGGACTCGGCGACTGCCTGGAGGGCGAGCATCGTCCCGGCTTCTTCACCGGCGTCGCCACCGTGGTCGCCAAGCTGCTCATGCAGGTGCGGCCCGACATCGCCGTTTTCGGCGAAAAGGATTACCAGCAGCTGCAGGTCATCAGGCGCATGGCCACGGACCTGGACATCCCGGTCCGCATCGAAGCCGCGCCCACCGTGCGCGAGGCCGACGGCCTCGCCATGGCGTCCCGCAACGCCTATCTGTCGGCCGCCGAGCGCGCCGCCGCGCCGGCCCTGTTCCGCACCATCAGCGCCGTCGCCGGGCAGGTGGCCGGGGGGGCCGACGCCGGCGAGACGGCGGCCTGGGGCGCAGGGCTGTTGCTCAAGGCCGGGTTCGCCCGGGTGGACTACCTCACGGTGCGCGACGCCGAAACCCTGGAGCCGGTGGACAGGGCGGAGCGGCCGGCCCGGGTGCTGGCGGCGGCCTGGCTTGGCGAGGCGCGGCTCATCGACAACGTGGCGGTGTAACGGCGGTCACATTCGTCGGCGCGCCGGAGGGACGGTATGAAAAAACTGATTGTCACATTTTTCCTTGGCGGCCTCCTTGGGGGTGGCCTGGGCTTCGCCGTCGGCATCTTCGTTTACCCTTACATTTTCCTCGCCGACATCGTCGCCATGGAAAAGGTCGAGGGCGCCGAAACCAAGCGCATCGTCGCCACCGGCACCTTTATCCATGCCAACCCGTCGGACCCTATCCACTACGGCAAGGGCGCGGTCACGGTTTATGACGACACGCTGCACCTGGAGGGCGACTTCGAGGTCGGCCCGGGCCCCAAATACCATGTGTACCTGATGCCCGGCGATACCGTGACCCCCTCATCGGACGTGGAAAATACGATGTTCGTCGATCTCGGACGCCTCAAGGCGTTCAAGGGCAGCCAGAACTACGGTATCCCCCGGGGCGTTACCCTATCCGGCTACGGCAGCGTCATCATCTGGTGTGAACAATTCGGTGTCCTGATCTCGCCGGCCAGGCTCGATTTCCGCGACGCCTGACGCCGGTTGCCCCATCCGGACCCGGCGGGATACATCACATGGAAGGCTACCTGGGGCTTTTTTTCAGCGCGTTGCTGGCGGCGACCATACTGCCGTTTTCGTCGGAAGCGGTGCTCGCCGCGCTGTACGCCGTCGACCGCTACGACGCGGTTCTCCTGTGGCTGGTGGCGAGCGTCGGCAACACCCTGGGCGGGCTGGTCAACTGGGTGCTCGGGCGTTTTTGCCTGCACTGGCAGGACCGCCGCTGGTTCCCCGTCGCGCCGGAGCGGCTGCAGCGCGCGCAGGCGTGGTTCGGCCGCTACGGCACGTGGTCGCTGCTGTTCGCGTGGCTGCCGGTGGTCGGCGACCCGCTGACCTTCGCCGCCGGCGTATTGCGGGTCAATGTGTGGGTGTTCGTAGTGCTCGTCGGCATCGGCAAGGCGGCACGCTATGCATTGGTGCTGCTGGCGGCAAAGGGGATTCTTTAGGCGCCTACGGTGCGGCGTAGGTGATGCGGTAGACGACCCCCTGGCGGTCGTCGGAGACGAGCAGGGAGCCGTCCGCCAGTTCCTTCACGTCCACCGGGCGGCCCCAGGCGCGGCCGCGGCGCAGCCAGCCCTCGGCGAAGGGTTCCCAGGAGACCGCGCGGCCCGCCCGGTCGAAGCGCACCCGCGCCACCCGATAGCCGTCGGGAACGGTGCGGTTCCACGAACCGTGCTGGGCGACGAAGGCGTCATTGCGGTAGGCGGGCGGGAACAGGCTTCCCCGGTAGAAATGGACGCCCAGCGCCGCCACGTGGGCGCCGAAGCGCACCGCCGGCGGGGTCACCGGCCGGGGCGGCGGCGGGCCGATATAGGGAGTGCGGGCGCCGCCGCCGCCGTAATAGGGGAAGCCAAAATGCAGTCCCTTGCGCGGCGCGTGGTTGAGTTCGTCGGGGGGCACGTCGTCTCCCATGTTGTCGGCGCCGTTGTCGGTGAAAAAGAGATCCCCCGTTCCCGGGTGGAAGTCGAGGCCGACCGAATTGCGCACGCCGCGGGCGAAGATTTCCGGCGCGCCCCCGCGCGGCTTCAAGCGGATGATGGTGCCTTCCAGCCCGGTCACCGCACAGACGTTGCACGGCGAGCCGACCGAGACGTAGAGCATGCCGTCCGCGCCAAACGCGGCGTAGCGCCAACCGTGCCAGGAGTCGTCGGGCAGGCCGTCGAACAGCACCTCGGGCCGGGCGCGGCGCAGCCCTGCGATGTCGGGTCCGTGGAAGCGGACGATGCGGTGCTGTTCGGCGACGTACAGGTACGTGTCCCGCCAGGCGATGCCGTTGGCGCCCTTGAGGCCGTCGACGACCTTCACCACCCGGTCGGGGCTCCCGTCACCGTTCTTATCGACGATGGCGTAGACGGAATCGCCGCGGGTGCCGACGAAGACCGCATCCAGGTCGCTCGCCACCGCCATGGAGCGGGCGCCGGGAACGCGGGCATAGATCCCGATGGCGAAGCCGTCGGGCAGGGCGATGGTCTCACGCACGGACTCCGCGTCCGCCGCGCACGCCGGCAGAGCCGTGCCGGCGGCCAAGACGACGGCGGCGACGCGCCGCAGCCTCAACAGCCCGCCCCATGGACGAGGCCAAGCCGGCCTTGGGTCAACGCAGGTAAAGGTGAACTTCGTTGGTTTTGGCGGCCGCGCTGGTCTTGCCCGACATGGCGACACGGCTGGGCGGCAGGCCCATGTCCATGAGGGAGCGCAGCACGCCGTCGGCGAAACGCCGCGATTTGTTCGTATTCAGGGCCACCCTGGCCGGACCGCCGGCGCTGGGGGCGACCGCGACCAGATCGAAGACCGCGTTGGGCCGCCGCTCAAGGACCCGGCCGATGGCGCTGTACAGGGCCTGCTGGTAGGGCACGTTGGCGCGGTCGAAGCGGATGACCACCAGCGGGCGCTTGCCCGTGGTATCCGTGGGCCGGGTGGCGAGACCGTTGGCGCCGACGCCGGAGGCCGCGACCATGGCCCGGTTGACCAGGCTGACGCCATAGATCTCGCCGCTCTTGACGCCGACCGAAAGCAGATTGAGGTTACTGCGTTCGGTGGCCACGTAACTGGACTGCCGGCGCACGTCCTCGGAGACCTCTTTCAACAGGCGGTCGATGAGGACGACGGTGCGGTTGACCTCGTCCTCGAGGATGGCGAGCTGCCGGTGGTCTTCGTCCACGGCGCCGGAGATGCTGAACGCGGCGCGGGCCGATTCCGAGAGGAACCCGGACATGGTGGAGTCCGATGCAATGGCCGTCGACAGCCTGTTCATCTGGGCGATGTCCGCGCCCAGGCGATCCAGATCGGCCTGCGCGCTGTTGAACTGCTGGACCAGGATGGGGTTGCCCGGCGTGGTGCCCACCTGGAGGCGGGCGTTTACCGCCGCCAGGGTGCCATGATAGTGCTGCGAATCCTGGACGATCCGCCCGCGCAACTGTTGCAGCCCCTTGTTGTTCTCGGAGATGTTTTTCTGCAGTTGGGTCAGCTCCCCGCGCAACTCCACCACCTTCTTGCCGACGAAGGTTCCCGTCGGCGCGCCCGGGGTAACGCCTGTCGGTTGGAAGTCCGTTGTGCCCAGCGGAGGCCGCGGGCCGGCGGCGACGACGGGCGGGGCGGGGCGGGGCGCCGGTTTGGCCGTCGGCCGGACCAGC
>JBHHXI010000071.1:0-15714 GCA_046756945.1 Rhodospirillales bacterium
TGCCGCCGCCCTCGCCGCCGCCCGGTGTCGACGATGCGGGGGCCGCGGGCATGGCGCCTTTTACGGATTCTTAAGGGTGCGCGGCGACACTATGGCTCTACGGTCACCGAGACGCCCGAGCCCGAAGGGAACCCTCGGTGGTCGCCGCAACAGACACCGGGTCATCATGGAATTAGACAAGATCGCGCTTTTCGGTCTGGTCAAGAAGCGCCTTGCCTGGCTCGCCCAGCGCCAGGAGGTCCTGGCCAAGAACATCGCCAATGCGGATACGCCGGGGTACAAGCCGCGCGATCTCAAGGCCTTCGATTTCAGGCAGCTGGTGAGCCGCGAGGTTGGAGGGGTCACCCCGGACGTGACCAACCGGGCCCACATGGGCGGCGGACCCGAACGCTCCGCCGATTTCGCCGAGGAGAGAAACCGCCACCCCTATGAATCGGCGCCCGCCGGCAATGCGGTGATCCTCGAGGAGCAGATGATGAAGGTCGGCGCGACGACCATGAGCTACCGGTTGACGACTGAGCTGTACAAGAAGCACCTGAACATGATCCGCACCGCGCTGGGCGGGCGCCAATAGGACGGGCCAATGGACGACCTGTTGAAGACGATGCAGACTTCCGCCTCGGGCATGAAGGCCCAGGGCACGCGGCTGAGGGTGATTTCGGAGAACATCGCCAACGCCGATTCATTGCCCCGGTCCGCGGACGATCAGCCCTACCGCCGCAAAGTGGTGACGTTCAAGACCGAGCTCGACCGCGCCACCGGCGTCGAAAGCGTGCGCGTCGACAAGGTCCGCCCGGACATGTCCAAGTTTCAGAAACGCTACGACCCCAACCATCCGGCGGCCGATGCCCAGGGCTACGTGCTGGCGCCCAACGTCACCTCTCTCATCGAGATGATGGACATGCGCGAGGCGCAGCGGTCCTACGAGGCCAACCTGAACGTCATCAAGGCCGCCAAATCCATGTTGAGCCAGACCATAGACATCCTTCGATAGGCCGGCCCGGCGCCGCGTCGGCGTAACCAGCAGGAGCCAACGATGCCAAGTCCCGCAGAGAACATCACCAGCGCCGTCGCCGCCTACGCCAAGGCGGCAAAGGGGGGCGGGCCCGGAATAGACGCGCGCGATTCGGCGCCGGGCGACGATTTCGCCAACCTGGTCAAAGGCGCCCTCCGTCACGCCGTCAAGGTCGGCGAGGAAAGCGAGCGCCTGTCGGTGGCCGGAATCACCGGCCAGGCCGACCTTTCCCAGGTGGTCACCGCGGTCGCCGAGGCCGAGGTCGCCCTGCAGACAGTGGTCGCGGTGCGCGACAAGGTCATCGAGGCCTACCGGGAAATCATTCGGATGCCCATGTAGGGGGCCGGCGAAGATTGGCTAGGGCCATGAACGAAGCCGACGTCCTGCAAGTGGGCCGAGAGGCCCTGTTCGTCGTATTGAAGACGTCGGGCCCGATCATGCTGTCGGGCCTCGCCATCGGCCTCATCATCGCCCTGTTCCAGGCCCTTACCACGATCCAGGAGATGACGCTGACGTTCGTCCCCAAGATCATCGTCATTTTCCTCGCCATCATCGTGTTCCTGCCCTTCATGATGACGACGGTGATCGAGTTCGCCCGCGCCCTGTTCGACCGCATGGTCGCATTGGGCTAGGCAGGCATGCTGCAGGCATGCTGCAGGCCTTTCTCACCCTCAACGTCTTCGGTTTCTTCCTGATCTTTTCCCGCATCGGGACGACCTTCCTCCTTCTGCCGGGGTTCAGCACCGGCTTCATCAGCCCGCGCATGCGGCTTGTATTCGCCCTCGCCGTGACCTTGGTGGTGGCGCCTGTCCTGGCCGCCAGCCTGCCGGTGCTGCCGGAGACGCCGGCGGGCCTGGGGCTGCTGGTCATCGGCGAGGTGGTGATCGGGGCGTTTCTGGGGACCATCGGGCGCATTCTGATGGGCGCCCTGCAAACCGCGGGAACGATGATCTCGTATATGTCGTCGATGGCCAACGCCTTCATCCAGGATCCCATCGCCGAGCAGCAGGCCTCGCTGTTCGCCGGTTTCCTCGGCACCATGGGCGTCGTGCTGATTTTCGTCACCAACACCCACCACCTGATGTTGGGGGCCGTGGTCGACAGCTATTCCCTGTTTCTTCCCGGACTGCCCCTCGACATGGGGGACATGGCCCTGATGATCTCGCGCCGGTTCGCGGAGAGTTTCGCGCTTGGCGTACAGCTTGCCTCGCCATTCATCGTCACCGGCCTCACCTATTACCTGGGCCTCGGCCTGCTTGGACGCCTGATGCCCGCCCTGCCGGTGTTTTTCGTCGGCCTGCCGATCCAGATCGCGATCCAGATTTCGGTGTTCGCGCTCACCATATCGGGCATAATGATGGTGTTCTTGTCGCGCTTCGAAGAAGGTTTCTCCGTCTTTTTGGTGCCTTGACAATCGTCGGGATGGGCCATGGCAGAAGAAGACGACGCATCAAAAACGGAAGATCCGACAGCGAGAAAGCTGGAGAAGGCCCGCGACAAGGGCCAGGTCGCATCGTCCCAGGAGGTCAAGAGCTGGATGATCCTCCTCGGCGGCGCCATGGCGATGATCTTCATGGCGCCCGGAATCATGCGGGACATCCGCCTGACCTCCCTGAAGTTCATCGAAGCGCCCGACGCCATCCCCTTCGACATCCCACACCTCAGACACGCGTTCGTCGAGCTGTTGGGGGATTTGGCCTGGATCCTGCTGCCGCTCATGGGGCTGCTGGTGGTCCTGGCGCTGGCCGCCAACATCGGGCAGACGGGATTCATATGGGCGCTGGAAAAGCCCAAGCCCCAGGTTTCCAAGATTTCGCCGCTCAAGGGCGCGAAACGGATATTCGGGGCGAAGGGCCTCGTTGAGTTCGCCAAGGGCCTGGCCAAGCTGTTCCTGGTCACCGTGGTGGCGTTCGTGCTCGCCGTGCCGCTGCTCGGCGACATCGCCCTGCTGCCGTCCCTCGAACTCGGCCAGACCCTCGATCGTATCCACTGGATCGCCATCTGGCTGATGGTCGGCACCGTGGCGGTGATGACGGCCATCGCCGCCCTCGATTTCGCCTACCAGAAATTTTCCCACCTCAAGCAGATGCGGATGACCAAGCAGGAGGTCAAGGACGAGCACAAGCAGTCCGAAGGCGACCCCCTGGTCAAGGCGCGCATCCGCAAGCTGCGCATGGCGCGCGCCCAGGAGCGCATGATGGCGGCGGTGCCCGAGGCGGACGTCGTGATTACCAACCCCACCCACTACGCCGTCGCCCTGGAATACAAGATGCAGACCATGCCGGCGCCCAAGGTGGTGGCCAAGGGCATGGATTCCCTGGCGCTGCGCATCCGCGCGGTGGCCGAGGAGAACGACGTCCCCGTGGTCGAGAACGCGCCGCTCGCCCAGGCCCTCTACGCCACGGTGGAGCTGGACGAGGAAATCCCCGACGAACATTACAAGGCGGTGGCCGAGATCATCGGCTATGTCATGCGCCTGAGAGGCCAACTGCCCCATGCACCCGATGCACCCAATGCATGACGCGAACGGGAAAGGGGCGGCGGGCCGGTCCGTCACCGCGCCCGTCGAACCCGGCGCGGCGGGCGAAGGGTTCGCCGGCGAAACGCCGGCGGCGTCCCGCCGGCTCTCCGTGGCGGCCCCCTGGGGCGTGGCGGCGGCGGTGCTGGCGGTGGCGGCGGCGGTGCTCCATTGGGCGGTCCCCGGCTATTCCGTGGCCGCCGCCGGGCTCGCCGCCCTGGCCCTGGCGGCGCTCTTCGCCCTGGCCTGGGCCGTGGGCCGGGCCGGCGCCGGCAATCCGGTCGCGGAGTTGCTGCTGGCGGCCGCCGAGGACGGCGCGGAAGGCCGTCTCATCACCGCCCCCGACGGCCGGGTGGTGTACGCCAACCCCGCCTTTCGCCGGCTGTTCGCCGTGGCCCCGGCGGGCCGGCGGGAAGACGCGGTGTCGCTCGAGGCCGTCGCCGCCCATCTCGCCGGCGGCGAGGAGGAAGCGGAGGATTTCGCCCGGCTGCGCGCCAGCGCCGCGGCCGGGATCGCCAGACAGGCGGAGGTACGCCTGCGCATGCCCTCGGGCGCCGTCGAGTGGCGGCGCATCTCCGTGCGTCCCGTGGCCGGCGGCCGCGGCCACGCCCTGTGGCGGGCCAGGGACGTCACCGCGGACCGCGAGCTCGAGGCCGTCAGGCGCGGCGAAGAGGAAATGCTGGCCGACTTCCTGGACCAGCTGCCGGTGGGCTTCTTCTCCGCCGACGCCGAGGGCCGCATCCTGTACGCCAACCAGACCCTCGCCCGATGGCTGGGGGCGCTGTCCGGCGAGATGGGGCTCACCGGATGCCGGTTCGCCGACTTCGTGGTCGACGGCAAGACCGCGCCGGCGGGCGGCGGTGCGGCCGGCGACGCGGCCCCGCACATGCACGGCGACGTCACCCTGCGCGACCACGGCGGCGCCACCATCCGGGCCTGCCTGGTGCAGTCCGAACACGCCGACGCCGACGGCAACATGGTCTACAGCCGCTCGGTCGTGCTCCGCGACCTGGCGTGGCGGGACGCCGGCGCCGAGCGGGGCTCCCATCAGCGCCTGCACTGGCTGTTCACCGAGGCGCCGGTGGGCATCGTGCTCCTCGATGTCCAGGGCGTGGTCACGGAATGCAACCGGGCCTTCCTCAAGTTCCTCGGCGTGCACCGCGAGGCGGTGGTCGGGCGGACGTTTTCCGAGCACATCGGCGCCGAAGACCAAAGCGAGGCGGCGGCGCAGCTTACCCGTGTGGTCAAGGGCGCCGCGCGGTCGGTGCATCTGGAGGTGCGCATGCCCGGCAGCCGCGGCCGCGAGCTGTCGGCGGCGCTCTATGGTACCCGCATGGAGGACGCGGACGCCAACATCCTGGGCCTGGTCCTGCATTGCATCGACACGACGGAGCAAAAGGACCTGGAGATTCGCTTCGCCCAGTCCCAGAAGATGCAGGCGGTGGGTCAGCTGGCCGGCGGCATCGCCCACGATTTCAACAACCTGTTGACCGCCATGATCGGGTTTTCCGATCTGCTGCTGGAGCGCCACGGCGCTGACGATCCATCGTTCTCCGACATCATGCAGATCCGCCACAACGCCAACCGGGCGACCAACCTGGTGCGTCAGTTGCTGGCCTTTTCGCGCCAGCAGGTCCTGCAGCCGGTGGTGCTCGACGCCACCGAGGCGCTGTCGGACCTGGCCAGCCTCCTGCGCCGGCTGATCGGCGAGACCATAGACCTCAAGATGGAGCACGGCCGCGACCTGGGCGCGGCGAAGGTGGACCGCGGGCAGTTCGACCAGATGATCATCAACCTGGCGGTCAACGCACGCGACGCCATGCCCGGCGGCGGCACCCTGACCATCCGCACCTCCAATGCCGCGGTGGCGGCGCCCGTGCAGCGCGGGTCCGAGGTATTGCCGGCCGGCGAGTACCTGTTGATCGAG
The DNA here is from genome assembly GCA_046756945.1 of Rhodospirillales bacterium. Lineage (GTDB taxonomy): Bacteria > Pseudomonadota > Alphaproteobacteria > Rhodospirillales > 2-02-FULL-58-16 > JACZQZ01. Next base: position 5,461 of record JBHHXI010000071.1, read on the forward strand.
GTCGCGGACACCGGCGCCGGCATCGCCAGGGAGACGATCGAGCACATCTTCGAGCCCTTCTTCACCACCAAGGGGGTGGGGGCGGGCACCGGGCTCGGCCTGTCCACGGTGTACGGCATCGTCCGCCAGACCGGCGGCGTCATCTTCGTCGACAGCGCCCCCGGCGAAGGCGCGACGTTCAAGATCTACCTGCCCCGGCACGTCGAGCCGTCCGCGGAGGCGACGACCGGCGCCGCCGCCGGACGGGCGGCGGTGGCGCGCCCGGCCCGGCCCGACGAGCCGGCGGGCGAGGCGGACCTCACCGGCGTCGGCACCGTGCTTCTGGTCGAGGACGAGGCGGCGGTGCGCATGTTCGGCGCCCGGGCGCTGCGCAACAAGGGCTACAAGGTGCTGGAGGCGGACAACGGCGAAGGGGCGCTGGAGGTCATCGGCAGCGCCGGCCGGCCCATCGACCTCATCATCTCCGACGTGGTCATGCCGGGGATGGACGGCCACACCCTGATCAAGAGGGTGCGCCGCGAAATGCCCCACGTCAAAGTCATCCTCATGTCGGGCTACGCCGAGGACGTGTCGGCGGCCGAGATCGAGCGCGACCCGACCATCCACTTCCTGGCCAAGCCGTTCACGCTGAAGGGCCTCGCCGGCAAGGTCAAGGAGCTGATGGCGGGGTGAGGGCGGCGGCGGCCGGCGGCGGGAAGCGGCGGCGTCCCCGCGTCGCACTGAAAGTCAGCGTGAAGCGACTTTTTCTTTTGCTGGCGGATGCTGTTCCGGCGTCAGGGATTCTTTGTCGATAAGACGGCAAATCCAGGCATTGAGGCTGATACCCAAAGCCGCGGCCGTCAGATGGGCGCGGCGATGCAATTCCGGCCCAACGCGAACGGGAAAATTCCCCGAAAACGGCTTAACAGGCTCTTCGCCGCGCTCTGCGCAAAATTCCAGATAATCATCCACTGAATCATGAAATGCCTGGACGAGCTCCTCGACCGAAGCGCCCTCGAACGTAATTACGTCCCTGGTGCCCGCCACTTCGCCATGAAAAACACCACCATCATCATCAAACGCAACGTGAGCGGTATACCCCTTGTATTCAAACATATCGTCATCCCTCCTGTGGTCTGATTCCGGCTTCACCAAGGAATCGTTGCACCGATCTTACGGTGCTTCTGTTCGCCTCCTTCCGGGGGTGGGGCCTGTGGAATACAGCGCGCACGCCGTTAAGGTAAACACGAACACGCGAACCTTTCCCTTCGCTGATTTCAGCGCCACAGGCGTGCAACATGCTCTCGATGTCGGACCAGGTAATCGATGCCGGTGCCGGGTCCTCAAAAACCGCCGCAAGCGTGGCCCGCTGCTTCGAATTCATGGGATTTGATATCATATAATGATATCATTATCAATATTGTTGCTCATTCGGATGAAGACGGACCCTTAAACGCCATTCGTGTGAGCCTTGCCGCGGGCGTATTGATCCTGGGCGTGGTTGAGGGTTCGGTGGCGGGTGTATTCTCCGCCTACCGACTCACCCGCCCCTTTCCGCCGAACAAAAAGCGAATATGGGGTGGATTTCCCTTTGTATTTCAAGGGTTAAGAAAAACCTGTTGCATGTGGGAACAAATCGTGTACATTGGGCTTCGGTTGCATCCCGTCCCACCCTATGGAATAAGTGAGCCAAGCCATGCCGCAAAGCGTTTTACGTCTCGTGGAACAGGACGCCATGGACAGGAACAAGGCCCTCGACGCCGCCGTCGTCCAGATCGAACGGGCTTTCGGCAAGGGCTCGGTCATGCGCCTCGGCCAGCGCGAGACGGTGGAGGCCGACGTCGTCTCCACCGGCTCGATCAGCCTCGACATCGCCCTCGGAATCGGCGGCCTGCCGCGCGGCCGCATCGTCGAGATCTACGGGCCGGAGGCCTCGGGCAAGACGACCCTGGCGCTCCACGTGGTGGCCGAGGCGCAGAAGACGGGCGGCACCTGCGCCTTTGTCGATGCCGAGCACGCGCTCGATCCCATCTATGCCAGGAACCTCGGCGTCGACGTCGACGACATGCTGATCTCCCAGCCCGACGCCGGCGAACAGGCCCTCGAGATCGCCGATACCCTGGTCCGCTCGGGCGCCGTCGACGTCCTCGTCATCGACAGCGTCGCGGCCCTTGTGCCGCGCGCCGAACTGGAAGGCGAGATGGGGGATTCGCACATGGGCCTGCAGGCCCGGCTGATGAGCCAGGCCCTGCGCAAGCTCACCGCGTCGGTGTCCCGCTCGAAATGCATGATCGTCTTCATCAACCAGATCCGCATGAAGATCGGGGTCATGTTCGGCAACCCGGAGACGACGACCGGCGGCCACGCGCTCAAGTTCTACTCTTCCGTGCGCCTGGAGATCCGCCGCATCGGCGCCATCAAGGACCGCGACGAGATGATCGGCAACCAGACCCGGGTCAAGGTGGTGAAGAACAAGCTGGCGCCGCCGTTCAAGAGGGTGGAGTTCGACATCATATACGGCGAGGGCATCTCCCGGACCGGCGAGCTCATCGACCTCGGCCTGCAGGCGGGGATCGTCGAGAAGTCCGGGTCCTGGTTCTCCTACGATTCGGAGCGCATCGGCCAGGGCCGCGAGAACGCCAAGAAATATCTCGCCGAGCATCCGGACATGGCGGCCGGCATCGAGACCGCCATCCGCCGCGGCGCCGGACTGGACGCCGATGCGGCGCCCGCGCCGGCGCCGGCGCCGTCGGCCGCGACGGCGGACGCGCCGGCGGAAACCGACTCCAAGAATAAGGTCCAGGCGGGCGAGTAACCTCCCCGATCCCCGGGGATTTTCCCTGCGCGGCCCCGAAAGGGGCCGCGTTTTTTTGGCCCGGCGCCGTTTCGGGGCGCCGCCGCGGCCGGGCGCCGAATGGGCGCGTCGGGACGTCAGGCGTTGGTTTCCTTTGCGTCGTGGCCTAGATTAGGCCCATGCAGACGGTCAACGACATTCGCCAGGCGTTTCTTGATTTCTTCGCCGGCCACGGACACCGGCCCGTGGACTCGGGCCCGCTGGTGCCGCGCAACGACCCGACGCTGCTGTTCACCAACGCCGGCATGGTGCAGTTCAAGAACGTCTTCACCGGCCTCGAGACCCGCGACTACGTGCGCGCCGTGACGTCGCAGAAATGCCTGCGCGCCGGGGGCAAGCACAACGATCTGGAAAACGTCGGCTACACCGCCCGCCACCACACCTTCTTCGAGATGCTGGGCAACTTCTCGTTCGGCGACTACTTCAAGGACGTCGCCATCGACCTGGCGTGGAAGCTGGTGACCGGGGAATTCGGCCTGGTCCGGGACAGGTTGCTGGTCACCGTCTATGCCGACGACGACGACGCCTTCGACCTGTGGAAGAAGATCGCCGGACTTCCCGAACAGCGCATTCTCCGCATCTCCACGTCGGACAACTTCTGGGCCATGGGCGAAACCGGTCCCTGCGGGCCGTGCTCGGAGATCTTCTACGACCACGGCGACCACATCCCCGGCGGCCCGCCCGGCAGCCCGGACGAGGACGGCGACCGCTTCATCGAGATCTGGAACCTGGTCTTCATGGAGTTCGATCAGGTGACGCCGGACAAGCGCGTCCCCCTGCCCAAGCCGTCCATCGACACCGGCATGGGACTGGAGCGCACCGCCGCCGTGCTCCAGGGCACCCACGACAATTACCAGATCGACCTCTTTCGCGCCCTGATCGCGGCCTCGGCGGAGGCCACGGGCGCCGCTGCGGACGGCCCGCACCAGGTCTCCCACCGGGTCATCGCCGATCACCTCAGGGCGACCAGCTTCCTCATCGCCGACGGCGTGCTGCCGTCCAACGAGGGGCGGGGATACGTCTTGCGCCGCGTCATGCGCCGCGCCATGCGTCACGCCCAGCTGATCGGCTGCACCGAGCCCCTCCTGTGGCGGCTGGTGCCCGTCCTCGTCGCCCAGATGGGCCAGGCGTTTCCCGAGCTGGTGCGCGCCGAATCCCTGATCGCCGAGACCCTGAAGCTGGAGGAATCCCGGTTCAAGCGGACCCTGGACCGGGGCCTCGGGCTGCTCGACGAGGCGACGGCGAACCTGCCCGCGGGCGGCGAGCTGTCCGGCGACATCGCGTTCAAGCTGTACGACACCTACGGCTTTCCCCTCGACCTCACCCAGGACGCGCTGCGCGGCAAGGGGATGGTCGTCGATACGGACGGCTTCAACGCGGCCATGGAGCGCCAGCGCGCCGAGGCCCGCAAGGCCTGGGCCGGCTCCGGCGAGGCGGCCACCGACGAGGTGTGGTTCTCCGTCCACGAGGAACTGGGGGCCACAGATTTCCTGGGCTACGAAACCGAAACCGCCGAAGGCAAGGTGCTCGCCATCGTCGTCGACGGCAAGCGCACGTCCGAGGCCGGGGCCGGCCAGACGGCCGCCGTCGTCGTCAACCAGACCCCGTTCTATGGCGAATCCGGCGGCCAGGTGGGGGACACCGGCGCCATGACGGCCATCGGCAAGGCGCGCCTGACGGTCACCGATACCCAGAAGAAGGTGGGCGCCGTGCACGTCCACATGGTCCGGGTCGACGACGGGGTCCTCGGCGTCGGCGACGAGGTGGTCCTCGAGGTCGACGCGGAGCGCCGCGACCGCCTGCGCGCCAATCACTCCGCCACCCACCTGTTGCACGCGGCGCTCCGGCGCACGCTCGGCGATCACGTGACCCAGAAGGGGTCCCTGGTGGCGCCCGACCGGCTGCGCTTCGACATCAGCCACCCGAAGGCCATCTCGCCCGACGAGATCGCCGCCGTCGAGGACCTGGTCAACGCCCACATCCGCCGCAACGGCGCCGTCGTCACCCACCTGATGGACCCCGAGCAGGCGATCGAGGCGGGCGCCCTGGCCCTGTTCGGCGAAAAGTACGGCGACGAGGTGCGGGTGCTGAGCATGGGCTGCGACGACGACGGCGCTTTCTCCACCGAGCTCTGCGGCGGCACCCACGTCGGCCGCACCGGCGACATCCAGGCGTTCAAGATCGTCGCCGAAGGGGCGGTGGCCGCCGGCGTGCGCCGCTTCGAGGCGCTTACCGGCGCCGCCGTGCACGCCTATTACGCCGCCCACGAGGCGGCATTGACCGAGACCGCCGCCCTGCTCAAGAGCGCGCCGGCGGACGTTCCCGCCCGGGTCGCCGCCCTCATCGAGGAACGGAGGAAACTGGAGCGCGAACTGACCGGGGCCCGGCGCCGCATGGCCACCGGCGGCGGCGACGCCGGCGAGGTGAAGGACGTGGGCGGTGTCAAGTTCACGCCGCGGCTGCTCGACGGCGTGCCGGCCAAGGACCTGAAGGGCCTGGCCGACGACCTCAAGCGCCAGGTGGGGTCCGGCGTGGCGGCGCTGGTCAGCGTCAACGAGGGCAGGGCGTCCCTCGTCGTCGGCGTGACCGACGACCTGACCGACCGCATCAGCGCCATCGACCTGGTGCGCGCCGGCTCGGCCGCCGTCGGCGGCAAGGGCGGCGGCGGGCGCCCCGACATGGCCCAGGCCGGCGGTCCCGAAGGCGCCCACGCCGAGGCCGCCCTGGAGGCCATCGAGGCGGCCCTGAGCCAGGTGGGGTAGCGTTTCCGGACGGCTTTTTCCGTCAGCGGCGCAAACGCCCGCCGCGCGCCGGTGGTGAGGAAGGATTCCAGATCAACTGGGGACGTCGAATTACGGGTTGGGCGGGATTCGGCGGCGCGTAATTCAATCTGATATCGAATTCACGATATTTTTTCCGAAGGAATCAACCACAGAGATCACAGAGATCACAGAGAAAGGAACACAGAGCACATGGGAGGCGGCGCGGCGCATCCAGGCGTCTCTGTAAATATCTCTGTGGTTCGAAATTTTTTTTAAGGCTCGGAAATTACGTATTTGCGCCTCAGTCCTTGACGTCCGCCGCCATGCGCATGCGGACGATGTGGTCGGGGTCGTCCACCGTGCCGCTGCGCGAACCGGGCGGCGCCTTCTTGATCCCGTCCACGTAGTCCATGCCCTCGACCACCTTGCCCCAGACGGTGTACTGGCCGTCCAGGGAAGGGTATCGCGTGAACATGATGAAAAACTGGGAATCGGCGCTGTCCGGGTCGCTTGAGCGGGCCATGCCGAGGGTGCCGCGCTCATAGGGCTCGTCGGAGAACTCGGCATCGATATTGACGCCAGAGCCGCCGGTACCGTCGCCGCGCGGGTCGCCGGTCTGGGCCATGAAGCCGCCGATCACCCGGTGGAACGGCAGCCCGTCGTAAAATCCCTGGCGCACCAGCTCCTTGATGCGCGCCACGTGGCGCGGGGCCAGGTCGGGCCGCATTTCGATGACCACGCGGCCGTCCTTCAAATCCAGATACACCATATCCTCGAGGCCCGCCGCTTGCACGCCCGCGCCCGCGGCAAGCATGCCGAAAAGAAGGGCGAACACGGAAAAACCAGGGCGGGTCATTGCTCCGTTCTGCGTTCCTGGAAGGGTTGAAACCGTGGAGGGACCCTACCACGGCCACCCGGGCGCGGGACAGAAATTTAGCGGCGGCGGCGAAGGTTCTAATCGAACAGCTTGTCGATCTCGTCCTGGCTGATGCCCTGGCCCGCGCGCTGGGGGCCGTGGAGCAGCTTCTCGTCGGCGGTCTTTTCCCGCTCCGGCGCGACGTCGACAGTCTCCAGTTCGTCCCTGCCCCAGATGCCGATCAGGGCGTTGATCCGCTCCTCCACATAGGTGACCGACTTGACCACCTTGGACACCCGTTGCCCGGTGATGTCCTGGAACGAGCAGGCCTCGAAAACGGCGGCGCCGTTGGCGGCGATCCTGTCAAGGCAGGCGCGGTGGCCGGGATCGGTGATCCCGTCTCTCAGCCGGGCCAGGATTTCGTCGTTGTTTTCCATGGCCTCCATGATCGTGTCGGTCGCTTCCTCTGTGGCCCCGACGATGGCGTCAAGCTGGTCGGCCATGCTGTCGAACTGATTGTCGCCGTCGGCGGGACGGTAAATGGCGGCGATCTCCTGGCGCACCCGCCGGAGGTATTGGAACAGGCCCACCAGCTCGCGCTTGAGGACCTCTGTGTCGCCCTGGTCGGCGACGGTGTCGCGCTCGGTTTGCAACCTCAACCTTCCTTTCCGGCAATCATGGGAAACCACCGGTTCCGTGTGGCCGCGACGGACGGCGCCCGCCGGTCCCGCCGGTTGTTCGCGGAAAGGTCCATCGTATCGTATGTGCCCCGAGGGCCGGAATTATCCATTGGAGGTAGTCGTCGGGTATTCGGCCCGGGGCGGACAATTTTCGTGCGGACGCTTCCGCCATCCCTTTAATATGCAATATGCGGGCAAGTGGAATATGCAGGCCACGGGCATTCACGCGCACCCTCCAGGCCGGGGAACGGGCGATGGGCGATCAGCTTCTCCGATCCATGTTCGACAGGGCCGTGGCCGTGTCCCAGCCCGCCCATTGCGTGCCGGCCAATCTTCCCGCCGGGCCCAGGGGCCGGACCGTGGTGGTGGGGTTCGGCAAGGCCGCCGCGGCCATGGCGCGGGCGGTGGAGGAGCACTGGCCGGGCCGTCTTTCGGGCCTGGTCGTCACCCGCTACGGCCACGCGGTGCCGTGCCGGGCGATCGAGGTGGTGGAGGCGGCCCATCCGGTGCCCGACGCCGCCGGCCGGGCGGCGGCGGCGCGAATCCTGGAGACGGTCGCGGCCCTCGGCGCGGACGACCTGGTGGTGTGCCTGATCTCCGGCGGCGGGTCGGCGCTACTCGCCCTGCCGGCGGCCGGCCTGACGCTCGCGGACAAACAGGCGGTGAACGCGGCGCTGCTCAAATCCGGGGCGACCATTTCCGAGATGAACTGCGTCCGGAAACACCTCTCGGCGGTCAAGGGCGGGCGCCTGGCGGCGGCGGCCTTCCCGGCGCGGGTCGTCACCCTGGCCATCTCCGATGTCCCCGGCGACGACCCGGCGGTGATCGCGTCGGGCCCCACGGTCGCCGACCCGACCACCTTCGCCGACGCCAGGGCGGTGCTGGAGAAGTACGCCATCGAGCCGCCGCAGGCGGTGGCCAGGCAATTGAGCGGGGCCGGCGAAGAGACGCCCAAGCCCGGAGACGAACACCTCGCAAGGGCCGAGACGATACTGGTGGCGACGCCCCGCATGGCCCTGGAGGCGGCGGCCGAAACCGCCCGCGCCCAGGGGTACGCGCCGGTCATCCTGGGCGACGGCATCGAGGGCGACGCCCGCCGGGTGGCGGAGGCCCACGCCGCCATTGCCCTCGGCGCGGCGCGCCGCGAGACGCTTGCGGCCTCGGACTGGGTGGCCCCGGGATGCGCCGCCGCCCTCGGCGGCGCGGCCCCTCCGTGCGTCTTTCTGTCGGGCGGCGAAACCACGGTGACGGTCACCGGCCGGGGCCGGGGCGGGCGCAACGCGGAATTCCTGCTCGCCCTCGCCGTGGCGCTGCGCGGGCAACCGCAGGTGCGCGCCATCGCCTGTGACACCGACGGCATCGACGGCACCGGGGACAACGCCGGGGCCATCGTTCGTCCGGACACCCTGGCGCGCGCCGGGAGGCTGGGCCTGGACGCCGCCGCCCTGTTGGCGGACAACGACGCCTATCGCTTTTTCGCCGCCCTCGACGATCTCGTGGTCACCGGGCCGACGCTGACCAACGTCAACGACTTCCGCGCCATCATCGTCGACGGCTAGGCCCGCTTGCGCCGGCGGCCGGACAAATACCCCGGAAACCCGCATAAATTCTGGCACCGGCGGGGACCGGGGATTATGGTTCCGCCATGCGACGCAGACGAAACGCCAAGATCATCGCCACCCTGGGTCCGGCCACCTCCACCCAGTCGCGTATCGCCAAGCTGTTCGAGGCGGGGGCCGACGTCTTCCGGCTCAATTTCAGCCACGGAACCCAGGAGGACCACAAGCGGCGTCTGACGGCCATCCGCAAGCTGGAAGGGCGCTACGACCGCCCCATCGGCGTCATGCTGGATCTGCAGGGGCCGAAGCTCAGGGTCGGCGAATTCGAAGGCGGGCGGGCCGTCGTGCAGGCCGGCGATGCCTTCCGCCTGGACCTGTCGGGGGAGCCGGGCACCAAACGCCGCGCGTCGCTGCCCCATCCGGAGATTTTCGCCGCGCTCAAGCCCAAAACGGACCTTCTGGTGGACGACGGCAAGATCCGCCTGCGCGTCGTCCGCTGCGGTCTCGACTTCGCCGAGACCAAGGTGATCACCGGCGGCGAGTTGTCGGACCACAAGGGCGTGAACGTGCCAAGCGCCGTGCTGGACCTCTCGGCGCTGACCGCAAAGGACCGCGAGGACCTGCGCTTCGGACTGGATCTGGGCATCGACTGGATCGCGCTCTCGTTCGTGCAGAAGCCCGAGCACGTGGCCGAGGCGCGCAAGCTCATCGCCGGCCGCGCCGCGGTCATGGTGAAGCTGGAAAAGCCGGCCGCCATCGATCACCTCGACGAGATCGTGACCCTGTCGGACGCGGTGATGGTGGCGCGCGGCGACCTCGGCGTCGAGGTCCCGCCCGAGGACGTGCCGGGCCTGCAGAAGCTCATCATCCGCACCTGCCGCCACGCCGGCAAGCCGGTGGTGGTGGCGACGCAGATGCTGGATTCCATGGTCCATTCGCCGACGCCGACCCGGGCCGAGGCCTCCGACGTGGCCACCGCCGTCTACGATGGCGCCGACGCGGTCATGCTGTCGGCGGAAACCGCGGCCGGCGAATATCCGACCGAGGCGGTGGCCATGATGGACCGCATCATCTACCGGGTGGAGCGCGACCCGCTGTACCGCAAGATCATGGAAGCCGAACGCCACGCGCCCGAGGCCACCGCGGCGGACGCCATCACCGCCGCCGCCCGCCAGGTGGCCGGCACCGTCGCGGCGGCGGCCGTCGTCACCTTCACGTCCACCGGCTCGACGACGTTCCGCGCCGCCCGCGAACGGCCCAACGTTCCCATCCTCGGGCTCACGCCGAACCCGGTTACGGCGCGGCTTCTGGCCATGGTGTGGGGCGTCCACCCGGTGCTGACGCGCGAGTTGCACAGCTTCGCCGAGATGGTGACCGACGCCACCCGCGTCGCCTCGGACGAGGGCTTCGCCGGCCCGGGCGAACGGCTGGTGGTGACGGCCGGCGTGCCCTTCGGCACCCCCGGCGCCACCAACATCCTGCGCATCGCCTGGGTGGAGTAGGACGCTCCGCGACACCCGCCCTCAGACCCGGAAGACGTATTCCCTGCCCGGTTCGCGCTCGA